>JBIKNS010000163.1:0-5117 GCA_044358545.1 Phycisphaerales bacterium | reverse complement strand
GGATTCGAGCTGATTGCCGGAGAGTGCGGTCCCATCGCCGTGGTCGGGGCGTCGTCGCCCCCGTCCGCAACGCCGGAGGCCGCCACCACTCTCACGCTTGCATCGTCCCCTGCTCCGACACCGCCGGAAGGCAGCACCGCACGTCTCCGGTGCGATTGCGCAGCACCCGTCCTTGCCGCACGCATCGCACTCGGCCGCGCGCTGGATGAGTCGCTCGCGGATGTGGACCTGCGGGTCGGCACCACGATCGGCACTAACGCGCTGCTCGAGGGGCGCACTGCCCGGGTCATGCTGGTCACGACTGCCGGCCACGAGGGTGCGCTGATGATCGGCGACCAGCGGCGCCGCGACATCTTTGCGCTCGCCCCGTCGAGACGGGCGCCTGTCGCTGCGGCGTCCCTAGGCATACGCGAGCGAATGTCGGCTGGGGGCGAAGTGATCGTGCCGCTTGACGGCACCGACCTCGCCGCGGCCGCAGCGCGCGTGCACGACGCGCAGTGCGACGCGATCGCCATTGCCTTTGTGCATAGCGGTGTCAACGCCTCACATGAGCGCGCGGCTGCAGAGTCGCTGCGCACGGCCTGCATGCATGTGGTGCAAAGTGCTGACACGGCGGTCACCACATCGTTTCTTCCACGTGCCAACGCCGCCGTCATCGAGGCGGCACTTCGACCTGCCATCGGCGCCTTTGTCGAGCGACTGCAGGCAGACGCACGCGGCGCCGCAGTCTTCCTCTCGGCAAGCTCAGGATCACCGGTGCCCGCATGCGACTACATGGCCAAGGACTGCCTGCTGAGCGGACCAGCCACAGGCGTCGCGGCGGCCGCATGCGCCGCGATGAGGCTTGGATACGAGCGCTGCGTGACCCTCGATGTCGGTGGCACTAGCGCTGATGCGGCACGGGCCACGCAGGGCATTCCTGACCTCTCTCGCACCACAACCGTCGCAGAGGTCGAGCTCGCGTCGCCCTGTGTGGCCGTCGAGTCTGTCGCGGCCGGCGGCGGATCGATCCTATGGCATGATGGAAGCTCGTTGCGTGTCGGACCTCACAGTGCAGGCGCGGCCCCCGGACCCGCCTGCTACAGCGCCGGCGGCCCGCTCACCCTGACTGATGCGCACCTGCTCCTTGGACGCATCGATCCTGCACAGATGCCGATCCCCATCGATGTGAACGCCTCCACACATGCCGCGCAGGCGCTGCTCCTGACAGCCAACGCCAGTCGCAGCGAGCCGCTCTCAATGCATGAGCTGCTGGACGAGTGCGTCGCCATCGCCGACGCGACCATGGCCGGCGCCATACGCACATCGCTGGCGCGCGCCGGGGAGTCTGCGCGAGATCATGCATTGGTGGCATTTGGCGGCGCGGGCGGCCTTCATGCATGCGCCATCGCAGACCTGCTCGCGATGCCCGCCGTCATCCTGCCCGCGGATGCCGGACTGCTCTGCGCGCAAGGCGCCTCAGACACGCCGCTGCAGCGCGAGGAGTCGCGCATCGCCCTCATTGCGATGGGATCTCCGGGTTGGCACGCCCATGTCATGCGCCTCGTGCATGAAGCCACTGCCTCGGCGCAGCGCACACTCGAACGATGGGGCATCTCGCGAGAGGCCACCACATGCACGATTGCCGCCACACTTCGAAGGCAAGGCCAGGAGGAGGGCATGCCAGTCCACGTCGAGTCGCCCGATGCAACAGAGGCCGAACTCGCTGACGCCCTTCGCAGCGGCTTCGCACAAGCATGGCTCGCACGGTTTGGCACGCCTCCGGATGAGCGGCCTCTCGAGATCGAGGAGATCCGCGTCCGATGCACACAGGAGATTCCCCGCCACACTGAGCGCCACACCACGGCTCAGGTCGACCGCACTGGTCCCGCGCTGCTCTCACGCATGGGAAGCACCGCGTGGGTCCCGGCAGGCTGGCGCATTCGCCAGTGTGCAGATGGCTCGACTGTCCTCACTCGCGCACAGGCGGCGATCGAGGGATCGCCACCAGCCCCTCACCCGATCGCGCAGATCTCCACCGAACGTATCGCAAGCGCGCTCACCGCCGCCGCGGCCGAGATGGGCGAGCAGCTGCGCCGTACCGCACTCTCGGTGAACGTCCGTGACCGACTCGACTTCTCGTGCGGCATCCTCGACGCCGACGGCCGCCTGATCGTGAACGCGCCCCACATCCCGGTGCATCTCGGCGCCCTTGGCGCGTGTGTGCGTGCTGTGCGGTCGGCGCATGCCATCGGCCCAGGGGACGTCTGGTGCGTCAATCATCCGCGCTTCGGAGGCGCACACCTGCCTGACATCACGGTGATCGCACCCGTGCATGAACGGGACGATCCATCGCACCCGGGTGTTCACTTGGGCTTCGTTGCGGCTCGGGCCCATCACGCCGAGATCGGCGGAACCCGCCCGGGATCCATGCCCCCCGACGCGCGCACGCTCACCGAGGAGGGCGTCGTCATTGCGCCGACACGAATCGTGGCCGCCGGTCGCGAGCAAATGGGCGACATCGATCGACTCCTTCGGTCGGGCCAGTGGCCAAGCCGCAGCCCCGACGAAAACATCGCAGATCTGCGTGCACAGGTAGCCGCACTCGTCACAGGCCGCGATGCGCTCCGCGCCATCGCCACACAAGCAACCCCCACGCAACTCAGTCGCGCGTGCACTGACATCGCGCGCGCATCTGCAGCGGCCGCCCGCGATGCCGTCGAATCGCTCGGCCGCGTGGCGCTAGGCGTACCTGTCATCCATCAGGTGCACCTTGACGACGGCACGGCACTGCGTATGGCGATCACGCGGCCGACTCCCGACACCCTTCACCTGGACTTCTCAGGCACCGGTGGCCCGCACCCGGGCAACCTCAACATGCCCGAGTCGGTGACACGCGCCACGATCCTCTACGTGATGCGGCTGCTGGTGGCGCGCGCAAGGGGCGCCATGAGCCTCGGGCTTCCTGTCGCAGAGAGCCTGCTCGACCCCGTGACGCTCACCATCCCACGCGGGTGCATCCTGAACGCCGACATCGGCGAGGACGCCGCGCGCGCACCCGCAGTCGCCGTAGGCCAGACCGACACGGCCCAGCGCCTCGTCGACCTGCTGCTCTCTGCGCTTGGCCTCGCTGCCGAAAGCCAGGGCACCATGAACAACCTGCTCTTCGGCAGCAGCGACTGGGGCTTCTACGAGACGATTTGCGGCGGTGCCGGGGGATCCGCTGCGGGCGCAGGCTGCGACGCCATCCATACGCACCTCACGAACACCCGCATCACCGATGTCGAGGTCCTTGAGCGCCGGCATCCGGTGCGCCTCGAGCGATTCGCCATTCGCCACGGCACCGGCGGCGCCGGCATGCATCCCGGCGGCAACGGCGCCATCCGCGCACTCCGATTCCTCGCGCCCGCGGCGGGCTCCTTTCTCTCGCAGCACCGCGCCACGCCGCCGCGCGGGCTCGCTGGCGGCACCGACGGTGCCGCCGGCACGCAGCGCATTGAGCACGCGGACGGCACCATCACGCCACTTGCTGGCCGCGCCGCCTTCGACGTGCGTGCGGGCGACCTGCTCGTGATCGAGACTCCCGGCGGCGGCGGATTCGGCGCACCGGCAGCGCGCTGACAGCCCGGGCAGACCGCGGTCCTTCCGGTCGTTGCGCACCAGCACCACTTCACTACCTGAACGGCGCGCGCGTCCGGTCGGCCACGATGTCGATGCGCTCGATTGCGGTCGCGCGGCACGAGTGCGCATCCACCGTGATCGCCACGCCGCACGCGCGCTCGCCTCCCTCGCCCATCTCGTAGGCCACGTGCATCGCAGTGGTCATCCCCTTCACCACCATCGCGGCATCGCGCCCGATCACGGTGTCGTACGGACCGCACATGCCCATGTCGGTGATGTATGCAGTGCCCCCCTTGAAGATGCGCGCATCCGCAGTCGGCACGTGCGTGTGGGACCCCACCACCGCAGCGACCCGTCCATCGAGATAGTGCGCGAGCGCATGCTTCTCGCTGGTGGCCTCCATGTGGGCCTCCACGATGACGCACGAGTCGGGTTCGGGGATGCTGGCAAGAACCGCATCGGCCGTCGCGAAGGGATCATCGGCAGGCAGCGGGAAGAAGATCCGGCCAAGCACCGTGAACACGTAGATCGGCTTGGGAAACCGCTCTCCCGGCGCAATGCGCACCCAGCGCTTGCCGGGGGCCTTCGCGGGCAGATTGGCTGGCCGGCAGATGGGGTGGATCGACGCCTCAAGCTCCGGCACGATCTTGGCGTCGCGGAAGGCATGGTCACCAAGGGTCACCGCATCGACCCCCGCATCGCGCAGGCCGCGGTAGAGGTCGGGCGTGCATCCCGACCCGTTACGGATGTTCTCGGCATTGGCGATGATCGCCGCAGGCGCCAACCGTTCGAGGATCTGCGGAATCGCCTGAAGCGCCGCCCTGCGGCCTGGCTGCCCGACGATGTCACCCAGAAACACAATGGTGCCGTGGCGGTTCTGGGCTATACTCATCTCGCACGCAACCTACCGTGATTTGGGGAGCCCGGCGATGGACGCCGGGATGCGTGCGGTCTATGCAAACCACGATTTTCAAGAAGGGCGACAAGGTTCGCCATCGGCGGTCGCCCGAATGGGGCACCGGAGTCATTTCGCGTACGGAGATGCTGAGCCGCGAAGGCGGCACGGACATGCGTCTGTGGGTGCGGTTCCCAAGCGTCGGCGAGAAGGTGCTGCTCGCAAGTATCGCGCCGCTCGACCACGTGACGGAAGGCCAGAGCGCCGGCGTCGATGCGATCGACTTCCATTCGCGTCCCACGATTGCCGAGCATGCGCAGTCGACCGGCGGCGGCTGGCTTGCCGAGATCTCGAAGAAGAGACCCGAAGACCTGATGACGGCCGTGCCGCTCGAGGCAACCGATCCATTCGTCCCCGCACCGCGGCGCCTCGCGAACGCGCTCGCCCTGTACCGGTTCGACGGCACAGGCGTGAAGCTCATCGAGTGGGCCATCGCGCAGAGCGGGCTTGATGACCCGATGACCCGCTACAACCGGCAGGAACTCGAGGCCCAGTGGAAGCGCTGGCTGTTCAACCTCGACAACGCCGTGGCCAAGATCCTGCAGGAGCTGCGGCGCGACCA
>JBIKNS010000162.1:0-5118 GCA_044358545.1 Phycisphaerales bacterium | reverse complement strand
CGCCCGCCTCAGGCGCTTACGCCGTCTCGCTCAGCGACGTCCTCGCCGCGCGAGAGCGGATCTCGGCATGGGTCCGGCGCACGCCCGTCATGCGGTGCGCGTCGCTCGATGCGATCGCAGGACGACCGCTCCACTTCAAGGCAGAGCCGTTTCAGCGCACGGGATCGTTCAAGTTCCGCGGCGCGACGAACGCGGTGCGATCGCTTGATGACGCTTCTGCGTCCCGAGGCGTGGCGACGCACTCCTCCGGCAACCATGCGCAGGCACTCGCGCTGGCCGCGCGGCTGCGGGGCATTCCGGCGCACATCGTGATGCCTTCGAGCGCGCCTGCCGTGAAGCGCGCGGCGGTCGAGGCATATGGCGGTCTCGTCACGACCTGCGAACCCACGCTCGCGGCTCGCGAAGCCGGTCTCAAGGATGTCGTCGCACGAACCGGGGCGGTGGCGATTCCGCCCTTTGACCATCCGATGGTGATCGCCGGCCAAGGCACGATCGCGTGCGAGATCCTCGAGGATGTGCCCGACGTCGACACCATCGTTGCGCCCGTAGGAGGCGGCGGGATGATCGGCGGCATCGCGATCGCGACGCGCGCGCTGTCGCCGCGCACGCGGGTGATCGCCGCGGAGCCCGCGGGCGCCGCCGACGCCGCGCTCTCAAAGCGGACTGGCGTTCGACAACCCATGCTGTCGCCCCAGACCATCGCCGACGGACTGCGCACCGGGCTCGGCGAGCTGACGTTTCCGATCGTGCGGGACCTTGTCGACGAGGTGATCGTGGTCGAGGAGCACGAGATCTCCGCGGCGATGCGCCTCGTGTGGGAACGGCTCAAGGTGGTGATCGAGCCGAGCGCTGGCGTCGGTGTGGCCGCAGTGCTCCGCGACGACGTGCGCAGAAGGCAAGAGCTCGGTGCCACTGCGGTCGTGCTGTGCGGCGGCAACGTCGACGTCAGCGCGCTGGCCTGACGCAACGTGCCACGAGATGGCGTGCAGTGGGGGTCAGCCCCAGTTCGCGAGCAGTCGGGCGAGGTCGATACCGTTGACCGTGCCGTTGCCGTCCAGATCCGCGGATGCCTGCGAAGAGCCCCAGGCTGCGAGGAGCGCGGTAAGGTCGGCGGCACTCACGACACCGTCGCCATTGATGTCGCCGACCAGCTGACGAAGACCGGAGGCCGTCAGGCTTGCAGAGAATCCGCTGGTGAACGATCCGGCCGCGAACGTGCCGCTGAGCAGCAGGTTCGCGGTGCCGCCTGCGGGCAGCACCGTCGGCAGCGCGAGTGGCTGCCGGTCGATCGGAGGCGGCGCCGGAATGGGAGCGGTCTGCTGCTCGAGCGAAAGCGATGCCGTCACCGCGATCGAGGACCCCGTGATGGTGTACCGCCCGATGATCGGGATCACGACGTCCTGCGGATCGCCGCCCACTGGCGCACCGGAGAACTCGGCGTCGAGCGCAATCGCCGCCGGCACAAGCGCGGTGAAGGGGGTTCCGCTTGAATCCGGCGTGCCGAGCACAAGGGCAGCAGGCGCCGTCTGAATCGCGACGAGCGAGTTGACCTGTCCCACCGCAAGAGGAATCGGGATCGTGAACCCGCCCGGGAAGGTGGAGTTGGGCGCAATCGTGCGGAATGTCTGGTAGTTGATGTTGAGCGTGACGTCGAACTGCTGCGCGGTGCCCCCCGTCAGATTGACGGAGAGTCCACTGATGCTGCTTCCGGCCGGATCAAGTTCGAGCCTGAATGTGCCTGACGGCGACGCGGCGAACCCGGCGTCACCCACAATGCTCGACGTGTAGTTGATGGGGTTGTTGCCACTGCCGCCGGAGAAGCCCGGACGCGTTTGGGTGCCGCTTGGATTGGTCGCCGCGTCGTAGTTGCCGATGAACGTGCCAGCGAGCGGAATGCTGAACTGCCCCACATTGTTGGCGCTGCTTGGGGGACCGAGCGAGCAGGGGTAGGTGTCGGCGCCGGCCGAACATGCCACCGAAAGCAGGAACGCCGCGGCCACGCCATGCTGGATTGCAGCGCTGACCATTCGTGAATCATCGTGCATGGATCAGAGTCTCCCGCTTCAAAGTAGCCGCTGGATGCCGCGAGCAAAGCCCTAGGCGAGGCAATTCGGGGCATTTGGGCGCCCTGAACCTTGCCCCAGCCCCCAGAATCGCCATCAGCGCCCAGCCGCGCCCGCCGCAGGTGCGGCACTTGACCCTTCGGCCGCGAGCGCATCGATCCTGGCGAGCCGCTCGGCATGTCGTGGATTCGAAGGCTCAAGCGTGACGAGCGCGGCGATGTGTCGGCGTGCCGTGGGCATGTCGCCCGACTCGACCGCCGTCGCCGCCGCGAGCTCGCGCGTCGCAGGGTCGTAGGGATCGATTCGCGCTGCACGATCCGCGTGCGATGCGGCCCGTGCGACATTCCCGCTTGCCCGCTCGATGCGCGACAGCTCAAGCGCGAACGATGGCTCATCGTCGGTGCGCGCATCGAGGAACTCCAGGTGCGGAACCGCTGCGGCCGCATCGCCGCGCGCAAGCGCATCGCGCGCGAGCTGCTGGTGCGGCCATGGGTCGAAGGGCCGTGCCACCGAGAGACGGCGCAGCAGGTCGCGTTCGCGGTCGGCAAGCGCCGCGCCTGTCCCCGCCTTTGCATCGGCTTCCGCGACGGCGCGCCGCGCGGCAATCTCCAGCAGGTCAGGGTGCTCCGGGTGCGTATCGAGTGCCGCAGCAATCGTGGCCGCATCAATCGGTGCGCGGCCCTCGCCATCGTCACGCGCAGGAAGCAGCGTCGACACGTCAGGCTCCGCCGCCAGTCCCCACGATTTGACCTGCGTCCCCGCCCACCCGAGGAAATCGGCCATGAACTGCTCGCGGGTCATGCCAAGCACGGCCTTCATCGCCTCGGCCTCGCTCTCGCCTCGCTCGTAGCGAAGCAGCAGGCGCGGCAGCGCATCCGGCCCATGCCGCTCGCGCATGAACTCCACCATCCAGTGGCCTTGCGCGTATGCGAGCGCCCGGTCCGTCTTCCGCTTCGGGCGCACGAAGGCCCACTTGATCTCGTCGAGGTCGAAGAGCTCCTCCTGCTCGAGCGCACGCGCGAGCAGCTCATGCGTGCGCCAGTCCCGACGCTTGTGCTCCATGTCGACTGCTGCGGCCTCCGTGAGCCAGTGAGGGATCCTGTTGGCCGTGCGGTCAAGCGTGACCGTGTGCACATACTCGTGGCGCACCGTATCGAGCCAGTCGAAGCGCCCGAGATGCTTGCCTGCCGCACCTTCGCGCGGCGGCTCGAGCGCGATCACAGGACCGGTGCTCGCCGCGACCGTGTGGATCCAGGGCATGCCAGTGATGCGCACGCCGAAGAACTGGTGGTCAGGCAGCAGCTCGATCGTCGTGCGCTGCGACGGCTCGTGGTCAAAGCGCCCAGCCACCTCCGCATGGACTGACTCAAGGCTTGCGACCATGTCGCGTGCGAGTGCGGCATCGATGCCTGCCCTGTAGCGCACACGGAAGTGCGGGGTCTCAAGCACCTCCCAGCCCGCCATCTCCTCCATCAGGTAGAGGCTGAAGCTGACTCGCTTCTCGTAGGGGTCCATGCGTGCGGCCTCGCGGAGGGCAGCGAGCGCACGGTCGTCGCGGCCTGACTGCATCTCGAGCAGGCCAAGCTCGTTGCGCGGAGCGCTCCACGCGGGCTCTCGACGTGCCGCCTCCTCGAGCATGTCCGCGGCGGCGGCGTACTGCCGCGCCATCGCGAGCTGCTCGCCGACAGCGAAGTGCGCGCGTCCGCTTCCAGGGCTGAGCGAGTCATGGAGCGCGAGCAGCGCCCGCATCTTCTCGTCATCCCACTTGAGCGCACGCGCACTTGCCTCGAGCGCGATCGCCTGGCGGTGCTTCGGAAATGCCGCGCGCAGCGGTGCCAGGGACTCGAGCGCCGAGTCGGGATCGCCACGCACCAGCGCGGCCTCCGCGCGCAGCAGCGACGCGAGAGGTGAGGTGCCGGGCCTCGGCGCATCATGCCCCTGCACTGACGCCACCGCGGCATCGATGGTTGCGGCCGCGCTCTCGGCAAGGTCGAAGTCGAAGCGCATCAAGGCGAGTCGACCAATCGCGAGCGCTGCATCGGCGCTTCGTGGGCACAGCGACGACGCCTCCTTCGCGGCGGCCATGCCCTCCGGCGCGTTGTGCTTCTCGACAAGGATGGACGCTTCGACAACTCTCGCAGGCCAGAAGAGCCGATCGGTCTCGCGGGCCGCCCCGAGCGCATCCATGGCTGCCTGCCACGCGGCGGCATCGTGCGGCGTCAGCCGAAGCAGGATCTGGATTGCCCCTGCTGCCGCCGTGAGCTCTTCCGGAGTGCGCGCCTTGCGATCGACAAGGTCGCGAAGCCCCTCTCGTGCCGCGGCCGCGGCCTCACCGATCCGTCCGAGCGACTCAAGCGAGTGTGCCCGCAGCAGCGCAGCCTCCGGACCCGGCATGTCGGTCAGTGCCGCCAGAGCCACATCCGGCTCGCCACGGACGAGCGCAATCCGCGCGCGCAGCGGGGCGGGCAGAGAGTCGTCTGGCGCCGTGCTCGCATCACCGGCAATCGCTGCGGCGCGCGCTCGCATCGCAGGATCGCGAAGATCCTCGGAAGTCCAGACGCCGTGAAAGATGCGGGCATCCCGCCGCTCGGCGGGCGTCAGCCACTCGGCGGATACCGCAGACTGTGCGGCGGGCGGAAGCGATGGCACCGCGACATCCCGTGGAGCAGCCGCCGGCGGAGTGCTGGGTGCTGACGGCGGCGGCGATTGCTGCGCCGCTGGCGGCGAGGGTGCTGGCGGCGTGGCGGGAGGTGGCGCGGGTGCTGTTGCCGCTTGCGCTGGTTCGGACGGCGTGGGTTCGACTTGCGGCGGCGCATCGCCGGCAAGCGGACGCGAATCGACGGTCCATGTCGCTGCATCGAACTGCGGCGGCGCGAGTAGCGCGCGTTTCGATTCGTCGAGACCGCCATTCACAGTCGCATCGCGCAGCAGCACGCGGGTGATGTCGTCGGTGTCTGCGAGCACCTCGATCGCCACTGGCGCAAGGGTCGCTTTCTCGTACGCCACCGTGACGCGCTTGACATCGCGCGCGAGCGGCCGACCAGGCCGGGGCACA
>JBIKNS010000033.1:0-16112 GCA_044358545.1 Phycisphaerales bacterium | reverse complement strand
GGTCCGATCGACGCCGGTCATGCGCTGGATCATCACGCCGCCGACGACAAGCATCAGCGCTGCCGTCACCAGAAGGATCTGTCCAGTGCCGCTGTTGAAGAGCAGGGCCGCGTATCCATCCACGAGGCGGCAGAGCACCGGCACGGCGATCAGCGGAGTCAGGGAGAGCACGATCGCAGCCGCGCGGCCGTAGGCGAGGATTGTCTTGATGCGACGCCTGATTCTCTCTCGCTCCACCAGTGACTTCGCCAGTCGGTCGGTCACTTCAGCGAGGTTGCCGCCCGCAGAGATCTGCTGGATCAGCGAAAGGCCGAAGGCACGAAGTGCAGGGATCGGTGAGGAGAGGAGCACGGATCGGATGCTCGATGCGAGGTCCTCGCCGAGAGCCTCGCGCGCAACGATCTCCTGGAAGTAGGTTCGGGTCTGGCCGCGACTCTCGTCAGCAAGAATCCGCAGCACACCAGTCATCGGGATTCCCGATCGGAGCGCGCGCCCGGCTGTGCCGATTGCCTCCACCGCGCACTGCAGTTCCGTGCCATCCGACACGCGGTCCCGTCTGGTGCGGAGCAGGCGGACCGCACCCATCCAGAGCACCATGGCCCCGGCAGCCAGAAACGGCTGATTCATGCCCATCCACAGAAATCCCGCGATCGCCAGTCCAATGCCAAGCGGCACGAGGCTGCGGCGTGACGGCGTTGCGGTGCGGCGTTGTGACCGTCCACGTGGCGAGGCGTCCGCGGACGGCGACCGAAGGAGGAGCAGCCAGCTCCATGCCAGTACGGTGACGGCCGCCGCAAGCGCAGGAACGGCAAGGATTGCGAGCTGCGGGCTCATGAGCGACTACCCCACGCGAGAGTCCCGGCCCGGAACACCAGGGGATCGACGTGCACACCCCGCGACCGGAGCCGCGAGAGGAATGAGGGCTGCTCGCCTGTCGCCGAGAACTGGATCCCTGCAGCACCTTGGTCAGTCGAATGCAGCTCGAGCGTGTGCAGCGTGCGCACCTGGATGCGATCCGCATCGGCACCGACCACCTCGATGGCCTCGCTCATGACGCGTCTGCCGTCAGGCAGCCGCGTCAGGTGGATGACCAGCTGGATCGCGGAGGCCACGTAGTCTCGGATGACGCGCACGGGCATGTCGAATCCGCCCATTGCCAGCATCATCTCGAGGCGGGCGAGCGTGTCACGGGCGCTGTTCGCATGAAGCGTGGTCATCGAGCCCTCGTGGCCTGTGTTCATGGCCTGCATCATGTCGAAGGCCTCTGCGCCGCGGCACTCGCCGACGATGATGCGGTCGGGCCGCATCCTGAGCGCGTTGCGCACGAGGTCACGTGGCTCCACGGCGCCAACGCTCTCGACGTTGGCGGCACGCGTCTCGAGCCGCACGACGTGTTCGCCAAGAAGCCGGAGCTCTGCAGCATCCTCAACGGTGATCACGCGCTCGCGGTGCCCGATGGATGCAGACGCGGCGTTGAGCACGGTTGTCTTGCCGACTCCTGCGCCGCCGGAGAAGATCACATTGAGCCGTCCGCGGACGGCTGACCGGATCAGCTCCGCGGTTGCCGCAGGGAGCGTGCCTAGCTCCACGAGTCGCTCGAGCGTGAGTGCGGTGGCCGGAAATCGCCGGATGCTGAGTTGAGGCGCATCGACGGCAAGCGGCGGGATGATGGCATTGACGCGCGATCCGTCCGGCAGCCGCGCATCGACCATCGGGCTTCGCTCGTCGATGCGGCGTCCTGCATTGCGAACGACCCGCTGGATGACGTGCATGATGTGTGCGCTGTCGCGGAACCGCGCATCGGAGTGCTGCAGCTGGCCGTGGCGCTCGACGAACACGCGGTCCGGACCGGTCACGAGCACATCGGTCACCTCCGGATCGGCCAGCAGCGGCTCCAGGGGCCCCAGTCGGAACGCGTCATCGAGGACACCGGCGATGACGCGAGACCTCTCGGCATCATCCAGTGCCAAGGACATGGAGTCGAGGAGCGACTCCACACGGCGTCGGCACTCCGCCTCCAGCCCTGCCGGGCTCGACTTGCCAGCGTCACCAAAGTCGAAGTTGGCGACGAGTCGCTGATGCAACTCGTGCCGGAGGCGCAGCAGGTCGGTGGATGCTGGTGGCGCGAGGCTCACGGCGTCGACATCTCCGGCGCAGTGAGGGGTGCCGTTGCGCCGGTCGGCGGCTCATCCCGAGATGGTGGCTGGCTCGAGCGCTGTGCGGCCTCGTCCAGAGCAGCGGCAGCGGAGCCCGTGGACACTGGAGGCAGCAGGTCGGCAGCCGGCGCGCGCGGGTCGTCGGACCGTCGCCATGCCCCGGGGCCCTTGAGCGAACCTAGCCCGAGGGCCCGCAGGCGAGCGAGCGGGTTGCCGACATCTGTGGCGCCATTGAGCTTGCCCTCTCCGAAAAGCTCCCAGTCGTTGGGAGTCTGGTGGAGGTCACCTGGAAGAGGTCGATCGTCGCCATCATCGAGCGGTTCGACGAGCTCTGCAGTCACCATCACGACCAGCTCCGTCTGGTCCTGCTCGTAGCGCACGCTGCGGAAGAGCGCACCAAGCACTGGCAAGTCCCCGAGCACCGGCACGCGCGAGGCGCGAGCCTGGTCCTTGGTGCGCAGCAGGCCGGCCATCGCGAAGGACTGGCCGCTGTTGAGCTCCACGGTTGTGCTTGAGCGGCGCGTGATCACAGACGGAATCGTGAATCCGTTCTGCTCGACGGCGCCGATCTCGCTCAGTTCGCTGACCTCTGGGGAAACCTCCAGACGGAGCCGACCCTCGCCGAGCACTTCGGGCCGGAACTTGAGTTGCACGCCGAACTCCTTGTACTGCACCGTCACCGTGCTGCCGCCACCCACGACGGAGCCTTGCACGATCGGGACGGGGAACTCGCCGCCGACGAGGAACGTGGCCTCTTCGCCGCTGATCGCGACAAGGTTCGGCTCGGCGAGAAGCCGCACGTATCGGTTCTCCGAGAGCGCGTTGATGAAGATCTCGAGATTCGATCCTGGGATGCCACCAAAGAGGGTGGTGGCGGATGACACGCCGCTGCCGACCTGATCAAACATGAAGCGGGCGTTGTTCGCCGGAGCAAAGGGCGTCGGTGTGATCGAGACGCGCTGGAACGGGCTTCCCCCTGGCGCCTGAAACCCGCCGAATGCGGACGATCCGCCCACAACGCCGCCGAACGCGAGCTCGCGCAGCGCGGTCCTGCTCGCCTCGGCAATGCGGACCCTCAGCTGCACCTGTTGCACGCCCGGGATGCGTGTCAAGTTGATCCAGTCGGCAGCGATGGAATCCATGAGCTTCGAGATTTGCGCGCCCGTCGCCACATCAGGCACGACGCCGCGCACGGTGATGGTGCCATCCACATCGCCGACCTGAAGGTCCGCCCCGAACAGCCGCTTGATGCGCTGCTCGACATCTCGGTGGTCGAGCGTGACCCTGAGGCTGCGAATGACGGTCTCGCCTGACTCGAGCCGGAACACAACGTCGGTGGTGCCGGGTCTGCGGGCCACCAGCACCACCTCGTTGGCGGACACTGGCTTGGCGTCTGCCACCTGCGACAGCACGATGATCACGGACTCAAGCCGTTGCGACAGGCTGATCATCTGCGATCCGCCGACTAGCATCTCGAGCGGTGCGCCACGCACGGCGGCTTCAGGCGGCATGCTCGCCACCGAAGGCTGTGCGGGCGGTGCCTGCATCGCCGGGCACGCGGCGTGATCGAGCATCGTCAGCGCCGCAGCGGCGACTGCAACGGCAAGTCGGTGTGTCGTGATCATGGTCTTGGAGCCGGTCGCTGCGGGGTGCCGGCGGTCGCCGGCGGTTCAGGCACGTCATGCGTGGTGGTTGCGTCTCCGCGCGATACGGTGACGCGCCACACAGGCGCGGGCGCTGGCTTCTCGGGTACCTCAGGTGGCTTCGGGGGTGCAGTCACTGTGCCGGCCCCTTCCGGCGAGGTCGGTGCCGCCGAGACTTCTGGAAGCCCGAGGATGCTGCGTGCGGTCACGGAGACCGACGGCGATGCCGCGCCGCGGGAGCCCTCCTGGTCTGGTCGAAGCGTGATCCCGATCGTGCCGCGCGAACTCGCAAGCTCGACTTGAGCCGCCTGTTCCGGGGTCACCGCGAGTGTCACCGTGAGCTTGCGGGTGCCCGAACGCCGGTCGCCCCCGCCGTCTGCCGCGTTCTTCACACCCACGGCCTCGTCGTTCACTGCGAGGACCCGAACGGCCTCAAGCAAGGTGAGGGTCACCGTCTCGCGCTGGTCGGCGGTGCGCGCCGGCCGCTCGAGCGTGGCGAGCATGTCCACGAGCGCGCCGGGGTACAGGACGACTTCAGGTCCAGTGTCACGCAAGCTCACCGTGATGGCTCGCATGCCGGGTTGGAGCTGGCTCGCGATCGATGCGCCTGATCCGGGCACGACAAGGTCTGTGCTCCGGAGGGCCTGGCCCTTGGTGAGCGCGACAGCGAGAGTCTTGCCGACGGCCAGCGCACGACTCGTCATGATCGGCTCGCCGGAAGGGCGTGAGGCCAGTTCCGTCTGTTCGAGGTCCGACTCGGCGAGACGATGCCCCGCGGGAAGGTCCCTCGACGCCACCACGCAAGTCACCGAGGATGACGCACGTTGTGCGGCAGTGTTCCCGGCGAGGAGAGTCATCTGCAGCACGACCGCCAGACCGGCGGAGAGCGCTGCAGCGACCAAGCCAATGGCGACCAGTTTGGGCGCAGGCATACGAGTAGCTCCCACGAGAGGCTTGGTGTCGGCGCAGCCTGCGCCTTTCGCCTTGGCCCGTCCATGCCATTCCCAGCCGAGGTGTCGGAGAATACCCAAATGCGCCGAAGGCGCTCACTCTTCAGGTTCGCGGACCATCGCCGCCTGTCCCGCCAGTGACGAGGGCAGAGGCATCAGCTTGTCCAGCCCCAAGAGTCCCACGCTTGAGTAGGAGACTTCGATGCGCACGCTGATGGGCGTACCCGGCGATGCGAGTTCGGGCTGCGAGGGTTCGAGGACCACTTGCGCTCCCGAGATTCCCAGTGACTCCAGGGAGGTGCCGACTCGGGCCTGCACGTCCGCTGCAGTGCTTCCCGAGAGCGCAGCGTGACGCGCGCCCAGCCGGGCGGCGTGGTCCAGCTGCACCGACCTCAAGAGCGCCCACGCGTACTCGAGCCCCGAGAAGAGCACGATGATCACGATCGGAAGCGTGACCGCCGCCTCGATGCACTCTGCTCCTCGGGGGATGCGTGCATGCGTTCGTCTCTTCACACCACGCTCCCGTGATTGTGCCAGAACCACCACGCCGCGAGCGTCCCCGCAAGAATCGCAGGCGCGTAGGGGAACCAGCCTTGGGGTCTCGCCTTCGGGGCTTCGTCAATGCGCTCGTCTCGAACGGCCTTCTTGCGAAGGATGGTCCCCGTGACGATGCTGCGGAAGAGCCCCATGCCCTTCATGCGGGTCCACAGAAGGCCATGCATCAGCATGAGGGGCACTGCGGCAATCCCATCCCGCCGAATCGTGACGATGATCGCCAGGATCAGCCCGCAGATGGTGACTCCGAGCACGAGGACGACGGAGGGGTAGGCCCCAAGCCATGCGCCAAGCGCCATCATGAGTTTCGCATCTCCCGCACCACCGCCGGCGATGGCATAGGCGGCCACAAAAATGGAGCCGGCTACTGCGACTCCGATGGCGGCATCGCCAAGACCACTCAGGCCATGCCGCGCAAACCCGTACGCCAATCCAGTCGCGAGCAACGGTAGCGTGAGCCAGTTGGGGATCCGCATCGTGCGGAGGTCCGTGAAGGTCGCGACGAGACCCGCCACCACCAGCAAGGACCACACCCAAGAGGGCACGGCCACGGGTACAGCAGGTGCAGCCTGCGCCAGGATCACAGACCCCACCTCGATGCATCAGATAGTGCGCTCAATTCGCACATGTTCTCTTGAAGGATAGCATCAAACCTGCACACTCCTAGGAACCGATGGCCCGACATGGACACAGTTTCGGACGCTGTGGCCGCGCATTCTCGACCGTGAAGGTCGTTGCGGCCCTCCCAGCGTTCATCATGATGACGTGGTTTGGGGTGGAGATTGCGTTGGCGGTGCGTGCGATGGGTCAGGCGCGGGCGGCTGCTGACTCGATTGCGGTCGCCGCCGCGGCCCGTGCCCGGGATGGACATCAGATTGCGCGCGCGGATGCCCTCGCCGCGGCAGCTGCCTCCCGAGGACCGAACGGTCCGGTCTCGGTGACGATTGGCGATGGCCCCGCCGGAGGACAAGACGTTGAGTTCGGCGATTGGGATGAGGTGACTCGCTCCTTCGTGCCCAACCCGAGCGGAGGCGATGCAGTGAGAGCGCGAGTGCGCTTCGCATCCGACCACCCCAACGGTACGGCAAGCCCGGTGCTCTCGGGACTCTTCGGGGCCTCACCGTTGGCGATCGAGCGCACAAGTGTGGCGATTCACGTGCGTGCACGGCACACCACATCGCTCCTGCTTGATGCGGCGTCCGGGGTTGTGCTCAGCATCGGCGGCGCCGCGATTGTGGACCTCGATGGCGGAATCTCGGTGCGGTCCTCGGGCACTGGATGCGTGGTGGTGGGTGCCGACGCGTCGCTCTCGGCATCGGTGGTGCGCGCTGCGGGATCGGTGGACGCCGGCAGCGTGAGCCAAGTGGACGGGACTGTGATCGACGGCTTCGACGTGCCGCCAGACCCGTTTGCGGGTCTCGTGATGACGCCGATCGATGTGACTTCGGCAATCGCGATCGATCACGATGATCTCTCGGTCACCGAGGTTGAGCCAGGGGTTCACCAGGGGATCGAAATCGCGGGAGGCAGCGTCGTGCTCTTGCCTGGGCTGCACCAGTTTTCCGGCGCCATTGTCGTGCGGGGCACGGGATCGCTGGTGCTCCAGGACGCGACAGTGCAGCTTGACACCGCCGCGTCGCTCTCCATCGCCGGACAGGGCAGCGTCACGGGCACGCCATCAACGGCGGGTGACTGGGCCGGGGCGGCCTTTCTCCAGAGCAACTCGACAGAGCCGTGGATCCTCGGCGGCGACGCTCAAATGGATGTGGCCGGCATGGTGTACGCACCGCAGTCCTCCATCACTGTGCAGTCCGAGGCGCGGGTCAAGCTTGGTTCGGCCATACTTGGCTCGCTCACCTGCACTGACTCCGCAGTGGTGGAGTTCACGTCCGACATCGATGAGCTCAAGGGCGTGGCTGTGCCGGGACGCGCTCGACTCGTGCGCTAGCGGCGACGCGCCGTCACGCCCGCTTGGCCTCCCGCACTACCCCAGCGCCGGATCGAACATCCACGGGTCCGCGCAGTCGAGGTCGCGGTCGGGCACGAGCGCACGTCGCACGGTGACCGCAAGTTCCTCGAGCCCGACCCGGGCATGCGCGCTCACCGCAATGCACGGGGGTGCCACGCCGCGACGCGCGGGATCTCCATGCACCTGGGGCGTGCGCGCCAATCGATCCGCGTTCCGCTGGCCGCCGCGAGCATCGGGGAGATCGCGCTTCGTACGGATGACGATGTCGGGGACGCGTGCCACGGTGGCAGAGCAGTCATCGGGCAGGGGAGCGTCAGGTGCATCGATGCCAACGACAAGGTCCGCGCGCTGCGTCAGCATGCGTGCAATGGCGCGGGATTGCAGTTCGATGGCGTCATCCGTGTCGCGGATGCCGGGAGTGTCGAGCCAGTCGACCGTCAGGCCATCAAGGGTGACGCGGCCCGCGATGCAGTCGCGCGTGGTGCCTGGCATGTCCGCTGCGATCGCGACGGTACGCCCCGCGAGTGCATTGAGCAGCGAGCTCTTGCCCGCGTTGGCGGCCCCCACAGCCACGACGAGCGGCGGTCGGAGCAGGCGCGAAAGCCTGCGGGCGCGAGCCTCGTCTGCCGCGCCCGGCCGCCATCCGCGCGCGGTCGCGGCACTCATGCGCGAGTCCTGTGCAAGCAGCAGGGGGATCGCGCGAGGGCTGGCAGCATGCGCAAGTGTGCGCAGCGCGATCGCCTCGACGGGCGACCGTGCCTCTGGGTACGCGCGCAGCGCCTCGCGGGTGAGCGCGCCGGCTTGGCAGCCTCGCTGATCGCCGCGCGGAAGCACGCCACGCTCGCACATCCATGAGTCAAGGGCATGCCGGATTGCGATGCCGCCGTGCGGCATGACGAGCGCACTCACGTTGCACAGGCGCACCACCACACCGTCGTCGATGCCGCCGAGGTTCCGGTGGGCGATCGTGCCCGGTGCCGGGGCTGTGCGACCGGTCATCTCATGGAGCAGCGCGTCGAGGGCGGCGGCATCACCATCATGCGCGAGCAGCCTGCCGACCGAGATCGCGCCTGTAGCCAGCGGCGTGTCCCACTCCCAGCTGATTGAGCCGGCGTCAGCGCTCGGCGTGGTCATGCGCCCGCCCGCCGTCGGCCTCGAACGCAGCCGCGATGCCGTGCAGCGCGAGATCAGGCACGATGTGGTTCACGAGCTCGTCATCGCGGAACAGGAGTTCGGCGTCGCCGCCCGTGGCGATCACCATCGGGAAGGCGCCAAACGCCTCTGCATAACGCTCGATGAGCCGCTGCGCCATGCCGCGGATGCCCCAGTACACGCCTTGGCGCATCGCCTCGACGGTGTTCTTGCCGAAGGCCTCGGGTTCGGGCTCCTCGGGCGAAACTTCTGGCAGCGCGTCGGTGCTTGAGTGCAGCGCGGCAAGCTGCGCGCGCATGCCCGGCGCGATCGCTCCGCCCTGGAACGTGCCGACGCCGTCGACGAAGTCCACAGTGACCGCGGTGCCCGCATCGATCACGATGCATGCCTGCTTGACGCGCGCGTACGCGGCCGCGGCGCAGAGCAGCCTGTCAAGGCCGGTGCGCGTTCCCTCATCGAGTTGCGTGCCGATCGGCACGGCGATGTCGCGCCCTACGCGCTCGACGGTGGCGCCAGTGCGGGATTCCACGTCCGCCTCCAGCGGATGCGCGAACGAGTCGTTGACGGAGGCAAGGGCGATCGCACGCTCGTCTGCGCCCTCGATCGCATCCCAGTGCCTTGCGACGCGCGCAGCCACAGTCTCGATGTCGGCGTTCATGACATGCTCGCTGGCGGCCAGCGCGCCATCCTCGAAGCGCCCGATCTGGGTGCGCGTATTGCCGACCGATACGGTGATGAGGCCTGTCACGCTGCCGAGGATACTGGCGCGCATTCGCGGGTCACGCGCGCGCGGAGCGCAGAGAGCAGGCGGGGCGCAAGTGCGTTGGGGCTGCGCGCCCCACGCACGGGCACGCCGTCAAGCGTGGCCACCGACGACAGCATGCGCTTGCTGGCGCTCAGCAGGATCTCGTCCGCTGCCTGCAACTCCTCGACCGGGATGGGCCGCACCACGCAGGGGACACCCGCATCGACGCAGGCCTCGATCATGCGTGCGCGCATGACGCCGTGGAGTATCGGCGGATCCGACTCGACCGGCGGCGTCATGACGGCTCCACCGCGCACGACGAATACGTTGGTGCTGGCACCCTCGCTGACGAGCCCGCGCCTGTGGAAGATCGCCTCCTCCGCACCATGAGGCTGGCACTCGAGCATGCCGAGGATGTTGCCCATGAGCGCGACCGTCTTGATCTCGCAGCGTTCCCACCGGCGGTCGGCGACGAGGCCGGCGGCGCACAGGTGCAGCGTGCCGAGCTCCTCGAGTCCGGCGCAGGGCATCGCATACGCGAACACGGTGGGCGTGAGGCTCGCGGGCGGGAGGTGCGTCCGCGTGGGCGCCGCACCTCGCGTGACCTGAAGGTAGACGGCGGCATTCGCGAGCCCGGCATCGCGCATCAGCGCATCGCATATCGCGGGGAAGGAGTGCGCGTCGAATCCTGCGATCCGCGCAAGCTCGAGGCTGCGCTCGAGACGCGCGACATGCAGGTCCATCCCGACAGGGCGGCCACCGAAGAACCGCACAAGCTCGTAGACGCCATCCCCGAAGAGGAATCCGCGGTCGAAGACGCTCACCTGCGCCTGCGACGACGCGGTGAGGTGTCCGTTGAGCCATACGCGCAGAGGGGACGCGCCCGGTGCATGCGTGCTCATCGCGCACCGGACCCGCGCACCGCACGCACCATCGCCTCGGCGCGCGCAGGATCGATGTCGTTGGACCAGAGGCCGTCGCGCTTGAGCGCGCTGCCCACAACGAGCGCATCTGCGTGCTCGAGCAGCGCTGCCGCGCTCTGCGGAGTGGCGCCGCTGCCAACAAGCACGGGCAGCGTGGTTGCGGCGCGCACCGCAGCAAGTTCCCGCATGTCGACGACGGCGCCAGTCTCGCTCCCGGTCACGATCACGCCATCTGCGCCGAAGAACTCGGCCGCGCGCGCCCACGCGGCGCCATCGAGGTCCGCCGTGATCGCGTGCGAGGAATGCTTCTTGCGGACATCGGCGAGGATGCGAACGCCAGCCGCGCCGATCCGCTTCCGCTCGCGCAGCAGGGGACCCGCGCATGCCTCCGCGAGCAGCCCCTCGTCGGCGACCGACGCGAACACAAACCCCTCGGCGCGGATGAACGAGCCGCCCGCGGCGTGCGCGATCGCCATCGCCGCGCTCGTTGCGCCCGAGAGCACCTGCACGCCCACGGGGACAGGCACCGCCGCCGTCACGGCGGCGACCGCGATCGCAAACGTCGCCACCGTATCCGCGCCGCCGGCGCTCGCGAGGTACGGACGGTCGTGCATGTTCTCGACGATGAGCGCATCGAAGCCGGCATCGGCAAGCAGACGGGCCTCGGCGACAGCGACGTTCACGATCTCGGACGGCGCAAGCGAGTGGGAAGGCGACCCCGGCAGCGCACGCAGGTGCACCATCCCGACGAGAGGCCCGTGCGGAAGTCGAGGTTGAGTCGCGTGCCGGGAAGTGCTGCTCATGGTCATCAATTCTCCCCGTCGCCAAGCTCGCGGCTCTGGATCACCCACTCCGGGGTAGAGATCGTTCGCACGATCTGGTTGTTGATCTGACGCAGTAGCGGGGCCGGCATCTTTGACGAGATGCCGAAGGCGACGAATCCGCGGGCCAGCTCCTGCTGCAGCACCGACAGGGATTGGTCGTCGGAGGCTCGCACAAGGGCATGCAGCGTCGTTGTGGGATGCAGGAAGGCGTCGATCTCGTGCGCGCGCAGCGCATCAATCGCAGCCTGCGGCGAGTCGTAGACCTCAGGAGAGATGCCGAGATTCCGCGCCATATCGATCTCGGCGCGGTGGCTGACGATGCCCACCCGCACAGAGCGAAGGTCGCGCTCGATCGCCATGTACCCGGCAATCCGCGACGTGGTGAGCGTGGCAGACAGCACGCCGGCGATGATCGTCACAAGCACCAGGGCCGTGAGCATCCAGACGCCCGCAATGATCCGGCCCGGCACGGTGCGGGGCACCTTGTCGCCGTAGCCGACGGTCGCCATCGTGACAATCGACCACCACACGCCGTCCCACAGTCCGCTGCGCCCGCCGAAGTGCTCGGCATTCCGCCTGCGCTCGATGAGCGACACCGCCATCCCGAATGCGACCATGCACCCAAGAAGGATGCCGAACCAGATGACCAGCTCGCTCGAGATGATGTGCTTGAGGGTGGACGCGACCCGGCTTTGCGGGTGCAGGTGCAGCGCGATGGAGAATCCCGAGGAGTCCCAGGGCTGCGAGTAGGAGAAGGGCTCGTCGCCAGGCGCGATGATGGGCAGTCCGGTTGCGGCCAGATCGATCTCGCCGCGGCGAAGCGCGTCGTACACGCCGTCGAGGTCGTCGTACACCTTCCACTCGGGTTCGAGGTTCAGCTCGCGCGCAACTTCCGTGGCCAGCCACACCGCGGGCCCAAACGGCTTGGTGCCGGTGGTCGACCACGAGTAGGGGGGAAGCGTGGTGGTGCCGATCCGGATCGCCCGGTCCGTGGCAGGCGTGGGGCTGGCGGATCCTCGCGTTGCCTGCGCACCCGCATCCGGCGCCTGCGAATGGGCGACGGTCCGCGGCACCGCAAGGGCAGCCAGCGATGCGACAAGCGCGACCGTGAGGGTGCACAATGCACAAGCAGCGCGCATGGCGCGAGGATACGTCCGCGGATGCACGTCGCGGGGCGTGGTAGGGTGCATCTCATGCCACGAGCACTGGATGGGAAGGTTGCGGTGATCACCGGCGCGAGCAGCGGCATCGGCGCCGCATGTGCGCTCGAGATGGCCCGTGCGGGCATGGACATTGCGCTTGTGGCGCGCAGGGCGGACCGGCTCGAGCGCATGGCGGCTCAGGTTCGCGCCATCGGCCGACGCGCCACAGCGATCGTTGCCGACGTCGCCGAGCCGGGCCACGAGCGAGAGTTGCTCGATGCGGCGCAGCGCGATCTCGGCAGCGTGGATGTCGTGTTTGCGAACGCCGGGTACGGGCAGGACCGCGCGGTTCTTGAAATGGACGAGGCCGAGCTGCGCGCCATGTTCGAGACGAACTTCTTCTCGTCGGTGTCGCTGCTGCGCGAGGCTGCGCGCCGCATGATCGACCGTCGTCAAGCGGGCCACCTGCTGATGTGCAGCTCCGTCGTCGCGAAGTTCGCGATGCCTCGCATGGGCGCGTACTCGGCATCGAAGGCAGCGCAGGCGATGGTGTGCCGGGCGATGCGCACCGAGCTCGAGCCGCACGGCATCGCGGTGTCGAGCGTGCACCCGGTTACCACCCGCACCGAGTTCTTCCAGGAGAGCGCTCGAAGGTCCGGGCGCGAGGCCGCCGAACAGGTTCCCGCGCACGCGCCCAAGCTCTTCGTGCAGCCGCCCGAGCGGGTGGCCCGTGCCGTGGTCGCATGCCTGCGCCGACCCTGCCCTGAGGTGTGGACAAGCCACCTCGTGCGGCTCTCCGCGGCACTGTTCACCGCCTTTCCGGGGCTACTGGACCCGGTTTTGAGGCGCACGCATGCGGCGGACCTCGGGGACCCTTCGAGGGGCGCCTGAAGTATCCTCTTCCGCCCCATGGCCATCAGGATCGCGATCAACGGGTTCGGGAGGATCGGGCGCCTTGTCTACCGCTTCATGGCGGAGAGGGGCGGCTTCGAGATCGTCGGCATCAACGACCTCGTGCCGGCGGACAACCTCGCGTACCTCCTGAAGTACGACTCGATGCAGGGCCGCTTCGGCCGCAATGTCCGCGCCGACGGCGAGGCGATCGTGTGCGACGGCCAGCGCACCGCATGCTCGGCGATCAAGGATCCTGCGCAGCTCCCGTGGAAGTCGCTTGGCGCGGACTACGTGCTCGAGGCCACAGGGCTCTTCACCGCGGCTGAAGATGCCCGCAAGCACATCGCCTCGGGCGCGCGCCGCGTGCTCATCAGCGCACCCACCAAGAGCGATGCGGAAGTGCCCACGCTGGTCTTCGGGGTGAACCACTCGGCGTACGACGCGTCGCGCCACACCGTGGTGAGCAATGCGTCTTGCACCACCAACTGCCTCGCGCCGGTCGTGAAGGTGCTGCTCGACACCTGCGGCATCGACGAGGGCCTCATGACGACGGTGCACGCCGTGACCGCCACGCAGCCCACCCAGGACGGGCCCTCCAAGAAGGACTGGCGCGGCGGGCGCAACGCCTACATGAACATCATCCCGAGCTCCACCGGTGCCGCGAAGGCGGTGGCGCTCTGCCTGCCGCAGGTCAAGGGCAAGCTCACCGGCATGTCCTTTCGGGTGCCGACGGCGACCGTCTCCTGCGTGGACCTCACGTTCCGCTCGACGAAGCCCACGTCCATTGATGCAATCCACGCGGCGATGCGCGCGGCAGCCGACGGTCCGATGAGAGGCGTGCTCGGATTCACCGATGAGGAGGTCGTCTCGAGCGACTTCCTCGGCGACCGCCGCAGCTCCATCTACGACTCAAAGGCATGCCTCCAGCTCAATGACCGCTTCTTCAAGGTGGTGAGCTGGTACGACAACGAGGCCGGCTACGCCGCCCGCTGCGTGGACATGATCGAGATGATGGCCGAGCGGGACGGCACCCGCCGCACGTGACCTCAGCGCTTGCCATCCTGGTCGGGCTCCTCCTGCTCAACGCGATCTTCGCGATGGCGGAGCTGGCGGTGATGACCAGCCGCCACTCGCGGCTGCAGCGCGCGGAGGCGATGGGCAGCCGTGCGGCGCGCGACGCGCTGCGGCTCGCCCGCGAGCCCACGCGTTTCCTCTCGGTGGTGCAGCTTGGGGTCACGCTCATCGGAATCCTCGCGGGTGCCTTCGGCGAGCAGAGGCTCGCGGGCTTCATCGCGGACAAGGTCCGGCAGGTCGAGTGGGCAGCCCCATACGCGCAGTCGGTCGGGTTCACGAGCGTCATCGCGCTCATCACCGTCACCTGGCTCGTGCTTGGCGAGCTCGTGCCCAAGCGCATCGCGCTCGCCTACCCAGAGCGCGTCGCGACGCTGATCGCCACTCCGCTGCGCGTTCTGTCGTTCCTGGCGGCATGGCCGGTGAGGCTGATCAGCATGGCGACGGACGGCGTGCTGTCGATGATCGGATTGCGCCACCGCAGCGACGACGTGAGCGAGGAGGATGTGCGTGCGCTGATGGCGCGCGCGGCATCGACTGGCGTGTTCAGCCCGCAGGAGCATGCGATCCTGCAGCGCGTGTTCCGCACCGGCGACCTGCTTGTGCGCGACCTGATGGTGCCGCGCGGCGACATCGTGTGGATCGACCGTGAGGCCACGCCCGAGCAGCTCCGCGTGCTGATCGGAACGTCACCCTACTCGCACTTCCCGGTGTGCGACGGCGACGTGGATCGCATCGTCGGCATCATCCACATCAAGGACGTGATCGCGCACGGGCTGCTCTCGGGCGGCGAGTTCAAGCTTGATGCCATCATGCGGCAGCCGCTCTTCGTGCCCGAGCTCATGCCTGCGCTGAAACTGCTCGACCAGCTCGGCCGGACACGTTCGCATGTGGCCGTGGTGGTCAACGAGTTTGGCGGCACGGAAGGCGTGCTCACCCTCAACGACATCTCGGGTGCGATTGTGGGCGATGTGGCACGGTCACACGATGCGGATGCGCCGGCGCTGCTTCGGCGTGAGGATGGCTCGCTGCTGGTGGATGGGCGCCTTCCGCTGATCGACCTTGTCGCATCGATGGGCGTGCCGGCGAGCGCAGTGGACGAGCTGCCCGATGTCAGCACTGCAGCGGGGCTGCTCATGGCACTGCTCGGACGGATGCCTCGCGAGGCCGATGCGGTGACATGGCACGGGTGGCGGATCGAGGTCGTGGACATGGACGGCACGCGCATCGACAAGCTCCTCCTGGCGCGGGCCGCGACCGCGGTCGCGGCGCCGCAGGACAGGTAGCCTCACGCGCATCTCCATGGCGATTCACGGCACGATTCCCGGCCTCCTGGCTCAGGCGAGCCCCTCCGCAGCTGGAGTCCCTGCTGGGGAATCCATGAGCATGTTCGAGTACCTCCGGGCAGGTGGACCTCTCGGTTACGTCATGCTCGCGCTGTCAGTGCTCGGACTCGCGCTGATGGTGCGCAACATCCTTGCGCTTCGCCGTGCGCAGCTTGCGCCGGCAGACACGGTCGAGGCACTGCGTCCGCTGCTGCGCCGGGGAGATCTTGCCGCCGCGGCGCGCCTGTGCAGCGATCCCGCACGCTCCAGCTTCGTGACCGAGGTGATGGGAGCCGCGATCCGCCGGTGCATGGGCTCGCCGATCGGCGCACTTGAGGCTCGCCCTGCGGTCGAGGAGGCAGGACAGGCCGCAACGATCAAGCTGCACAGGCTGAACCACGGCATCGGGATCCTCGCCGCCGTCGGACCGATGCTCGGGCTCCTCGGCACGGTCATCGGCATGATCGGCGCGTTCCACGCGATTGGCGCGCTGCAGGGAAGCGCCCGGTCGACGGAACTTGCGCGGTTCATGTCGCTTGCGCTCGTGAACACGGCCCAGGGACTGGTCATCGCGGTGCCATGCACGGTGGCCTTCGCCCTGTTCCGTCAGCGCATCGACAAGCTCGCCATGGAGATCGGCGCGACGGCGCTCGAGCCGCTGTCCGACGATCTGGCGGCCGGCCTCGGCGGCGCCCAGTCGCTGCCGTCTGCAAGTCCCGCCCGGGGTGGCGCCGGCATGGCGGCGGCCGCATCGGCGGCGCCG
>JBIKNS010000032.1:0-16203 GCA_044358545.1 Phycisphaerales bacterium | reverse complement strand
ACGAGTGCCTGCTCGACGAGCGCCTTTGCCTCCTCATGCTTGCCAGCGACGTAGAGCGACTCGGCGCGGCCGAGCACCGCTGCGATCTCATCCGGCGCCGCTGCAGCGTCGGACGCGCCACCTCCCGCCGAGTCGATCAACTTGATGAGCTCCCGGGCAGCGGCGCTGCCTGCATCGAGTGCGATGATCGTGTCGGCGGTGCGCCGCGCATCCGCAATCCTTCCGAGGCGCGCCAGGATCTCGCCGCGTACGGCGAGCATCGGGATGCTGGCGGGATATGACTCCAGCCCACGGTCGATCCGGGTCAGCGCAGTGCCGAGCTCGCCGCGGTTGATGAGCACCTGCGCAGCAATCATGTACAGCTCTGGTGGCATGACCGCCTGCGTCGTCAGCACCTCGTCCACCTTTGCGTTCGCGAGGGCCCAGTCACGCATCGCAAAGGCGATCTTCGCGTCCATGCGTGCAAGCGCCGCCTCGCCACCTCGCTCGCCCACCATCTCGCGCAGGCGAGCACGGCAGGATTTCATCCGTTCGAGCGCTGCGGTCCGCGCCGCATCATCGGGCGCTTCCTCCCACTCGACGAAGGCGAGGTCGCCGAGACGCTCAGCCGCGAACGCGCGAAGCTCGTCCTGGAACGCGCCCAGCAGTGACACTGCCATCTGCGGACGCCCTGCCAAGCTCTCGAGCGTCTTGCGTGCCGCATCGCGGTCGTAGCCGAACTGCATGATGGCGATCATCCGCAGGTGCACCAGTGCCTCCGGATTGCGGTCGCAGTAGGCGCGCAGCGTGTCCACCATCGCCCGGATGAGCTGCTCGTCGCCGGTTGCGGCGATGCGTTCGGCCACATCGAGGATCTGCCCGGTCGAGAGCCTCGACGCTCCCGCGACGAGCGGCTCGCCCATCTGGATGAGCTGGGACTGCGTGACCGAAGGGTCGCCAAGAGCCCTGAGTGCGAGCAGGCGGTCGTACGTGGCGAGGATGACCTCGGGGCTGTCCGGCGCCGCTGCCTGGGCCCTCGCCAAGGTGTCGTCAAGCTCCTTCCTCCTCCTCTGCGCATCCGACTGGCGACCCGCGCGCTGCAGGCGGGTCGCGTCCGAGTTGATGCTGCTCACGAGCGCTCCCCACGCAGCGCCGTCTGCGGGATCCGCCTCGATGATCTCGCGCAGCTGTCGCTCCGCTTCTGCGCGCTCCTCATCGGTGAGCACCGCATCGCGGCGCACTTCCGACTCGGCCCTGACCCTCTTGATGGTCTTGAGCACAGGATCGCTCGGCGGTAGCGCGCCGATCGCATCGTCGCACACATTGCTGACCGACTTCCATGCCTCCGGCGAACCCACCAGTTCCGCGCGCCGTCGCACCGCGTCGATGAACACCATTCGCGCCTCGCCGTCCTCGGGCTTGGCACGTACGCGCTGCTGGATCACGCTCAGCCAGCGCTGGTACAGCTCCGCCGCCTCGCTTCCTGTGTCCGGGACGATCCTCTCGAGAGCGCCCCGCATCTGATCGATGTACTGCACGTTGTTCGGCCGCTTGGAGACGGCTCGCCCATAGCGGTTCATCGCCTCGGAGAACTGCTTCTTGGCCTCCTTGGCGTCGCCCTTGGCGAGTGCCGCTTCGCCAGCGGCCATCGCGGCGTCGCCAAGGTTGCGGTTGCGCTCGGGTGCGCCCGCCACCTGCAGGTACGCGATGCCGCCCACCACCGCGAGCGCGACGACGGCGAAGAGCGAGATGACGGCGAGGAACTTCTTGTTGAGCTTTGTGGCCATGTGGTTCGGTTTCAGGGGGTTAGACGATCGCTCCGGTCACTAGTCCTGCGCAGACTCCCACTCGGGCCAGTCGGGCAGGCATCTCATGATGTGGGGCATGGCGTGGCCCAGAAGGTCGCCAGCACGCTCTGACCAGTCCTTCGCTGAGGTGGCCTGCGGAAACAGCCCCGACACCTGCACCTTGCAGTAGTAGGCGTAGCGGTTGCCAAGATCGAACGCGTAGGTGCGGACGACATACGCAGAGGGCGTCGTGCGTCCGTTGGCCACGAAGAAGTAGCCGCCAACCTGGCGTCGCGACGGGTCGCGGCGGTCCTGAAACTCGGTGACGGATGCGTCGTACTCGCCAAGCGGCATGTGCACCGTCTCGGGTCGTCGCGTCACCGGATCGGACACGAGCGTGGCCGGGTAGCGCTCGCCGGAGGCCGCAGCTGGGCCTTCGGAGCACTTCCACGATTCGACGTCGATATCGAGGGATAGCTCCCGAGGCTGCTCAGCCATGACCATGCCCGCGGCGCCCCAGCAGCGCTCAGGCACGTGCGGCACGGCGTCGATCATGCCGGTGTAGTACGCCACGTGGAGCGCAAGGGCTCCCTTGGAGGGATCCCCATCGATGGCGTAGTTGCGGTCGAGGTACTGCGTTGTGCCCAGCGACTCGACGATCTCCGCGCTGAAGACGCCGTCGGGTCCGACTTGCTTCCAGCGGCCAAGCTGGGGCGGGACCGTCGACAGCGCCCGCCTCAGCGGCACGGGCTCCTTCTTCAGGTACAGGTCGAGCGCAGCTACACCGGTGCGGAACCCGAGGGCAGAGAGCACAAGCATCCCGATCGCGAACCCATAGGCCAATCTCACGCCCTTGCCGACGATCACGGGGCGGCCCCCCCATCGGTCTCGTCAACGACCATGCGCCTCAGCACCCACACCACGCCAAGGAACATCGCCAGACCTGGAAGCAGCCACAGCACGCCAACAAGGTGATGGAACTCGCCCTGCGCGAAGTTCGCATCGAAGAGCGACAGCACGCCCAGTGACGTGACGCGCAAGACGTTCACTGCGAGCGCCACAGGCACTGCGCAGAGCACAAGCGCGACGCGCTGCCAGGTGATCGAGAGATTGACGTAGGCGAAGTAGGTGCCCAAGGCCAGGAATGCGATCAGCATTCGCATGCCGGAGCAGGCCTCCGCCACGTTCAACGGGTGCGGAACCCCATCGCTCCAGACCGTGAGCGTGTTGCCCGATCGGTCGACCTCGAGACCCATCACCGCGAGCAGGAGGTAGGAACCTGCGGCGGCGAGGTCCTGCAGCTGGAACGTGATCCGATTCAGCAGCACCTCCGACAGGGTCTGCGAGAACGCGGCGAGGTATGCGATCGGGAACCAGAGCCATCGCATGGCCGATGTGCCGAACAGGAGAAGGACCACGCCGAAAAGCGTCAGATAGACGCCCGCCCCCATGAGGTTGTGGTGAAAGAGCGGCTTCGGCCCGAAGACACAGAGCGAGTACCACCCCACTCCAATCAGCATTGGCGCAAGCCCCCACCAGCACGGACCGATCGATGTCGCCTTCAGTTCCGTGCGTCGCAGCCACACGAAGTACCCGGCCACGGCAGGGATCACGATGGTGTGGCCCCAGTCACTGGGCATGCTGATGGCGAAGCGGACTTGCTTCATGAAGAAGTCCGCAAACACGCCAACGAACACCACTATCAGCGCGGCACCCGCGATCCACGCCGTGCGCGCCGACACCGTCACCGTTGGCAGGCGAGCCGACGGCGTGACCGGTGCATCAGGGGCAGGTCTGGCGAGGGTGGACACAGGTCTCCAATCAACACCATCGGTTACGCGCGGCTGGGACTCCAGTTCGGACTGAAACCCCCCTCCCGCCGATCCCGCTGAGGTGCCCCCTGAGGGGATCCCTCTCCAAATGCTCACTCGCCAGTGATATTGATGGGCGGGGCACCAAACACATCGTTTCCGAAGTTTCGGTCAAGCAGGAATCCGAACCCGTAGGTCACCCGGAAACCGTTCCTGAACACCGCAAGGGGTGTCGCCCAGAAGTTGGTGCCAATAATAATGTGATCGTCTCGCCGCAGATAAATGTCTGGCTCGGTGCGGTTGCGGATCGCCGCGAGATTCACTCGGATGGTGGCCTCGCGATCGCCGGGCAGGCGACGGATCAGGTCGACCCGCTCGGGAATGGCAATCGGACCAAGTCCACCAGCGGCGGCGATGAATCGGCTGAGCGTCGGCTTGCCCGCTGATGGGAACTGCAGCGTTCCCGGGCGCGCCACTTCTCCATCGATGTAGATCACGCCAATCGGGGGGAACTCGCAGAACAGGGTGTCACCCGGTCGGATCACGATGTTCTGGAGGGCATCGCCGCGATTCATGCGATCCACATCCACCTCGATGATTCGCGTCCGACCTACAACGGCCTTCTCGAGGTCGCCAAGGTCCCCGCCCAAGGCTGCCCGCGCGGCTGGCCCCGTCAGCGGCAGACCAGGGAAGGCGTCGACCTGCGCAGGATCGCTCACGGCCCTCGGCGATGCCGGAGCGACTGAACTCTGCCGAATGCGCACCCACTGCTGCGCGTTGACATCGAAGACGAAGGAGTCGCTTTCGTTGCTCAGCTCGGTGATCGGCGCACGGCGCACGGATTCCGTGGGCTCCACTACCGCGTTATCCGCGACCTTCACGGGCGTGAGGGTGTCCACGTCAACGGGCGGGGTTGCGCCCTGAGTGCTCGTGGGTCCGGCAACGGCACCCGGTGAGGCGAGTCCCGACGGAGGAGGCTCCGGCGGCGGCGCAGGAGGCAACTCCGGGGGTGGGGGTGGAGGTTCGACGGGCGGGTTTGCGGGCGCGGGTGCAGGTGCAGGCACGGGTGCAGGCGCGGGCTCAGGTGCAGGGGCGGGTGCAGGTGCAGGCGCAGGTGCCGGTGCGGGCGCAGGTGCAGGTGCAGGGGCGGGTGCGGGCGCAGGTGCAGGCGCAGGTGCCGGTGCGGGCGCAGGTGCCGGTGCAGGCGCGGGCGCGAGCCGCTGAATCAGATCCTCAAGGTCCGGAGGTGGAGTCGCAGACGCGCCGGTACCTGCTGCACCCGCCGGGCGCTGCGATCCCGCACCGCCCACCGCCGAGCCCGGCACGGTCGAGGAGCCGGCTCCGGCACTTGGACCTCCGACCGAGGTGCCCGTACTGGCACCCCCATCAGCAGTGCTGGCATCACCCGAACGGATGGGCCGTAGCACGTAGATCTTCTCGCAGGACACGTCGATGCCGCCCGCAAGCGCCACCGCCTCCCGAACCGTAAAGTTCGGCCTGTTCAGGGCATAGAGGCCAGGATTACGCACTGACCCGTAGATCGTGAACTCGAAGCTGCGGCCTTCCTTGATCTCGGCCGAAACCACCGGACGGCGGATGAAAGGCTCGAGCTTGCGGCGGATCTCGTCCTCGAGCTCCGTCACAGTCAGTCCAGCGGCCTGAACTTCGCCAATGGTGGGCAGGCGGATCTTGCCGCCCTGGTCGATCGTGCGGGTCGACACATCCGTCTGACCCTGCGCAATCAGCTCGAAGATCTGAAGGATGACCACGTCACCCGGGGAAAGCCGGTACTGGAGGGTCGTCGGCTCGAGATCAGCGAGTTCCGGCCTACTCACGATGCCCAGAGGCTGCGGCGCGGGCTCCACAACGTCGATCCGGTCGAGGATCGGCATGGTCGTGGGCGTATCAATGAAGTAGCCGGTGCGGCTGGGATCAAAGAAGCTGTTGACGTCGCAGCCGGCGCCTAGGCCTACCACGAGCGCCAGCGTCCATGCCGTGACCCGTCCCACCCCGCCGCCCGATGCACCCCGTCCGAGGTTGGTCTCTGCTGTGGAGGTGATCATGGGCAAACCGTCACCGTGGTCTGCGGTGAGTCGGCGAGTGTACATCGGCACTTCAGGACTTTTGGTTGAACAGGAGCCGTTCCAGCACCGCCATGCGGGCTGCCACGCCATGCGTGACCTGCCGGAGGATGCGGCTGCGGATGGGATCGTCCGCCACATGGTCGTCGATCTCCATGCCCCGGTTCATGGGACCTGGGTGCACGACAACCACCCGTGGATCAAGAGCTGCCACCCGCGCTGGGGTAAGCCCGAACATGGCCCGGTAGTCGCCCGCGATCGCCCCCCCTGCCGCGCGCTCGAACTGGATTCGCAGCATCATCACCGCATCCACGCCGGCAAGTGCACGGTCAAGGTCGTACATCACCGACACCGAGCCAGGACCCGAGGCGATGGACTCGAAGGCCCTCGACACAAGCGGCGGCGGCCCGACGAGCCGTACCGATGCGCCCAGCGCCACCAGCGCATGCGTTGTGCTGCGAGCGACGCGGCTGTTGGTGATGTCGCCGACGATGGCCACCGTGCGACCGGCCATCGAGCCGTACACCTCCATCAGTGTCGACACGTCCAGCAGCGCCTGGGTCGGGTGCTCGTGGCGACCGTCGCCGGCATTGATGACAGGGACGCCGACGGCGTCGGCCACCATCTTGGATCCTCCTGAAATGCCGCACCGGACCACGATGGCAGCGACGCCCATGGCCTCGATGTTGCGCGCGGTGTCGACAAGCGTCTCGCCCTTGCTCTCGCTCGAGCCGCTTGCGGACAGGTTGAAGACGCGTCCGCCGAGCCGATAGACCGCAGTCTCGAAGGAGCATCTCGTGCGGGTGGAGTCCTCGAAGAACAGGTTTGCGACCACCTTGCCATCGAGGGTGTCCCGGCGCGGTGCCACGCCCTCGGCCACCGGGAGGTTGAGTCGGGTCGCCTCAAGCAGCGCCCGGAGCTCATCGACCGGCAGTCCAGCGATCTGCAGGAAGTCCTTCACGGGGCGGGAGGATAGCCGCGCCGCATCCCTGCCTCGCATCCCAGGGCCGCCGCGCTGGAGCCGTCACTGCGTGCGCGGCCTGGCGACGGGCTCGAGCAGCTCGAGTGCCTGTGCGATGCCACGGAGCGGGATGCAGTGGGCGCCGGATCGCGACACGGCCTCGGACTGCACTGAGGGCACGGCCACCGCCGTGCAGCCGCGCCGTAGCGCCTCCGATACACGCTGCTCAAGGCTGCGCACCGGCCGCAGCTCGCCACCAAGGCCGACTTCCGCGCAGAGCGCCGTGCCGGGCCGCACAGCCCGCCCGAGGAATGCGCCCGCCACCGCCATGGCCACAGCGAGATCGGATGCAGGCTCGATGACACGCAGACCGCCGGTCACCGAGGCGTACACGTCCTGGTCCGCGAGCCGCAGCCCGCCATGCGTCTCGAGCACTGCGATCATCATCGCGAGGCGCGATGCATCGATGCCTGATGCCTTGCGCTTGGCGCTGCCGAGGAAGCCGGTGGCCGTGAGCGCCTGCACTTCCGCGAGCAGCACGCGGCTGCCTGCGAGCACGGGGGCGACAGACGCGCCCGGTCGTGGCGCGCTTGCGTGCACCGCAGCGAGCGCGCCCTCGTCGACGGGCTCGAGGCCCGACCCGGTCATCTCGAAGAGCCCAAGCTCGTGCGTGGAGCCAAACCTGTTCTTGATCGAGCGCACCAGCCTGTACGCGTGGTGCCGGTCGCCTTCGAAGGAGAGCACGACATCCACGAGATGCTCGAGAAGCTTGGGTCCTGCGAGATCTCCCTCCTTCGTCACATGTCCCACGACGGCGACGACGATGCCTGTGGCTTTCGCGGCATGGACGAGCTCAAGGCAGCAGCGTCGAAGCTGGCTCACGGAGCCCGGCAGCGCGTCGAGGTCGTGCCGGTGGACAAGCTGGATGCTGTCGACGACAAGCACGCGCGCCTTCACGCGCAGCGCCTCCTGAATGATGCGCGCGACGCTCGACTCTGCGAGCAGGTAGAGCTGCTCTGGCGAGTGACCCTCGCTGATGCGTTCCGCGCGCAGCTTCACCTGCTGCGCGGACTCCTCGCTTGACGCGTAGAGCGCTCGTACGCCGCGCTGCGCCAGCGACACCACAGCCTGCAGCAGCAGCGTGCTCTTGCCGATGCCAGGATCGCCACCGAGCATGATGACACTGCCCGGGACGAGGCCGCCGCCGAGCGTTCGGTCGATTTCGCCGATGCCGGTCTCAAGGCGGGGCACATCGAGCGGCTGCACATCGCCGATCGGGGTGGCGGCCATCGGCGCGGCATCGCCCACGCTCCATGAGGGGGCCGCCCCTGCGAGCGCGGCGCTGCCCGCACCCGCGTCAGGATTGAAGGACTCCATGGCATCCCAGGCTCCGCAGTCGGGGCACTTGCCGGCCCACCGTGACTGCACTCCCCCGCACTCGCGGCAGACGAAGGTCCTGGCTGACTTGGTCTTGGCCACGCGGCGATGCTACGAAGCGCACGCGGCGGTTCCCGAAACAGGCCGGATTCGCGCGGGATTTCTCGGCTTTCCATGCGGTCCAAAAAGGACAGGCGCCGATCGGGTCGGAGATCGATCGGCGCCTGAAGGGTCGCGGCGCAACCAGGTGCGCCACGCGAGTGCGACTGATGCTAGAGGGGCTCGTGCGTCAGGGCAAGCGAGCGAGCGCTCATCATCCGCGCATCATCGCACGCATGCGGTGCACCCACGCGCCGTACTCGATGATCGAACGGATGCGTTCGCTGCGCGGCGGCATGCGTGTGGGGTCGTTGCCGAACGCGGTCTCCATGCGCCACCGCCAGTATGCGCCGCGCATGCGGAATCGCGTCTGCACGCCAAGACGCGCCAGCGCGAGAAGCGCGCGGCACGTGTCGGCGAAGGTGACGTGGTGCATGCGGTCTCGTGCGCCGCGGCGGCGTCAGTGGATCGACAGCGGACCCTGCCGGGGGTCGGGAATCGCCGAATCGTCAAGCGCCACCCGATTGGTCGGCGCCGTTCGAACGGCAGAGTCGCGCATCGGCGAGAAGCGGCTGCCGATCATCGGGATGCGCTGGTTCGGGTTGGCCTGCTTGGGCAGCATCGGCCCCACGATCCAGATGATCGCCAGGCACGCCAGCGACGCCACCCACATCCACGTCTCAAGGCCGAGGTAGACCATCACGCTCACGCCCGCCAGCAGCAGGATTGACGCGGGAATCATGCCTTCCCACGCGAGCTTCATGAGCTGGTCGAAGCGGAAGCGCGGCAGCGTCCAGCGGATCGCCATCGCGAAGGCCACCAGCAGGAACACCTTGCCGCCCATGACCGCCACCTGCAGCAGCGCCATGCCGATGCTGCCCTGCGCGGGGAGGTCGAGCCCGGGGAGGAGCGCGCCGATGGGGTTGACGCTCCAGCCGCCCAGGAACAGCAGGCTGAAGAACGCCGCTCCCGTGATCATGTGGAAGTACTCCGCGAGGAAGAACATCGCGAAGCGCATCGACGAGTACTCGGTGTGGTAGCCGCCCACGAGCTCGCTCTCGGCCTCCGCAAGGTCGAAGGGCGCGCGGTTGGACTCGGCCAGCATGCACGTGTAGAAGATGATTGCTGCAAGCGGCTGCTGGAGCAGGTTCCAGGATCCGGTCTGCTGGCGCTCGACGATCACCATCGGGTCGAGGGTGCCGGCGGCGAGCACGACGCAGAGCAGCGCGACGCCCATCGGGATCTCGTAGGAGATCATCTGCGCGCTCGCGCGGAGGCCGCCAAGGAAGCTGAACTTGCTGTTGCTTGCCCATCCGCCGAGCGCGACGCCGTACACGCCGAGGCTCGCGGCCGCAATGAGGTAGATGACGCCGACGTTGACGTCGGCGCCGACGAGCTTGACGGTCACGCCATCAAGGCCCAGGAAGTCGACGACAACCTTGGGCAGCGAGGACAGGTCCACGATGCCGCCCCACGGGATGATCGCGAATCCCAGCATGGCGGGAATGATGATGAGCGCGGGTGCGAGCGTGAAGATCGAGCGGTCGACGCCGGCCGGGGTGTAGTCCTCCTTGGCGAGGAACTTGAGCCCGTCGGCCAGCGGCTGCATCATGCCCTTGGGACCGGTGCGGTTGGGGCCGACGCGGTCCTGCATCCATGCGCTGAGCTTGCGCTCGAGCATGATGGAGTAGGCGCATGCGACGAGGATCACGTGCAGCGCAATGACGATCACCAGCACATGGGTGACCAGCTGCGCGATGGTGGCGACGCTCATGGGACGGGGATAGTAGCCGCGGAGGCGCCCGCGATCCCGCGTGCGCCCGTCGGGAGGGCTGCCGATGGCGACGCGTGCGTGGAGGGCGCGCGATCCTGCGAAGCCCCAGCGAGCGGGCCGCGCGCAAGGTGCGGGAAGTAGTCCTGGATCGCCGCCACGTCCCAGTTCCCTGCCTTCAGCGCGGAGATCGCCTGCACCGCGGCGCGCGCGCCCGAGACCGTCGTGACGATCGGCACGCCGGAGCGCACGGCCTGCGCACGGATCTGCCCCTCGTCGGTGCGGCCGCCCTTTCGGGTGGGCGTGTTGATGATGAGATGGATCTCGCCGCTGCGGATCGCGTCAAGGATGTTCGGGCGCTTGCCCTCGGCGATCTTGACGATGCGCTCGGTGCGCACGCTGTGCTTCGAGAGGTGGTCATGTGTGCCTTGCGTGCACACGACGCTGAATCCCATCGCCACGAGGCTGCGCGCTATCTCGACCGCATGCGGGCGGTCGGACTCGCGCACGCTGAGGAACACCTTGCCCTGAGTGGGGAGGAACACGCCTGCGCTCATCTGCGCCTTCGCGAACGCCACGGGAAGCGAGCGGTCCGCACCCATCACCTCGCCTGTGGAGCGCATCTCCGGACCGAGCACCACGTCGACGCCGGGGAACTTTGCGAATGGGAAGACGGACTCCTTCACCGCATAGAAGCCGGTGTCCTGCGCCTCCTGCACGCCGAGCTCGTCAAGCGACGCGCCCATCATCACGCGCGCAGCGATGCGGGCCCACGCCACGCCCTTGGCCTTGCTCACGAAAGGCGCGGTTCGCGACGCGCGCGGGTTGACCTCGAGGATGTACAGGCGCTCGTCCTTGCAGGCCATCTGCACGTTCATCAGGCCGCGCACGCGCAGGCGCTCGGCCAGCGCGCGCGCATGGCTGCGCACGCGGTCCACCACGCTGCGCGGCAGCGAGTACGGAGGCACCGTGCACGTGGAGTCGCCGGAGTGGATGCCTGCCTCCTCGATGTGCTCCATCACGCCGCACACGACGGCGCGGCCGCGCGTCTCGGGAAGCTTGATCTGGTGCGGACGGCTCGCCTCGTCGGGCTCGAAGTCCGACACCACGTCCACGTCGATCTCGATCGCGTCGGAGAGGAAGCGGTCGATGAGCACCGGGCGGTTGGCGAGCTCGCTCGCGTCGACGGCCTCGGCCATGTAGCGGCGCAGCGCGGCCTCGTCGAAGCACGTCTCCATGCCGCGCCCGCCGAGCACGTACGAGGGGCGCACCAGCACCGGGTACCCGATGCGCGAGGCGATCGACACGGCCTCATCGAGGCTGCGCGCGATGCCGTTCGCAGGCTGGTCGAGCCCGAGGTCCTTGAGCACGGCCGCAAAGCGGTCGCGGTCCTCGGCGAGGTCGATCGAGTCGATGCCTGTGCCGATGATCGGCACTCCCGCCGCGTGCAGCCCGTGCGCGAGGTTGAGCGGCGTCTGGCCGCCGAACTGCACGATGCAACCGACGACGCTGCCCGCGCGGTCGGGCACGTCGATGCCGCCGCCGTTGAGGCGCTCGACCACGTTGAGCACGTCCTCGAGCGTGAGCGGCTCGAAGAAGAGCAGGTCGCTGGTGTCGAAGTCGGTGGAGACCGTCTCCGGGTTGGAGTTGATCATCACGCTCTCGAAGCCGGCCTCCTCGCACGCGAAGGCGGCCTGGCAGCAGCAGTAGTCGAACTCGATGCCCTGCCCGATGCGGTTTGGCCCTCCGCCCAGGATCACGATCTTCGGGCGGCTGGTGAGCCTGATCTCGTCGTCGCGCACCACGGCGCCGCCCTCGCGGTACGCGCTCTCGTAGGTGCTGTAGTAGTAGGGCGTGGCGGCCTCGAACTCGGCCGCGCAGGTGTCGACGAGCTTGTACACGGGCTCGACGCCCAGGCGCCGCCGGTGCGCACGCACCTTCAGGATCGATGGCGTGCTGATCTCGCCGAGCCAGAGGTTGGCCATCTGCGCATCGCTGAAGCCCATGCGCTTGGCGCGAAGCATGAGGTCATGCGGCACGTCCTCGAGCCGCTGCACGGCGCAGAGCTCGTCCTCGAACTCGACAAGCTGCTTGATCTGGTCCACGAACCACGGGTCGTAGCCGGTGAGCTGCGCAACGCGCTCCGCCGGCATGCCGCCCTTGAGCGCGTATCGCACGTAGTAGAGGCGGCCTTGGCTCGGCACGGTGAGCTTGCGCAGCAGGTGCGACTCCGCGACCGGCCAAGCGGGCGCGGACCCATCGGCCATCTCGGTCTGCGTCGCGCGGCGTGCGGCGAGCCACTTGTCGTTTCGGTCTAGGCCAAGGCCGAAGCGCTTGACCTCCATCGAGCGAATGGCCTTCTGGAGCGCCTCCTTGAAGGTGCGGCCGATCGACATTGCCTCGCCCACCGACTTCATCTGCGTGGTCAGCGTCTCGTCGGCCTCGGGGAACTTCTCGAAGGTCCAGCGCGGCATCTTCACGACCACGTAGTCGATGCTCGGCTCGAAGCATGCGCTCGTGGTGGCGGTGATGTCGTTGCGGAGCTCGTCAAGCGTGTAGCCGACGGCAAGCTTCGCGGCGATGCGCGCGATCGGGAACCCGGTGGCCTTCGACGCGAGCGCCGAGCTGCGCGAGACGCGCGGGTTCATCTCGACGACAACCATCTCGCCGGTCTTCGGGTCGACCGCAAACTGCACGTTCGAGCCGCCCGTGTCGACGCCCACGGCGCGCATGATCGCGAACGCCGCATCGCGCATCGACTGGTACTCCTTGTCGGTGAGCGTCTGGATCGGGGCGACCGTGATGCTGTCGCCGGTGTGCACGCCCATCGCATCGAGGTTCTCGATGCCGCAGACGATGATGCAGTTGTCGTTGCGGTCGCGCACGACCTCGAGCTCGTACTCCTTCCACCCGAGCACGCTCTGGTCGATCAGCACCTGCCCGATCATGCTTGCCGCGATGCCGCGGCGCACGATGTCCTCGAACTCCTCGGTGTTGTAGGCGATGCCGCCGCCGGTGCCGCCGAGCGTGAAGGCGGGGCGGATGATGGCGGGGAGCCCGATCTCCTTGAGGAACTCGCGCGCATCCTCGACAGTGGTCACTGTGCGCGCGCGCGGCTGCCGGAGCCCGAGGCGCTCCACGATCTGGCGGAACGCCTCGCGGTCCTCGGCGCGGCGGATGCTCTCGCGGTTTGCGCCAATCATCGCGATGCCGTGCCGCTCGAGCACGCCCCGGTCATGGAGCGCGCAGGCGCAGTTGAGGCCGGTCTGACCGCCGAGGGTCGGCAGCAGCGCATCGATTGGGGTGCCGAGCTCCCTTTCCTTCAGGATGACCTTCTCGACAGCCTCGGGCGTGATCGGCTCGATGTAGGTCCGGTCGCTGAAGGCCGGATCGGTCATGATCGTGGCCGGGTTGGAGTTCACGAGGACGACGCGGTAGCCCTCCTCGCGGAGGGCCTTGCAGGCCTGCGTGCCCGAGTAGTCGAACTCGCAGCCCTGCCCGATGACAATGGGGCCGGAACCGATGATCAGGATCGTGTGGATGTCGTCGCGGCGTGGCATGGTGCGGTGTGTGCGTAAGGCGATCGTCCGGTCGGTTCCGGGGCATCTCTCTCCGCATCCGTGCGGAATCGGCAAACTTGGGCGATCATAGCGGTCGATGCCCGGACCGATGCGCCTCGCATACCGCGGATGGCTTGGATGTGTGGAAACTGTCGCGCGCCCGCTGTTCTGGCTGCTGCACCGTCCGGACTACCGCCGGTTCCGCGAGGCCGACATGCCCGCCAGCGGCTTCGTGATCGTGGCCAACCATGCCAGCGGTACCGATCCCCCGCTGCTGCAGATTGGCTTGCGAAGGCCGATTCGGTTCATGATGGCCGTGGAGCAGATGCGCTGGCCGCTCGGGCCATTCTGGCGGGCGCTTCGTGTGCTGCCGGTGAAGTTCAGCGCCGATGACGCGGGGACGCTCCGTGCCGCCGTGCGCCACGTGAAGGACGGCGGCATCATCGGTGTCTTCCCTGAGGGCAGCATCGAGCGGCCATCGCGGACGGTGCAGGCGTTCGCGCCCGGGGCCGCGGCGATCGCGCTCATTGCCAACGCCCCGGTCGTGCTCTGCTGGATCAGTCAGCCCTTCTCCACGCGTGTGGTGCTGCTTGACTCGTTCCTGCCGCGGCGGCGCGCCCGCGTGGAGCTCATCGGGGTGATCGACCTCCGCGCGGAGGGGTTCAGGGATGCGGATGCGGCGACAGAGCGGCTGAGGCGCGCGATCCTCGAGCGCAGCGGATGGCAGGATGCGGCGCCAACCCGCGCAGATACGCTGCGGACCGATTCATGATCACACGCATCAACGGGATTCTGGAGCAGGCCGGTGATGGCACCGTGCACGTGCGAGTGGGCGACCTCGTGTACGAGCTTCTCGTGCCGGCCTGCGACGAGGCGGAGTGGATGTCTTCCATAGGCTCTGGCGTCAGCCTGCACACGCTGCACTACCTCGAGAGCCAGGGCCAAGGCGCAAGCTTCTGGCCTCGCCTCATCGGGTTCCGCGAGCAGGGCGACCGCGACTTCTTCGATCTGTTCACGTCGGTCAAGGGCATCGGCATGCGGCGCGCGCTTCGGTCGATCGCGATCCCGCCGGCACGAATCGCCGAGGCAATCGTGGTGCGTGACACAGCGCTGCTGATGAGCCTGCCGGAGATCGGCAAGAAGACGGCAGAGACGATGGTGCTCGAGCTGCGCGACAAGGTCACGTCGTTCGCGATGCGCGCGGGCGAGGTTGGTGGCATTGGCGGTGCATCTGGCGGCGCGGGGCCGGGCGGGGAGGCGCGCACCCCGAAGGGCGCTTCGGCTACCGGCAAGGCCGTGACAGGCGCACGCGCATCGGCGAAGGCAGCTGCCGCTGCCGGCGCGGCTGGCGCCACGCCACCGCAAGCCCCGAGCCGCGCGCAGATCATCATGGATGCGTCGGCGGTGCTTGTGCAGCTTGGCGAGTCGCGCATCGATGCGCGCGAGCTTGTCGATCGCGCGCTGCAGCGCAACCCCGATCTTGCGACCGCTGACGCGATCGTCGCGGCCGCGCTCGCCACACGGCAGGCATCGACATGAGCGCGCACCGGCACGGCGTGGTGATGGCCGGCGGGTCTGGCACGAGGCTGTGGCCGATGAGCCGGGTAGCGCTGCCGAAGCAACTGCTCCCCATGAAGGACGGGCACTCGCTGCTCAAGCTTGCCTACGAGCGGCTCGAGGGGATCGTGCCTGCCGAGCGCAGGTACATCTGCGCATCGCGCGCGCACGAGCAGCCAATCCGCGCGGAGCTTGCGCAACTTCCTGCGCTGGGTTTCCTCGGCGAGCCGATGGGCCGCGACACGCTCAATGCGGTTGGGCTTGCCGCAACCGTGGTCGCCAAGGGCGATCCCGACGGCGTCATGGCGGTGCTCACGGCAGACCATCTCATCGAGCCTGTCGGGATCATGCGCGAGCGGATGATGGAGGCGTTCGCGCTGGTGGAGCAGGACCGCCGAAGGCTGGTCACCTTCGGCATCACGCCCACCTATCCCGCGACCGGGTTCGGCTACGTCGAGAGCGGCGATCCCGTGCCGGGCGCACCACATGCGCGCTTTGCCAGGCGATTCGCGGAGAAGCCCTCGCTCGAGACCGCGAAGTCGTTCCTCGAGGCCGGCAACTTCTCGTGGAACAGCGGCATGTTCGTGTTCAGCGCGCGCACCGTGCTCGAGGCGATCGGCAGCTACCAGCCCGAGTGCGCGGCGGGTCTCGCGCGCATCGGCGCCGCATGGGGGACGCCTGACGCGGCACGCACCATCGACGCCGTGTACCCGACTCTTCCGCGCGTGAGCGTGGACCGTGCGCTCATGGAGCCGGCATCGGCGGACCCTGCGTACTCGATATGCGTGGTGCCGCTGCCTGTGCAGTGGCTCGACATCGGGAGCTGGCCTGCGTTCTCCAGCACGCTCGTGCCTGACGCCTCCGGCAACCGCACCAACGCGCGCGCTGTGCACATTGGTTCCCGCGACGTGACCTGCGTCAGCGACGATCCCTCGCACGTGATCGCCACCATCGGGTGCGAGGGGCTCGTGATCGTGCGCACGCGCGACGCCACGCTCGTGTGCCCCGCTGCGCTCGCCGAGCGCGTCAAGGAGATCGCTGGTCTCGTGCCGCCGGAAGTGCGCTAGTGCGCCGCCCCCATGCGCTACCTCGCAATTGACCTTGGCGACGTGCGCACCGGCATCGCGTCAGGCGATGACGTGCTGCGCCTGGCCACGCCGGTGAAGGTCATCGAGGCATCGGGGGATGCGCTGATGCGCGCGCTCGATTCGGTCATCGGC
>JBIKNS010000161.1:0-5185 GCA_044358545.1 Phycisphaerales bacterium | reverse complement strand
TCCCGATGGAGTCATGAAACTGGTGAGGGCTGAGCTACGGCTGAATCCGCGGTTTCGGCGCCACCTCGTTCGCCTCGCGCGGCAGCAGGGCCGCTAGCGCGGCCGGTGCTTCTGACGCATGACATCACACCTTTTAGGCTTGTGACTGACTGAATGATGTTGCGACAGGCAGCGGGCGCATACAGCCGCACCGATCAGGCAACGACACCATTACCTCCAACAAGCATGAGGGCGGTCCAGCTCATCATGAACTGGACCGCCCGCTGGAAAGGGGCGGCAGGAGCTTTACCCGACGCTAGACGGCCATGGGTGCCATGGCTGCCTTGTTCAACGCCTGGGCAAGTCGCGTCAGGTCACGGTCGGCGCGACGCTCGTCGTCGAGGCACCTCTGGAGCTGGGAGGCGCACGAATGGTGCCCAAGCAGCTGCGACCACGTACGAGCGCACCCGTAGCCGGCGATCTGATCATGCTCAATGTGCTGGGCGAGGGCCACAAGAGCAGCATCCCGCACATGGGGCTCAGCACGCGCCATGTTCGCGAGCTCGAGGCAGTCGCGAAGGATGCCCCGCATGCCGTTGCTCTCCGATAGCTCCCCAGGCGACCGCACGCCCAAGTCGCCGAACACCACATCTAGCCGTGACAGGTGCGTGGAGCACTCGTCTGCGTTCGCGCGGAGCATGTCGGCAAGGCGCGTGTCTGTGGTGGCTTGCACAAGCCGCGGCACCGTCATCATGTGATGACGCTCCGCCGCATAGAGCTCATTGAGTTGCTGGATCAGCAAATCCCTTAACGTGTTCATGGGCATGGAAGTTCCCCTGATATGGCTCAGATGGTCGCTGTCCGACCCTCGGACAGCGCTACACGACGGCCCACAGGCTTCACCTCGACGTGGCGCGGCTTCATGCCCGACCGCCGCGTCATCGTGACCGTCAAGAGACCGTTCTCGCACTCCGCAGAAACGGTCTCGGGGTCAACCGTGTCGGGAAGCTCGACGTTGCGGCGAAAGGCACCGAACGCGCGCTCAGACTGGCACACGCCACCTTGGCGGATCTCGCGGGCCTCGGACTTCTTGCCCGAGATGCTCAATGTGTGACCGGTCACGGACACATCAAGATCGCGCGACGCGATTCCCGGAACCTCGGCCTTGATCAGAAGCTGGCTGTCGGTCTCGACGATGTCGATCGGCGGAACCCACTCCTCTGCCTCGATGCCAGCCAAGCCGCCAAACCACGATGGATGCTCCCCAAGGAAACGACCGATCGTCCTGTCGATCTCGTCACGAAAGCGAACGACGTTCCCATTGAACAGGCCACGCTTCTTCCACAGGGTCAGGTTCATGACGGTCTCTCCTGGTGACGCCCGCGTGCGCCCGTCGAGCCGCACCGTGCAGCCGTGACGCGCTTGCGGTCTGCGCCAACGCACAGAGCGATGCCGTCGGCGCCCATTCGAGCACGACGCGCGATTTCCGCCCGGCCGGCTGTGACGTGCTCGTCGTCCCATCACGCGATGCGGCGTAGCCTGCCCACCTCTCGGTGCCCTGTCCATGATGACGCCACTTCCTGCGATCGCGGCTGTGGAACACCTCCCGCTGCTCACCACCATCGCCGCCGGCTTTGCTGCGGCGTGGCTCTTCGGGCTCATCACGCAGAAGCTCAAGCTCTCGCCGATCGTGGGCTACATCCTCGCCGGCGTGGCCATCGGCCCGCATACCCCAGGCTTCACCGGTGATGTCGCGATCGCGCAGCAGCTTGCGGAGATCGGGGTCATCCTGCTGATGTTCGGCGTCGGCCTGAGCTTCCACCTGAAGGACCTCTGGGCTGTGCGTTCGGTGGCGCTGCCTGGCGCGATCGGCCAGAGTGCTGTCGCGACAGTCGCGGGGGGCGCGCTGTTCCACTGGATGGGGTGGCCGCTCCAGGCGGGGATCATCGTCGGAATGGCCATGGCGGTCGCAAGCACCGTTGTGCTGCTGCGCGTGCTGTCGGACCGCGGACTGCTCGCGTCGCCGCATGGGCACGTGGCGATCGGCTGGCTCATCGTCGAGGACATCCTCACGGTGCTTGCGCTCGTCATGGTGCCGTTGCTGGCCGTGAGCCTCAGCCCGGATGCGGATGCCGCGGCGCAAGGACTGGGCGGCCTCGCAACTCTGGGCTGGGCGCTCCTGAAGCTCACCGCGCTGGTGGCCATCGTGCTGCTGGCGGGGTCACGCGTCATCCCGTGGATGCTGACTCAGGTGGCGCGCCTCCGGTCACGCGAGCTCTTCACCCTCACGGTGCTCGTGCTTTCGATCACGATCGCGGTCGGCTCGGCTGCCTTCTTCGGCGCATCCGTTGCGCTCGGAGCGTTCCTCGCGGGAATCGTGGTGAGCCAGACGCCGATGAGCCATCAGGCTGCCGCGGACGCCCTGCCGATGCGCGATGCCTTCTCAGTGATGTTCTTTGTGTCCGTCGGCATGCTTGTCGACCCGTCGTTCGTGATTGCGCAGCCGGGCATGGTGGCTGCCGGGCTCATTGTCGTCCTCCTCGTCAAGCCGTTGGCTGCGATGGTCATCGTTGCCACCTGCGGATTCCCGGTGCGGACAGCGCTCGTCGTTGCGCTAGGCCTGGCGCAGATTGGGGAGTTCTCCTTCATCCTGGGGCAGGTAGCGCGGGACAATGGGCTCCTCCCCGATGAAGGCATGAATGTGCTCGTGCTGACCGCCGTCGCAACGATCGGGCTCAATCCCATGCTTTTCCGGCTGCTTGACCCGGTCGAGCGTGCCATCGAGCGCATCCCGTGGCTCTACCGGCTGCTCGATGCGCGCAACGCGCAGCGCACCGCCGATGTGCGCTCGCTGCCCTCGAGGAGTGGCCCGGCCGCAGCGGATGCAGGTACGGCGCCAGGTGCTGGCGCAAGCGCCGGCGCGAGCCCGGCGCCGCCGCGGCCGCTCGCCATCATCGTCGGGCACGGTCCGGTGGGCCGGCTCGTCGATGCCATGCTCACCGATGCAGGGCTACGCATCGTGATCATCGACATGAATCTGGCGATCGTGCGACAGCTGACACAGGCGGGTCGTTCGGCGATCTATGGAGATGCCACTCGCAGCGAGGTGCTTGAGCGCGCCGGAATCCGCGAGGCATCGCACCTCATCCTGTCGCTGCCCCAGAAGGAGGACCGGATCCGGCTGGTGCTGGCGGCACGCGAACTCAATCCGGATGTGGAGATCGTCGTTCGTGCGCGCTACCTCGCCGAGCGCGACATGCTGCTGAAGGTTGGCGCGAACAAGGTCGTGTTCGAGGAGGGTGAGGCCGGCATCGCCCTCACGCGACATGTGCTCGCCACCCAGCACACACCGCCGGCGACCATCGAGAAGCTGCTGCAGGCAGTGCGCCGACTATGGCACCTCGAGAGTTGACGGGCGTGTCGACGCACGCTTTGGTCGCTGTCGCAGGTACGGGCGCGCTGACGCTTGCCCTCGGCTGCGTGACGCCTTCCGCCAATCCGCGTTTCCCTGAGCCTGCCAGCGAGGCGGCGCGTGCCCTCTCGGAGTACTCGCGAGCTCCTCAGGCGTCCGCCCGCCCCATACTGGTGCTCGGCGGCTACATGGATCCGGGGATGGCGTCAGGCTCGCTCGCACGGGCGCTCAGGTCGGCGATAGGACCGCAGGCCGAGATCGTCGCAGTGTCATTCGGTGACTGCACCAGTATGGCGCAGTGCCGCGACCGTGTGCTCGCGGCGACGCGACCGCTGCGCGATGCCCGCCCCGAGTGCGCCTTCGACGTTGTCGCCAACTCCATGGGCGGACTTGTCGCGCGCTACTGCGCGCTTGGGGATGACGAGATCGCCGCCTGCGGACTGCCGCCGCCCGCGCAGCCGGGCCTTCTCCGCATCCATCACCTCTACACCATCTGCACGCCGCATCTCGGTGCCAAGATGGCTGAGGGACCCCTCGGAAGCCCATTGACGAAGGACATGCGCCCTCGATCGAAGTTCCTCTTGTGCCTCGACAGTGCGCTGCCGAATGCGCCGTACTCACTCACGTGCTTCGCCCGTGCTGGCGACAGCATCGTGGGCGCCGACCGCTCCGCTCCCCCGGGCATGGAGCCGATCCTGTTTGACACGCCACCCTTCGAGCTTTCGCACGTCGACGCGCACCGGGACCCTCGGATACTCCTGGTGATCGCGCGAAGCCTCCGCGGCGACGGTTCACTGCCCCTGGGCGAGTGAGTATCCGGGCTTGCCGTCGAAGGTGCGCAGCAACTCGTGGCTGCACACCGTATAGCGTGCCGAGACGCTCGAGAGCAGCGATACGACATGGCTGCCGTCGGCATGGCCGGCATCAGGCCGCAGCTCGAAACGTGCGCGCCAGTAGTCGACGCACTCGGTGTACACGCTGCCCGTCGGCCACACCTGCGTGCCGCGGTTCGAGATGAGCGTGAGGCGGAAGGGCGTGCCGGCCGCGAGCGACTCAAGTGCCGGTGCGAGCGCATCCGCGGGCTGGTCCGAATCGAGATAGAGGTCCGCGCCAACGACCTTGGTCTGCGACACCTTCATCGTGTGGAGCACTGCCGGCCGCGATGGCCTCACCGGAGGCTTCGCCACAAGACGGTCCTCGCCCTCACGCACGGGCTCGATCGCCGTGGGCCGCTGCCCAAGCCGCTGCGCAACGGCACGCACAAAATCCATCGTCCCGAGCGCAGGCCTAGACCGGTCGCCGAAGTCCCCTGTGCGCACGCCCTGCTCAAGCGACGCGAGGAGCGCATTCTCGATGCGTGCCGCGCTTCCCACCAACCCCACATGGCGCAGCAGCATCAGTGTCGAGAGGATCAGCGAGCACGGGTTGGCGATGCCCTTGCCGGCGATGTCCGGCGCAGTGCCGTGCACTGCCTCAAAGATGCTGATCTGGTTGCCGATGTTGGCGCTGGGCGCGAACCCGAGACCGCCGACGAGGCCGGCTGCAAGGTCGCTGACGATGTCGCCCTGGAGATTGGGAAGCACGATCATCCGGTACTGCTGCGGCTTCATGACCAGGTTCATGCAGAGGGCGTCCACGATCACGTCCGCCGTCTCGATCTCCGGGTAGTCGGCCGCGACGGCGCGGAAGCGCTCTAGGAACAGGCCATCGGTCATCTTCATGATGTTGGCCTTGTGACCGCAGTGCACCTTCGTGATGCCGAGCCTGCGGGCCGTCTCGAAGGCGAACCGGTGC
>JBIKNS010000160.1:0-5188 GCA_044358545.1 Phycisphaerales bacterium | reverse complement strand
TCCCTCGTACATCGCCTTCGTGAAGAACCACAGGAAGGCTGTGCAGAAGAAGAGCACCGTGGTCTCGATCATGAAGGTCCGGCCCCAGAACACATGGATGGGGTTCACGAGCATGAGCGAGACGAGGATCCAGCCGGCACGCGAATCCTTCCATAAGAACCGTGCGAGCAGGAAGGCTGGAACCAGCGTCGCATAGAAGAACAGCAGGCTCACGAGCCGGCCGCACTGATCGAGGCCGTACCCCGTGAATTGGTGCAGTGCGGCAGCGATCCACTGGTAAAGGGGAAACTCCAGCGGGATCTCCCAAGGCGGCCCGAGCACCGGCGTGATGTAGTCGAGCCTGAAGCCCTCCTGCACGAACCAGTAGGAGCTAAGCGCGGTCTGCGTCTGGCGGAACGCGTGTGCGTCAAGGATCGGCAGATTCCAGCCCTGAATCGAGAGCAGCAGGTTCGAAGCAAGCGCGGCCAGAGCGATAGACATGATGAGCCGTTCAGGTCGGCCCTTGCTAGGTGAAACCGAGTCGTGAGATACTCGTTCGGCAGAAAGCGAACGTTGCTTGGCCGACCTGGATTCGTGAATGCGCGAACCGCTCCGTCGGCCTCGTCCCATTCGCCCAATAGTACCCATGGCGGACTGCGTAGCGCGATGCGAGTCCGGCCAAGTTCGTAGTCCAGCTCCGCTTGCGAAGACATGCGAGCGCGCTCGAACCGGTCAGCGCGTCACACGAATCTGAGCTTGGCCAGTCTGCGCTTGGCGGAGGGGGAGACGATCCCCACGCAATGGGATCGCTGTGCCGCTACTTGGCCGCGCGAGACCGTCGACGGGGCTGGATGGGCACCCTCCTGCGACTCGGTTCGTGTCCGCGTTGCGAAGTGCCGCATGGCATCGCCGTACCTTTCGTGGTTGGGCACCTGGCGGCCGGGGTGCAGTTGCAATTCCTGCTGCGGCGCGACCTGCGATGGCGGAGTGGTTTCAGTAGTACGACCAATCGATTTCTACATCTGCGATACGTGTCTTGTCGAATCTATCAAGAAGCATGACTGTGGAGCGTGATCGATGAGGGCTCTGCTTGCGATTCGATTGGTTTACGGCCTGTCGCAGTTCGCGATGCGAGGCACGGGCTACCGGTGAAGGCCAGCCGATCAGTGTGTCCGGACCGCCCCAGCGATCGAGTGCTCGATATGGGTTGCGGTACCGGCGCGATCCTCGGGTGCTTGCCTGAGGTTAGGCACGCAGGCCTCGACATGAGCGAGGAGTACCTTAGGGCGTGCCGGCGACATTGGGGCCCTCGGGGCGAGTTTCACCGCAAGGAGCTGACGGGGACTACAGCGGATGTGTTTGGTGAGTTCGACATCATTCTCGCACTAGGCCTGGTGCATCACTTGGACGACGAGCAAGCCACGAATCTATTCGCGATCGCCCGTCGAACGCTTCGCCCAGGGGGAGGATGATCACGCTTGATGGGGTGTTTGCCCCGCAGCAATCCCCCCTGGTACGCACACTACTGAGGTGGGATCGTGGCCAGCACGTGCGTGATGAGCCGACGTATCGTGCATTGGCCGAGAGCGCATCGCTGGAGGTGACTTCCCATGTCGCGAACGACATCTTCCGAATCCCGTATGACGTGCTGATCATGGAATGCCTGGCATGACAGTGTCGCCCGCGTCTGGTGTTGGGGGAGCCGCCTCGGGATGCATGGGCACGGAGGCTGTCCGGCTATCGATAGTGGTGCCGGTGTATAGAGGTGAACTCACGCTCCCGGAACTGCTACGTGAGATTGCGTCTTTGACCGGTGAATATCGCACGCCTGCAGGTAATCGGGCCGTTGTATGCGAAGCGCTCTTGGTCCATGACTGCGGGCCTGACAGATCCGATCTTGCCATTGCGGCCTTGGCGTCTCAGTACGGCTTCGTTCGACCGATCTGGTTGTCACGCAACTTTGGGCAGCATGCTGCAACGCTCGCCGGAATGGCAACCGCTGTGGGCGATTGGATAGTCACCATGGACGAGGATCTGCAGCATGATCCCCGTGATATTGGTTCGTTGCTAGACGCTGCGCTTGCTCGGGGGCTGCAGGTGGTTTACGCGAAACCCACCAATCCAGCGCCTCATGGCATTTGGCGTAACGCTGCGAGCCGCGTTGCCAAGCGACTGGCGCGCACGATGGTTGGAGAGGGACTGAGCGATGGCTTCAGCAGCTTCCGCGTCGTGGAGGGGGAGATGGCGCGGAGCCTTGCTGCCTACTGCAGCAATGGCGTCTATATGGATGTGGCGCTACGGTGGATTGTAGGTCGGGTTGGGAGCTGCCCCGTCCGTCTCCGGTGCGAGGGGGATCGACCGACTGGATACTCAGTGCGTCGGCTGATGTCGCACTTTTCGCGTCTCGTGCGCACGGCTGGCGCCAGACCGCTCCGAGTGATCGCACTTGCCGGCCTTGTCTCTATTGGCCTTGGTGCAGCCATCTCTGCGTATGCCATCTATGCGAAGGTCACCGGTCGTGTGCCAGTTGAGGGTTGGACATCGCTCGTCATCGCCATGTCCTTCTTCTCGGGCTGCATCCTTACCGCTTTGGGAGTCATTGCGGAGTATCTGGCACAGACCATGAGCATTTTGATGGGCAAGCCGCCGTATGTGGTTTCATCGAAACCATCCGGTTCATGGGAACGGGCATGACAGCCGCTTGGGTTGTTGGTGGCGGGGGGCTGATCGGAAAGTCACTGGTCTCTTCACTGAGAGCAACGGGCTGCTACGTGTACCGCACTCCATTTGCGAGTTGGGATTGGCAGGATGAGGAGAGGTTCAACAGGCAGACGGAAGAGGCCTTAAGGAGTTTCTCGACCTTCGCGTGTGCGTGTGGGGCGTGGTCAATCTATTGGGCGGCAGGCGTGTCTGGCATGAGCAGTCCTGAGCATGTACTGGCTGCGGAGACTCGGCGATTGGAGACATTCATCAAGGGAATGGCAGGATGTGCCTCACTGCTGGCGCTACCCGGGGCGGTGGCGCTGGTTAGTTCGGCGGGTGGCGTCTATGCGGGTAGCCGGAGCGCAGTGATCGATGAACTGACGCCAGAGGCTCCAACAACTGCATATGGGGCAGGAAAGCTCATGCAGGAGACTCTGCTGCGCAGTGAGGCGCTTGTCTCGGCGGGATGCCGGACGCTTGTGGCGAGAGTCTCGACGGTGTATGGCCCAGCCCAATCTGGCGGTTCTCGCCGAGGGCTGATCTCGCACTTGGCACGTTGCGTTGTGACGAACCGACCAGCGAAGATCTTCGTGCCTCTCGACACCGTTCGTGACTATGTGTATGCCGACGATGCGGCGCAAGTCATCATGCGATCGCTGGAGGCATGTACCGAGCCAGGTTCCCGCACCATGAAAATCGTTGCCTCTGAGAGGCCATCGACTATCGCAGACATCATGGCCACGTTCCAGCGATTGTCTCGTCGGGCGCTGCGATTTACGACGGGCTTGAGCGCTTCGAGCGGCTTGTATGAGTGGCGCTCACGCTTCAAGAGCATGGTCCTGCCCGAACAGTCACGGCTTGCCAGCACCACACTTGTGCTTGGCGCCTCGAGGGTATTGCAGGCAGAGCGTGCCGCCATGACTTGCAGGATGGGCGTCAAAAACCAACTGTAAGGCATCAGATATGAGTAAAGAAGAAGCGATGTCTCAGGCCGAGTTTGATGCATATGCAGATCGCTATGACGAGCTTCTGGCGTCGAGTATCGCATCATCGGGTGAGAGTCACGAGTACTTCGCGGAATACAAGATTCGGGACCTTGCCCGAGTTTGGGAGGCCGCACGCGGAGCCGCACAGCGCCCGCAACGGATCTTGGACTTCGGATCAGGTACTGGGAGCTCGATTCCGCATCTGTTGAGATACTTCCCTGGCGCCACCATCACGGGTGCCGATGTGTCCCGAAAGAGCCTTGACCTCGCGCATCGGCGGTTGTCATCCGTAGCATCATTTGTGCACTTTTCTGGCACGCAGCTGCCCTTCGCGAATGGGCATTTTGATCTCGCACTTGCAGCGTGCGTGTTCCACCACATCCCCCATGATCAGCATGCACCACTTCTTGTGGAGCTCCATCGGGTGATTCGGAGCGGTGGATTGCTGATGCTCTACGAGCACAACCCCCTAAACCCGTTAGTCAGGAAGGCGGTGGCATCGTGTCCGTTCGATGAGGGTGCCGTTCTGATTACGGCGCAGAAACTCCGTCAGCGCGTCGCCGCCGCAGGCTTTGCCGGGATTGAGTCGGCATACAGGGTCTTCTTCCCTCGGCGATTCCGAGCGCTACGGTGTACTGAGCTAGGACTCGCCTGGCTTCCACTGGGCGCTCAGTACTACGTAGTTGGTGTTAAGTAGTGGTACCAGATGCCTTGCCCGGGGCATGCATTGGGTGACGGGGTCGCTCTCATCGGTCCACCCCTTATGAGAGTTGGGGGATCGTAGCGCTCCTGATGTTTCGCTTGGGCGCCGCAGCGCGGGCGAGCGGAGCGAGCCTGCGCGAAGGCGCGCAAGCGCATCTCGCCGAGAACGCCGCCGGGGTCATCTTGCCCAGCGCCCGCTGGATGCGCCGGTGGTTGTAGTGCAGGCGCCACCGGTCCACGAGGTAGCGCGCCTCGGCAAGCGTGTCGAAGATCTCCGATGACAGCAGCTCGTCGCGCAGCCTGCCGTTGAAGCTCTCCACGATGCCGTTCTGCCACGGCGCGCCGGGATCGATGTACAGCGTGCGCGTGCCGCCCTCCTTGCACCATGCCTTCAGCGCCTTGGAGATCATCTCCGGCCCGTTGTCGCTCCTGATGTGCTTGGGTGCACCGCGGATCGCCGTCAGCTCGTCCAGCACCATCACGATCTCCTCGCCCCGGAAGGTCCTTCGCACCTCCAGGGCGATGCACTCCCGCGTGAACTCGTCCAGTACCACCAGCATCCGCAAGGGGCGGCCATCCGCCGTGCGGTCGTGGATGAAGTCCATGCCCCACACCTGGTTCCTGCGGCGTGCCCTGCGGCGCACGATGCCGTTGGTGCCACTTCCGATTCGCCTGCGTTTCCTGCGCCTCTGCGGCACCAGCAGGCCTTCGCTGCGCCAGAGCCGCTTCATCAGGCGCGCACCGATCTGCCAGCGCTCCTTGTGCAGCAGGTCCATCACGTACCGGCGGCCCCGGCGTGGATTCTCCACCGCCAGCGT
>JBIKNS010000159.1:0-5202 GCA_044358545.1 Phycisphaerales bacterium | reverse complement strand
ACAGTCTTGAGGAGCGGATCATCTTCCGCACGAACGCCGACGCCATCTTCGAGATCCGGGCCGTGAAGCGCGACCTCATGAAGATGCGCCGCGCGGTGTGGCCCGTGCGAGACGCGGTGACCACGCTGATGATGCTCGAGAGCGTGTTCGACGCCGAGCACCGCCTCTACCTGCGCGACGCGTTCGACCACGTGATCCGTGTCATGGACCTGCTCGACACCGACCGCGCCGTCGCGAGCGACCTGATGGAGATGTACATGGCCGTCTCCAACAACCGCCTCGGCGAGGTGACCAAGGTCCTGACGATCATCGCCACGATCTTCATCCCCCTGTCGTTCATCGCCAGCATCTACGGCATGAACTTCGACCCTGACGACAGCCCCTGGAACATGCCCGAGCTGCACTGGACCTACGGGTACCCCTTCGCCTTGGGCCTGATGGCGCTCGTCGCAGGAACCTTCCTTCTGTTCTTCTGGCGCCGTGGCTGGCTGGGCAGGAGTTTCCTCGGCGCTGAGCGGCGGGATCCGAGCGACGAGTAAGCCGGTTCCCCCCCGGGGGGGCCGCAGGCATCATCCCAACGGCCAGTGCCTGTGTGGACAGTCCGGGAACCCTTGCGTTTGGGCACTGCTTCGGGGAGCATTCCGGGAATGACCTCGACTGGCACCCACCCGATGCACACCACTGACACCACCGTCCGGGCCTCTGACTACTTCGGCGCGCTCACCTTCAGCGGCGACGTGATGCTCAAGCATCTTGCGCCTGACGTGTGCGAGACGCTGCGGCGCACGATGACGCACGGGCTGCCGCTCGATCCTGCCGCCGCCAACGCGGTGGCGACGGCGATGAAGGACTGGGCGCTTGAGCACGGGGTCACCCACTACTCGCACTGGTTCCAGCCGCTCACCGGTCTCACGGCCGAGAAGCACGATGCGTTCCTCTCGCCCACCGGCGACAATGGCGCGCTCGAGAAGTTCAGCGGCGACGCGCTCATCCGAGGCGAGCCCGATGCATCGAGCTTCCCGTCGGGAGGCATCCGCGACACCTACGAGGCGCGCGGGTACACGGCATGGGACGCGACGAGCCCCGTGTTCATCATGCGCGGCGGCAACGGCCAGGGCACTCTGTGCATTCCGACGGTGTTCGTGTCGTGGACAGGCGAGGCACTCGACAAGAAGACGCCGCTGCTGCGGTCGATCCATGCAGTGACGTCTCAGGCGATGCGCGTGCTGCGCATCTTCGGCACCGATGCAGGCGTCTCGAGCGTCTTCTCCACGCTCGGCTGCGAGCAGGAGTACTTCCTGGTCGACCGCGAGCTCTTCCATGAGCGCCTTGACCTGGCCGTGTGCGGACGCACCCTCGTGGGCGCTGCGCCGCCAAAGGGCCAGCAGCTTGAGGACCACTACTTCGGGGCGATCCCCGACCGCGTGCTGGCATTCATGGCCGATGCCGAGCGGCGGCTCTTTGAGCTTGGCGTGCCCGTCAAGACGCGCCACAACGAGGTGGCGCCTGGCCAGTACGAGATCGCGCCGACCTTCGAGAACGCGAACGTCGCAGTGGACCACCAGATGCTGACGATGCAGGTCCTTCGCCAGACCGCGCGGGCGCACGGGTTCGAGTGCCTGCTGCACGAGAAGCCCTTCGCGAAGGTGAACGGCTCCGGAAAGCACATCAACTGGTCGCTGTCGACAGACACAGGCGCGAACCTGCTCGACCCGCGCGACGAGACGCACACCAACATGCAGTTCCTGGTGTTCCTCTGCGCTGCGATCCGTGCGGTCGACGTGCACGCGGGCGTGCTTCGCGCATCGATCGCCAGCGCGCACAACGATCACCGGCTCGGCGCCAACGAGGCCCCGCCTGCGATCATGAGCGTGTACCTCGGGGACATGCTCACGGACATCCTCGACCAGCTCGAGCAGGGCAAGCCGCGCTCGACGGCCAAGGGTGGCGCGCTCGATCTTGGCGCGCGCAGCGTGCCGTCCATCCCCCGCCATGCCAGCGACCGCAATCGCACGAGCCCCTTTGCGTTCACCGGCAACAAGTTCGAGTTCCGCGCGGTGGGCAGCTCGCAGGCGGTGGCGTGGCCGGCCACGGTGCTCAACACGATCGTGGCCGAGAGCCTTGACGTGATCGCGACGGAGCTCGAGAAGCGGATCACGGAGCGGCCGACCGCAGAGCAGCTCGAGCAGGCCGTGCGTTCCGTGCTGCAGGATGTGGTGAAGAGGCACCGCCGGGCATGCTTCGACGGCAACGGCTACAGCGCGGCGTGGCACAAGGAAGCCGCCAAGCGCGGGCTTCCGAACTACCCGTCGACGGCCGAGGCTCTCAAGGAGCTCGTGACGAAGAAGGCAGAGAGCCTCTTCGCGTCGTACGGCGTGCTGACGCCTCGCGAGCTGCATGCGCGTCACGAGATCCAGCTCGAGCAGTACTGCAAGATCGTGCAGATCGAGGGTCGAACGCTCTCAACCATGGTGCACACCCAGATCCTTCCCGCCGCCATGCGTGCGCAGGGCGAGCTGGCGGAGATCTGCGTGGCCACAGAGAAGGCAGGTACGCGCGTGCCGGACGCAAAGGCAGCGCTGCGCGCGGTGGCGTCGCACGTGAAGGCGCTGCGCACGGCACTGGCTTCGCTTGATGCGTCGCTGGCGCGTGAGGTGCCCGATCTCGAGAAGCGGATGCAGCACTGCCGCAAGTCGGTGCTGGGCGCCATCGAGAAGGTGCGGACGGCCTCGGACGAGCTCGAGCGGCGCGTCCCTGCCGACATCTGGCCCCTGCCCACCTACGCACAGATGCTGCTGATGCGCTGAGCGAGGGTTGCGGCTGGCCCGTGACGCGGCGCGGCTGCCCACGGCGGCACATGGAAGCTTCCGTATACTGCTCGGCTCGCTTTTTGGAGCCCCACATATGAGCACCGCCACCGCCGAAGCCACCCGCATCACCGTCAGCGACGCGGGTCCAGCCGCGAAGCGCATCGACATCTCCGTCCCTGCCACCTCGGTGGACGGGCATGTCTCCACGGCCCTGTCGGGCCTGCAGCGCGATGCTGCGGTGCCTGGCTTCCGCAAGGGCAAGGTGCCGATGACCCTGCTGCGCCGCAAGTTCGGAAGCGCGCTCTTGCAGGACGTGCGCCAGCGCCTGATTGCCGAGAGCTACCAGAAGGCGCTCGAGGACAACAAGATCCGGCCGATCTCGCCGCCGGAGATGGCGCCTGGCACCACGGAGCCAGAGGTGGTTGAAGGAAAGGACTTCGCCTTCTCGGTGGTGGTCGAGATCATGCCAACCTTCGACCTGCCCTCGTGGGAGGGCATGGCGATCAGGCGCCCCGTGATCGAGATCGCGGATTCGCATGTGGAGGACGAGATCAAGCGGCTGTCGTACCGCTTCGGGACGCCGGCGGCGATCGAGGGTCCCTTCGAGCCGCTCGACCGCATGGTGGGCAAGGCCACGGTGCGCGTCGCGGGAAGCGACGATGTGCAGTTCGAGGCGGACCAGGCGCTCGCCGTAGTGCCGGCCGTCGAGGACGCGGGCAAGGGACCGTTCCTGGGCCTGCTCGTCGAAGGTCTCGACGCCACGCTCACAGGCAAGAAGGTGGGCGACACAGTCGTCATCTCCATGAAGGGACCGGAGGGTCACGAGATCGAGGCGATCCGCGGCTCCGAACTGGCTGTCACCTTCGCCATCAGCGCCGCCGAGCGCATAACCCCGTCCACCCGCGAGGCCCTCGCGACGCAGCTCGGCTGCGAGAGCGACGACGTGCTCAAGGACAGCGTGAAGTCGCTTCTGGAGCGCCGCCGCGACGACGAGCAGCGCTCTGCGATGCGCGACCAGGTCTTCGAGCAGCTCGCTGCGGGCGTGAACTTCGAGCTGCCGGTGAAGCTCAGCGAGGCGCAGGTCGCGCGCGATCTCGAGCGCCAGCGTCTCGAGATGCTCTACCGAGGCACCGATCCGCAGGTGGTCGAGCGGCGCATGGCAGAGATCCGCACCTCGAGCGCAGACGAGTCGCGCCGCAGGCTCAAGCTCTTCTTCGTGCTCGCGCGCCTTGCAGAGCAGCTCGGCGTGGAGGCCACGGACGCCGAGGTGAACGGGCGCATTGCGATGATCGCGCGCCAGCGCGGCACGCGCCCCGCGGAGCTGCGTGCCGAGCTCGAGAAGAACGGCCGCCTGAGCGAGCTCGCGCTGCAGATCCGTGAGCACAAGGCTGCGGACCGCGTGATCGCCAAGGCAACCATCACCGACATCGCCGCCGAGGAATGGAACGCGCAGCTCGAGGCGCGCAACGCCTCCTCGGCGAAGGCCTCGTCGGGCACGAAGGCGGCCGGCAAGGGCAAGGCGGCGAAGTCGACCAAGTCCGAGTGAGCACGCCAGCCGCCGAGCCGCTGTCGCACTTCGCGCGCCTGGCGCCGGTGCTTGGCGTGCTTGTGCTGATCGTGATTGTGGGGGCGGTGGCGCTGCTCCTGATCAAGCGCTGGTGGAAGGGCGAGCGCGAGGCTCCCGTGGGATTCACGCTCAGTGATCTGCGTGCGCTGCGGGACTCCGGAGAGATATCGGTCGCGGAGTACGAGCGCGCGAAGGAGCAGATGGTTCGGAAGGTGCGAAGCCAGCCCACTTCCGCGAAAGCGGTGAAGGGGCCGCGCGGCACGACCCGATAGACTCGGTCCGATGCCGTCAGACGTTCCTCCGTCGCGCCCTGTCCCGCAATCGTCCGGTGGTCCAGCCCGTCGTGGCGGGCGTTCCGATGGAGGCGGAGGCTCAGGCGGCGGTCCGGCGGGTCCAGGCGGCGATGGCGGATCGGGCGCCGGGGGTGGCTCGGGCGGCGGGTTCCGCGGACGGCGCATCACCACGTGCAGCTTCTGCGGCAAGACGAGCCGCGAGGTGGGCCCGATGGTGGAAGGTCCAAACGACGTCTACATCTGCGGCACCTGCACCGACCTCTGCCAGAACATCTTCAAGCAGGAGAAGCGGCGCGTCACCGGAAGCGCCCCGCTCTTCTCGCAGATCCCCACGCCGCGACACATCGCGGAGTACCTCGACCAGTACGTGATCGGACAGGTGGCTGCGAAGAAGGCGCTGGCCGTTGCGGTGCACAATCACTACAAGCGGCTCACGCAGGTCGACAACGCAGACGCGCCGGTGGAGCTGGACAAGAGCAACGTGCTGCTGGTGGGGCCTACGGGCACAGGCAAGACGCTGCTCGCGCGCACG
>JBIKNS010000031.1:0-16416 GCA_044358545.1 Phycisphaerales bacterium | reverse complement strand
CGCGAAGTCGTCGCTGCCGAGCGACACGACGGCCACGACGCGGGCCGAGCCGTCCTCGATGGCGGTGATCGCCTCTGCGGGCCCCGACACCACGACCTGCCGGAGCGTTTCCGATCCGCTTGCAGGCGCTGCGTCGAAGGCGGCGAGTTGCGCCGGCGGGGCGGCCACCTGCACCGGCACCGACGCCAGTGTCGCGGTCCGCACGTTGGACCGCAGCGTGAACGCAACGCGCACCCGTGCCGGCGAGATGCGCACGGCCTCCGCCCAGCGCGCAGGAATGCGCCACAGCGTCACGTCCGCGTCAACCGAGTGCCGGCGACCGCGCTCAAGCGCTGCGGTGTCGACGACCGCAAGCGGCCTCAGCTCCGGCAGCGCCGAGAGCGCATCCTTCGGGAGGGTGATCGAGACATCCTCGGGCTCGATCGAGACCTGCCCGACAACCTGCGAGTCCGCGAGGTCGGTGGCAACGCGTGCAGTAACGGTGGCGAGCTCGAACACCCGGATGCGGATCGTTGCCGGGCTTGTGGCGTCGACCCTGACGGCCTGAAGCTCGGGTCGCAGCGCGAGGATCGCTGCGAGGTCAAGCGTGTGCTCGCCCGGATCCGACGGGACGCCGGCGGAGCCCGCCGTGAGCTCGACGCCCGCGCCGATCACCTGCTGAGCTGCCCGGATTGCCGAACGCGGCCCGCTGAGCTGCACGGTCACGTTCGTGGCGGCCGAGGGCTCCACGAAGAGCGCGGACGCCGCAGGCGCCCTGACGGACATCTTCCCGGTCGCGTCGCCACTTGAGCGCGTGGCGTCGTATGCCCAGCTCCAGATGAGCAGGGTGACGACGGTGGCCACAAGCGCGTTGAACATCCGCCCCTGCAGCAAGTCGGCGATGCGCATGGTCAGGTCGCCTCCTCGGGTGCGGCAGCTGGGGCGGTCACGTCGGCGCTCAGTCTTCGCACCAGCTCGTCTTGGAACTTGTCGAGCGGGATCGGGTCACTCAGCTTGCCGCTCTCGGCGATCAGCACACGGCCCGTTTCCTCGCTGACCACGACGACCACCGCGTCGCTGTCAAGTGTCGCGCCCACTGCCGCACGATGCCGGCTGCCCATCGCCGACGAGAGGCTGCCCGTCTCGGCCAGCGGAAGCTCCACGCTCGCCGCCGCAATCCTGTTCCCGCGGATGACGACTGCGAGGTCGTGAAGCGGCGAGTTTGGCCAGAAGATCGACTCGAGAAGCCGCGCGTCGAGCTGCGCATCGACCGTGACGCCATTCTCCGCCATGCCCTCAAGCGACACGTTGCGCTCGATGACCATGATGGCGCCGATCCGGCCCTTGCTGAGCGTGCGCACCGCGTCCTCGACTGCATCCGCAACCATCTCGATGCCTGCACGCCTGCCGCGACGGGAAAGCGCCTGTCCGAGCCTCACCATGCCTTGGCGGATCTCGGGCTGGAACACGACGATCGCAAGGATCGCGACGAACTGCAGCATCGCCTCGGAGACGTAGCGCAGGCGCGAGAAACTCTCCGATGCGCCGAGCGCACGGAGACCCAGCAGCAGCACGGCGATGAGGACGACGAGGCCCTTCATGGCGCCCGCGCCGCGTGTGCGCTCGAGGAAACGCAGGCAGAGCCACACCACAACCCAGATGACCGCGAGCTCCGCCACAACTGGCAGGAACTCGCCGCGCGGGATCAGCTGTTGCAGCGACTCGAGCATGATGAATGCGCGACCCGTTGCGCGCGAGCGCTACGATAGCGCCATGGCAGGGACCGCCGGCACCTTCGACATCGGACGATTCACTGGTCAGTGCGCAGCAACGGGCGATCCGATCGCCGGAGGCAGCGCATTCGTGGCGAGTTTGGCGGAGGCGGTGGAGGATGGGCGCCCAGTCCTGCGCCGGATCGACTGGTCGGTATCCGCATGGGACGGCGGCGCACGGCCAGAGGGACTGGTCTGCTTCTGGCGCGGCACCGCACCGAACCCCGGTGAGCGACGCCGGATCCTGCTCGATGACCACACCGTGCTTGAGATGGTGGAGCGTCTGGAGGGAGATGCGGATGCCCGGCGCATCGCGTACCGGTGGATCCTGGCGCTCGTGCTCCTGCGTCGCAAGGTGCTGAAGCTCGACCGGGTGGAGCGGTCGACCGACAACCCGCCCGTGGAGCGGTGGCTGCTCCGCGCGAGAGGCGCAGCGGATGATGCGGCCCCGCTGGCGCTCGTGAATCCGCAGATCCGCGACGAGGAGCTGCGCGAGCTTGCGGACCAGCTCGGCGAGCTCGTGCACGGTGAGGGCTGATCGGGTGAATTCGCGCGTGTTGAGGGCAGGGGGCTGGATCGCTGCCCTCATGTGCGCCATCGGCGGGTGCGACGCGGTGCGTCCCGTGCCGCAGCCGGATGGCCTTCCGCCCGATGCTGCCGCCGTGGCCGAGGCGCAGCGTGCACGGCTTTCGGCGATACCGACGCTCGCGATGCGGGGCGTGGCTGAGCTCAGGTGGGCAGACGGCGCGGGAGCCCATGTCGAGGACGGCGACTTCGAGCTTGTGCTGCGCGCGCCGCTCGATACATCGCTGCGCGTAACCAAGTTTGGCGAGCGAGTGCTGTGGGCAGGATCCGGCAACGGCCAGTGGTGGCTCTTCGAGCCGAAGGCGCAGCCGAGCCGAGTCACCGTCGGCGCGTCCGATCTGCCCGATGGCGAGGATGGGCTGCTCGCGCTTATGCGGCCCGCGCATCTTCTTGCCACGCTCGGGCTGCGGCCGATCGAAGCATCCGAGGTTCAGGAGATTGTGTGGGATTCGAGGCTTGGATGCTGGCGTGCGCTCGTGCGGCAGGGCAACTCGCGGATGTCGGTGGAACTCCGGCATGCGTCGCTCCTTCCCGTTGGAATCGATTGGCTCGACGCGCACGGCAATGTGCGGGTGCGCAGCGAGATGTCGGTGTTCGCGTGGCCTGGCTCGGAGGAGTCGGTGACGCGGCCGGGTGCACTCGTGCCCACTCGGATCACCGTGAGCATGTTCGACCCGCCGGCAGAGGTCGCTCTGGTGCGAGATGGCCGTGCGCCTGCACCCGATGCGACGCTGGCGTTGAGTGCGGCGCCGCCGACCGACGGCACGGCTCGCATCCGGGACCGGCTCTTTGACTTCGAGTCGCTTCGTGCATCGCTGAAACCCGAAGTGGTTGAGCGTGTGGGTGGCGCTGCCGCGGGCGTGCCCCCGCAGGTTGCTCCTGAAGGTGATTCGCCATGAGTTCGCCTCAATCGATCCCCACGCTGCGTGCCGCATCCTCGGGCGAGCACCTGTGGGTCGCCGCACCGGCGCTTCCGGACCAGTCCGAAGCCGTTCGCATCTTGCACTCGGTGCGTGGCGCGGTGCGTGAGTGCGGCACGCTTGAGGCGATGCCAGATGCGCTCGTCGCGGAGGATGCGCGGCTGTGGATGGTGATGCCGCCCGCTACGGGCGGCGGCGTGGCGCCCGTCTTCTCGGTGCGCACCACATACAATCCGATCTCCGAGCGCTGGTTCAGCGAACCGATTGGCCGGTTCGAGGTGCTTCCGAGCATTCCGGGGGGCGGTCACCTCGCGGGTGCGGCATCCGCTGACGGCGCGATCCTCGCGCTGCAAGGAGATGATCCGCGTGCGCTCCTGGAGCAGCGGGGCGCCGGGTGGACGAGCATTGCGCTGCCACGTGATCTTCCTGCTGGCACGATGCTGCACCAGTGGCCGTCTCGTGATGGGCGCGGGTGGGCGATCGTGGCGCGTGAAGGCAACGATCTTCGCACGTGGACTGCGCCTGATCCTGCGATGGGGCGCGACTCGCTCGAGTGGTCGAGCGTGCTCATGCCCGGTTCCGGTGCTGGCCTCGGGCTCGTGGTGACGGGCGCGAGCCGTCCGACAGTGCTTCGCCAAGTCGGCAGCGACGGGACATGGTCGCTCGCCTATGTCCGTACGGATGGTCCGCTTGAAGTGGCACGCTTCCCGGCACCTGACATGCCATGGACAGTGGTTGGTATGGGCGATTCGTTCTCGATTGTGTCCCTCGGCGAAGACGGCGTGCTGAGTGCAGCGCCGGTCGATTCGGTCGAAGGCACGGTGGGCACGCCGGTGCAGTTGGCGCAAGCCCCAAGCACGGCGGGGGATTGGCTTCACCTTCCGCTGATCGGTGCCCTCACGATCGCTGCGCTGCTCGCGGCCTTCCTCATGCGGCCGCCGATGGGGGACCGAATGCCATCCCTGCCGGCCGGCTGGGATCCGGTGGATTCGTGGCGGCGCGCCCTGGGCCTGACGATTGACATGCTGCCTGGTGCGATCGTGGCGATCGTGGTGACCGGATGCGCGCCCAAGGACCTGCTCGCAATGCCCGCCTGGACCGCGGCGACAGCGAAGGCAGTCCCGTCATCCGTCATGCTGGGATGCACGGTGCTGTGGTGCCTCGTCTGGGAGGTTGCCATCGCGAGCACGCCGGGCAAGCGAGCGACCGGGGCGTGCCGCATTGTGCGTGTCGACAGGCTCTCGCCCCGCGATCAGGCAGCGCGCGCAGGTGGGCCGGCGGAGGAGTGGCCTGCACCCGCGGCTACCCGGACGCGCCGTGCCATCCGTGCAGCGCTCAAGGGGATCGTGCTCTTCGCGCCCGCGCTTGCGTTCCTCGCCTTCGTGCACCCGCTGCAGATGGGGCTGCCCGACGTGATGACAGATACGGCAGTGGCGCGCCGGCGTCGCTGAGCAACGCAGCGTGCGAAGCCCGTCTTCGCAAGACGCGCTCGGCACGCACGACCTGTGGCGGGCGCTCAGCCCTTCGGCGCGTGCCAGCCGCCTGGAGGCAGCAGCCAGTCGTTCGCGAGCTCCGGTCCCCACTGGCCCTTCGGGTAGGTGTGTGCGGGCACCGCGTCGTCGAGGATCGGCTCGACGATGCGCCAGCACTCCTCGACCGAGTCGACGCGTGCGAAGAGCGTCGAGTCGCCGCGCATGGCGTCGCCAAGAAGCCGCTCGTAGGGCGTCATCTCGTCGGCCTGCTGGTCGATGGCCAGCAGCTCGAGCGGCTGGCCGACCATGCGCTCGCCGTCGGTCTTCACCTGCGCGTTGAGCCCGATCTCGATGCGGGGGGAGAGCTCGAAGCGGAGGAAGTTGTGGTGTGGCGGCTGGGGCTCGCGGAACACGACCTGCGGCGCGCGGTGGAACTCCACGCGCACTTCGGTCGCCGAGCAGGGCATGCACTTGCCCGCGCGCAGGTAGATCGGCACGTCCTGCCACCGCCAGTTGTCGATGTGCAGCCGCACCGCCGCGTACGTCTCGCGCGTCGAGCGCGGGGAGACGCCAGGCTCAGCGAGGTATCCGTCGAACTGGCCGCGCACGACATCCGTCGAGGCGAGCGTGCGCACTGACCTGAAGAGCTTCACCTGCTCGTCGCGCGTGCGCTCCATGTCGCCCCAGTAGGGCGGCTCCATGCAGAGAAAGCTCACCACCTGCATGAGGTGGTTCTGGATGACATCGCGGATCGTGCCGGTGGCGTCGTAGAACTTTCCGCGTCCATCCACGCCGAACTTCTCCGCCATCGTGACCTGGATCTGGCGCACATGGTGCCTGTTCCAGATCGGCTCGAGGAAGGCGTTGGCGAACCGGAAGTACAGGATGTTCTGCACCGCCTCCTTGCCGAGGTAGTGGTCGATGCGGAAGACGTCCTTCTCGGCGAAGACCTTGTGGAGGTCCGCGTTGAGGGAGCGTGCAGTCTCCACGTTGTGGCCGAAGGGCTTCTCCACAACGACGCGCGAGCCCTCCGAGAGCCCGGCTGCCGCAAGCTGCCCCACGACGCTCCCGAACAGCGCAGGAGGAATGGCCAGGTAGTGCGTGATGCGCTTGGCGCTGCCGAGCTCCTTGCGCAGCGCAGCGAATGTGGCCGGATCCGCATAGTCGCCGTCGACGTAGCGCAGCAGGCTGCAGAGCTTGCCGAACGCGGCCTCGTCGACGCCGCCTCCGAACGTGGCGATGCCCTCGCGCGCGCGCTCCTTCAGCTGCTCGAGGTTCATGCCGCTCTTGGCCACGCCCACGACCGGCACGTTGAGCTGGCCGCGCCTCACAAGCGACTGGAGTGACGCGAATGTCTTCTTGTGAGCGAGGTCGCCCGTGGCGCCGAAGAGCACGAAGGCGTCGCACGCCTGGGATGGGTCGGCTGCCATGGTCAGGCCTTGGCCGGAGCGGCCGGCTTCTCGTGGTGGCCGCCGAACTCAAAGCGCATCGCCGACTGCACCTTGTTGGCGAACTGCGCGGCGTCGCGGCTCTCGAACCGGTCGAACAGCGCGGCGCTCAGCACGTGCGCGGGCGCGCCAACGTCGATCGCCGCCTGCACGGTCCACCGTCCCTCGCCCGAGTCGCTCACGCGGCCCGCGAAGGTGTCGAGCTTCGGGTCACCCGCGAAGGCCTGCGCGGTGAGGTCGAGCAGCCAGCTCGCGATCACGCTTCCGCGGCGCCATACCTCGGCCACGTCGGCGAGGTTGAACTCGTACATGTAGTGCTCGGGGTTGCGGAGCGGCGTGGTCTCGGCGTCGATCTCGCGCGCATGCTTGCCCGCGTTGGCCATCTTCAGGATGTTGAGTCCCTCGGCGTAGGCGGCCATCAAGCCGTACTCGATGCCGTTGTGGACCATCTTCACGAAGTGGCCGGCGCCGGAGGGCCCGCAGTGGAGGTAGCCCTCCTCGGCGGTGCCTCCGAGCTTCTCGCGGCCTGGGGTGCGCGGGATGTCGCCTCGGCCAGGCGCGAGCGCCTTGAAGACAGGATCGAGGCGCCGTACGGCTGCGTCATCCCCGCCGATCATCAGGCAGTAGCCGCGCTCGAGCCCCCACACTCCGCCCGAGGTGCCGCAGTCGACATAGTGGATGCCAGCCGCGGCAAGGCCCTTCGACCTGCGGATGTCGTCGATGTAGCAGGAGTTGCCGCCGTCGATGATGCAGTCGTCCTTCGCGAGCAGCGGCTGCAGCTCCGCGATCGTCGAGTCCACGTAGGCCGCTGGAATCATCAGCCACACGTGGCGCGGTCCCTTCATCTTGCCGACCATGTCGGCGAGGCTGGTGGCGCCCGTGGCGCCTGCCTTCACGAGATCGGCTACCGCTGCAGCGCTTCGGTCGTAGACGACGCACGAGTGGCCCGCCTTGATGAGGCGCTGCGCCATGTTTGCGCCCATGCGCCCGAGTCCGACCATTGCGATCTGCATGTTGGGTGTCTCCTTGAGGGGGGCGAGGAGTGTACGATTGCGATTTCCCCACGGAGCGCGGACCCTTGGCACGAAAGGTCAGACAGAAACTCGGCGAGATCCTCGTTGCCTGGAAGACGGTGACGGAGGCGCAGGTTCAGGCGGCGCTCGAGAAGTGCCGCGGCAGCGGCAAGCGGCTCGGGGAAGCGCTGATCGAGACTGGCGCATGCACCGAGGAGGACATCGCGAAGGCCATCGGGCACCAGTTCGGGATGGAGTTCCTGAACCTCGACCGCCCGGAGGACTCGAACAAGGTCTCGCTGTCGCTGCTTCCGGAGGACGTGATCAAGAAGCACATGGTGCTTCCGCTGTCCAAGCAGGGCGGTCGGCTGAAGATCCTGATCCACGACCCGATGGACCTCGAGCTGCTGGACCTTCTGCGGTTCCGCCTCGGGTGCGAGCTCGATACGGCGATCGCCAGCCGGCGCCAGATCAAGGCGTTCGTGGACGGCGGCGCGGCCGAGAAGCCTCTTCTCGACCAGAAGCCACTCGTGACCGATTCGGTCGACGTCACCGTGGACAAGAGCGTCGACAGTTCGGTCGACAAGTCGATCGACGTCGACGGTGCGGGGGAGTCGGGCATCGTCCGCCTGGCCAACCGCATCATCATCGAGGCAGTCAAGAGCCGCGCATCGGACATCCACATCGAGCCGATGAAGGACCGTGTCGTGCTGCGCTACCGCATCGACGGCGAGTGTCTTGTGCGCGACAACATCCCCAAGCGCATGCAGGGCGCGCTGCTGGCCCGCCTCAAGCTGATGGCAGGCGTCAACATCGCCGAGCGCCGCGTGCCGCAGGACGGCCGCATCAAGCTTCCGGTGGACGGCGTGCCAGTTGATTTCCGCGTGAGTTCGTGCCCCGCGTACCACGGCGAGAGCGTGGTGCTGCGAATCCTGCGGCCGGATTCGGTGCGCATCGGCCTCGAGAACCTCGGCCTCGAGCGCGACACGCTCGAGGTGTTCAACAAGGTGATCCGCCGCCCCAACGGCATCTTCCTGGTGACCGGACCGACCGGGTCCGGCAAGACCACCACGCTCTACTCGGCGCTCGACATGCTCAATCGGCCCGACATGAAGATCATCACCGCCGAAGACCCGGTGGAGTACAACTTCAAGGGCATCAACCAGGTGCAGGTGCGCGAGAGCATCGGCCTCACCTTCAGCGCGATCCTCAAGTCGATGCTGCGCCAGGCGCCCAACATCATCCTGGTGGGCGAGATCCGCGACCGCGAGGTCGCGGACATCGCGATCCAGGCTGCGCTCACCGGTCACCTGGTGTTCAGCACCCTCCACACCAACGATGCGCCAAGCGCGTGCACTCGCCTTGTCGACATGGGTGTCAAGCCCTTCCTCGTGGCGAGCTCCGTCCAGGCCATCCTCGCGCAGCGCCTCGTGCGCATGCTGTGCGAGAAGTGCAAGCAGCCCGATCCCAACCCCGACCCGAAGATGTGCGCACTGGTGAACATCACCAAGGATGACATCGCGCGCGGCACCATCATGAAGCCCGCGCCCAAGGGTTGCGCGTCGTGCAGCAACACCGGCTTCCGCGGTCGGCGCGGCATCTACGAGATGATGGTGCTCAACGCGGAGATCCGGGACCTCGCTTTCCAGCGCGCCACGGTCACGCAACTGCGAGCCGCGGCCATCCGCGGCGGCATGCGCAGCCTTCTTGGTGACGGGCGCGTCAAGATCCTCAAGGGCATGACGACGCCCGAGGAGATCGCCAAGTTCGCCCAGATCGAGGGCTTCACGCCGTCGGAGATCGCCTCGGCCTGACGCCGCGTCGCCGGACCAGACCCCGCAAGGAGCAGCCATGGCCTCAGAAGGACCCAGCAACCCGTCAGTCTCGGTGCAGGCGATGCAGATGGATCGCCTTCTGGACACCTGCGTCAGCACCGGCGCGTCCGACATCCACATCTCCATCGGGCGCCCACCGACGCTTCGCCTCCACGGCGGCCTCAAGAGGCTGGCGACAAAGAGCCTCGAGCCCGAGGACACGGTGTCGCTGATGAAGCAGATCACGCCCGAGCGCAACCAGCAGGAGCTGCAGGAAGTGGGTGGCTCCGACTTCGGCATTGCGTGGAAGGACAAGGCCCGCTTCCGCGTATCCATCTTCAAGCAGCGCGGCGCCATCAGCATGGTGCTCCGGCAGATCCCGAACAGGCTGCTGTCGTTCGACGACATCGGCCTGCCCGAGATGTGCCGTGAGCTGATCCGGCGGCCCCGAGGCCTCTTCCTGGTCACTGGCCCCACGGGGTCCGGCAAGTCGACGTCACTCGCCACGATGATCGATCACATCAACCAGACGATGGAGCACCACATCGTGACCGTGGAGGACCCGATCGAGTTCTACCACTATCACAAGAAGTCGGTGGTGAACCAGCGCGAAGTGCATGTGGACGTGCCGAGCTTCGCGGAGGCGCTCAAGCGAGTGCTGCGACAGGACCCCGACGTGATCCTCGTGGGCGAGATGCGAGATCTCGAGACGATCGAGGCGGCCATCCGGGCCGCCGAGACGGGCCACCTTGTGTTCGGCACCCTGCACACGACTGGTGCAGCGGGCACGATCAACCGAATCATCGACGCCTTCCCCACGAACCAGCAGGAGCAGATCCGGGTTCAGCTTTCGGTGGCCCTGATCGCCGTGCTGAGCCAGGTGCTCTTGGTCCGCAAGGACAAGCCAGGGCGCGTCGCTGGTCACGAGTTCCTGGTGGTCACCCCGGCCATCGCCAACCTGATCCGCGAGAACAAGACCTACCGCATCGACTCGGCCATCCAGACCGGCAAGAAGTTCGGTATGCAGCTCCTGGACGACAATCTTTGGGCCCACTTCAGCAAGGGTCTGATCTCGGCTCAGGAGATGGTGGACAAGGCCCGCAACCCGGCCGACCTCCGTGATCGCGTCCACCGTGCTGGCGGCTCAGTCGGCCGACCTGAGTGGGACGCAGAGGACGTCAAGGTCTGAGATAAAGCGACACCGGTCAGGTGTCGTTTGTTGGATGCGTCCTATCGGTGGAACAGCCGCCACCGTGCCAACGTATTCTTGGACGCATGCCCGATCTCGACCCGTCCGAAATGAAGGGGCGGCGCCTCGGTCGCGTGCTGACCAAGATGGGCAAGGTCACGCGCGAGCAGGTGCACGCAGCCCTCGCCAAGCAGCCATCCTTGAAGAAGAAGCTCGGCGAGGTGCTCGTCGAGATGGGCCTGGTGACATCACGCGACATTGCTGTGGCGGTGGCGGGTCAGGCAGGGATGCGGTTCGTCGAGGTGTCCATTAGCGACATCGCCGAGGACGTGCTCGCGGCAATCCCTCCCGAGACGGCCAACACCTACCAGATCGTGCCGGTGGCGTTCGACCCCGGCTCGAAGTCGGTGACCATTGCGCTCAAGAGCCCCGACAACTACCGCGCGGTCGACGACCTCAAGCTGCTGATGGGCTTCCGGGTGAGCGCCGTGGTCGCACCGCCGGAGCAGATCGACGAGATCATCAGGAAGAGATATTCGGCCGCACCCACGGGAACCAGCGCCCTCAGCGCTCTCTACGCGGATTCGTCCTCCCAGTCCGATGCGCTGAAGTCCCTCGAGGGCCGCGGCGACTCGATCGACCTCGCATCGCTCGAGAGCGCAGCGGATGACAACCAGGTCGTGCGGCTCCTGAACCTCGTGCTGCTGCAGGCCATCCGCGACCGTGCATCCGACATCCACCTCGAGCCCTTCGAGGACGAGTTCAAGATGCGCTGCCGCGTCGACGGCGTCCTCTACGAGCTGACCCCGCCGCCGAGGCACCTCGCGCTGGCCATCGTGAGCCGCGTGAAGGTCATGTCGAACCTCAACATCGCGGAGCGGCGGCTTCCGCAGGATGGCCGCATCAACCTGGTGGTCAACCAGCAGCCCGTCGACCTCCGTGTCGCCGTGCTGCCCACGATGTTCGGCGAGTCCGTGGTCATGCGCGTGCTCGACCGCTCCAACGTGCAGCTGTCGCTCGAGCGGGTGGGACTGCGACCTGACGACCTTGCGAAGCTGCGGGCGCTCATCGCCAGGCCCAACGGCATCGTGATCGTCACCGGCCCGACAGGCTCGGGAAAGACCACCACGCTCTACGCCGCGCTCAACGAGCTCAACACGGTCGACACGAAGATCCTCACGGCAGAGGATCCGGTGGAGTACGACATCGACGGGATGATCCAGTGCCAGGTCAACCTGGACCAGGAACTGACCTTCAGCAAGCTGCTGCGCAGCTTCCTCCGCCAGGATCCGGACATCATCCTTGTGGGCGAGGTCCGTGACCTCGAGACCGCGCAGCTGGCCATCCAGGCGAGCCTCACCGGTCACCTTGTGTTCACGACGCTGCACACGAATGACGCGCCGAGCTCCGTGCTGCGCCTGATCGACCTTGGCATCGAGTCGTTCCTGCTCACCGCCACGGTGGAGGGGATTGTGGCGCAGAGGCTCGTGCGCAAGATCTGCGTCGCCTGCAGGGAGGAGTTCACCCCGACGCAGGAGCAGTTCATGGAGCTCGGACTGAGGCCCCAGGACGTGCAGGGCAAGAAGTTCTTCCGGGGCCGTGGCTGCGAGAAGTGCAACAAGAGCGGCTACAAGGGACGCATGGGCATCTACGAGATCATGGGCTTCGACGACCAGATCCGCGAGATGATCATGCAGGAGGCGTCGACCGCGGTGCTGCGCGCGGAGGCGCGCAGGCGCGGCATGCGGACCTTGCGCGAGTGCGGGCTCCTGAGCATCTACGAGGGGCTGACCACCATTGACGAGGTCGTCCGCGAGACGATTGACGAAGCCTGACGCGGCGTAGGCCCCAACGGAGAGACGAACCATGCCGACCTTCCAGTACGAGGCACTCAACTCATCAGGCAAGAGCCAGAAGGGCTCGATCGAGGCCACATCCAGCGAGGAGGCCGTCCAGCGGATCAAGGCGCAAGGCCTCTTTCCGTCGACCGTCCGCGAGGAGAAGAAGGGCCAGAAGGTTGTCCGTGAGGGCAAGAAGAAGAAGAAGGGCGGGTTCTCGCTCTCGTTCGGCAAGGTCAGCCAGAAGAAGCTGACGACATTCACGCGCCAGCTCTCGACGCTGCAGGACGCAGGGCTGCCGCTGCTGCGGTCGCTGCAGATCCTCGAGCAGCAGCAGAAGCCAGGCAAGCTCAAGAGCGTGCTCGCGGGCGTGTGCGAGGATGTCGAGGGCGGCACCACGCTCTCCGACGCGTTCGCGAAGCACCCGAAGGCCTTTGACCGGCTCTACTGCAAGATGGTGGCGGCGGGCGAGGTCGGTGGCGTGCTCGACGTCATCCTCCAGCGCCTCGCTGACTTCATGGAGAAGGGCCAGCGGCTCAAGAGGCGCATCATCGGCGCCATGATCTACCCGTCGGTCGTGATCTTCATCGCGGTGGCGATCGTGACGGGCATCATGTACTTCGTGATTCCGAAGTTCCAGGAGATCTTCAACGACTTCGACGTGAAGCTCCCCGCGCTGACGCTCTTCCTCATAGACGCAAGCAAGTGGGTGGCCGGCCAGAAGCCTGGGCAGCAGGTGCCAGGCGCAATCTGGATCATGTTCAGCCCGGTCATCATCTTCATGTTCTTCAAGCTGCTGCGCAAGACCGGGTTCGGGCGCGCGGGCACCGACATCGTGCGCTGCAAGATCCCGGTCATCGGCGGCCTCGTGCGCAAGACCTGCATCGCGCGCTTCACGCGCACCCTCGGCACGCTCATCAGCGCGGGCGTGCCGATCCTTGAGGCGATCACGATCACCCGCGACACCGTGGGCAACTACGTCTACGAGAAGGCGCTCACCGCCGTGCACGACTCGATTCGCGAGGGCGAGTCGATCGCGGAGCCCCTGCGCAAGAGCAAGACGTGCGACTCGATCGTGGTGAACATGATCGACGTCGGCGAGGAGACGGGCGACATGGACGTGATGCTCGCCAAGATCGCCGACAACTACGACGAGGAGGTGGATGTCGCGGTGGCAAGCCTCCTCTCGCTGCTCGAGCCGTTCATGGTCGTCATTCTCGGTGGCGTGGTCGGCACGATCGTGCTCGCGCTGTTCCTTCCGCTGGTGGCGATGATCGAGAGCGTCTCGGGCGGAGGCAAGTAGCACCCGATGCCGCGGCGCGCGTTCACCATCATCGAGCTGCTCGTCGTGGTCGGCATCATTGTGCTGCTTGTCGGCATCCTGATCGTCGGGCTCAGCGGCGCCGCGCGAAGCGCGCAGGGCGCCCAGACGCGGGCGCTCATGTCGAGCATCGCGAACGCGCTCGTGCGGTTCAAGGCCGATGTGGGGTACCTGCCTCCGGTGCTTGGCCCTGGCGGGACGCAGGTCGGCGCTGCCGGGTTTGGTCAGGATCTGCGTGCGGTGCCGCCTGCATTCTCGAACGCCTCGGCCAACCAGGTGCGCGAGTGGTTCTCGCCGACGAGCCTCGCCACCTACCTGATCGGAGCCGGCAACCGGAATGCGGATGGGTTCGGATGCGTCGGCGATCCGGGATTCACCGCCTCCTCGCCGCCTCCCGGAGCGCGCGAGCGCCCCACGCTTGGCATCAAGCACCCCGGAAGGGATGGCGTGTGGGGCGCGTCGTTCACGTCAGGGCTCGGTGCGCCAGGCCAGTTCTCGCGGCGCAGCACAGCGAGCCTCGGCGGCAACCAGGGGTACCTCAAGGGGCGCGTGTATGGCCCGTACCTCGAGCTCAAGGATCCGCAGGCCGTGGGCGCGCTTGTCGACTACCAGTCGATCGCTCCGGGTGAGGCGCTTGTGCCGCGCGCAGTTGGCCCTTCGGACTCCAGTTATCCCACGGCGCTACCCGGCGCGAGCGACGGCGTCCGCCAGAACTTCGGGATGTGCATCCTCGACTACTGGGGATCGCCGATCATCTACTACCGCAAGGGCTACGTGAACGGCGACCCGCGCTACCTCGCCACGCGCGAGGCAGTCGCAGGATCGCCGACGTGCGGGTTTGACCTTTCGGACATGCCGGCACTGCGGCCGCAGCGCTTCGATCCAGGCACGCAGGCGCAAGGTTCGCCTGATGCAGCTGGGGATTCCTTCACGAGCCGCGAGCTGTTCGGAGCCGAGTTTGCGCTGCTCTCGCCGGGACCTGACCGGCGCTGGGATCCTCGCCGCCGCGTCGGCCTGAACCAGGAGAATGCGGACAACATCGTGGTGACCGGTCCATGAGCGCAATGCGACGAGCCTTCAGCCTGCTTGAGCTCGTGATCGCGCTCGGCGTGATCATCACGCTCGCTGCGCTTTTCCTTGGCATCTCGCGTGCAGTGCTGCAGTCGGCCGAGCGACGCGAGCTCGATGCGGTCTTCACGCAGCTGTATGCGGCACTCGATGCGTGGCAGCAGGCCAACGGCCGCGAGATGACGTTCCAGCGCACGCTCAATCCGACCGCGGCAGGGGGCGTCAACGCGGCGCTCGACCGGAATCCCGATCCCAACCTCTGCTTCGAGGGAATGCCTTCGGCAGACCTCTTCGAGGAGAGCATCGATGGCCGCTACATCATCGTGCTCCTGATGGACCGGATGGCCCAGGTCGAGGAGAGCCGCGAGCTGCTCTCGCGGATCAGGCCTGACTACCTGCGGCCGGTTCTTCGCAATCCGCTGAACAATCAGCCGCTCGATCCGCTTCCCGCGAACTGGACCGGCGCCGCGACGAATGCGAACCCCAATGGCATGCCGTCTCCGACTGCGGCGACGAGCGTCCTCAAGGAGGTCGTTGACCCGTGGGGAAATCGGCTCAGCGTGGTGTTCCCGGGGAGGCCGCTCTGCCGCGGCGAGCTCGCCCTGTGCGCGACGGGTAGTGCGCAGTTCGACTGCGCCGACGGCTCGGTGCGCACGCGTGACGAGTTCTTCCTGGGCTCATGCCGGAACCGCCGTCCCTACTTTGTGTCGAGCGGACCCGATGGACGCTTCGGAAACGGCGACGACATCTATTCCTACGAGCCGCTGAAGCCATGACGAAGCCCCGCACCACGATCTTCCAGTGCAGGTGCCATGGCGGTGCGGGCGTCAGGGTGTTTGCCGCAGGGTTTACCCTCGTCGAGCTACTTGTGGTCATGGGCATCGTGGGCGTGCTGGCGGTCATCGTGGGGCTCGGCGTGAGCAAGGCGGCGACAGGGGCGCGCATCGCCGCGGCGACCAACGACGTGATCGCGGCGCTGGCACAGGCACGTGCGATCGCGGTGCGAGACCGCACCCAGACTGTTGTCGCGTTCCGCGTGTACCAGCCAACCCGCAGAAACGGCCAACTCGAACTCCCGGACTTCTCGAAGGCGCAGCAGACCGAGATCGTCATCGCGAAGGCGACCGGGCGAGTGCTGAAGTTCCTCCCGGCCGTGGCCCGGCCCGGTGCCTACGCGGGATTCCGCTACGCGCAGATGGTGCCGCCCAATCGCGCCGACGCCAACGATGACATCCTGGTCGAGGAGTTCTGGCCGGTGGAGGGCATCCAGCCAAAGCGGCTGCCTCCGGGCATCAAGGTGGCGCTGCCTGCGAGCGACCTTGCGCAGTCAATTGCCGTGCCCAACAGCGCGTTTCCCGCCGGATCGAATGGCGACACTCCGGCGGACTGGGTGTGGCTATCGCAGCCCGAGCTCAAGAACGCGCAGATCGCGGCCAACGGGGCGATATCCAATGCGGAGAGCGCATCGATGATGATGATCCGCTTTGGTCCCGATGGCAAGCCGATCACGCGCAACGCGTCGCTGCCCTCGAATGTCACGGCCGGCAGCGATATCGCCAGCGTACGCCCCTGGGTTGACTTCAACCGTGACGGCTTCATCAACATCGGCACGTCCAACACGGGTGGCTCGGACACGATGTTCTACAACTACGACGAATGGGACGACGAGCCGCTGGGCAACTGCGGGCTCTTCGTCGCCGTGTTCAATGACGCCGAGTTGCGCGAGCAGTCGCCACCCGCCACCCAGGTCGGATGGCGAGGCACCAACAGCCGAGCACTCAACTTCGACCGCACCATCTTCATCGACCAGAACGCGGACCGCATCCAGTTCAACCGGTTCACGGGCGTCGCGGAGGTGGTGCCGCAGTGACCCGCCGCGCATTCACGCTTGTTGAGCTCCTGCTTGCCGTGTTCATTCTCGGCATTGGCGTGCTTGGCGTAGCGGCACTGCTCCCATCGGCGATCGCGATGCAGCAGCGTGCCAACGACGATGTGAT
>JBIKNS010000157.1:0-5238 GCA_044358545.1 Phycisphaerales bacterium | reverse complement strand
TGCCTGTCGTGTGGGACCCGCAACGCAACCTGCACAACATCGCCGACCTCGTCGACCCCAACCGCTTCTACTTCTCGGGCGACTTCATCCGCCCCATCGCGATCAGCGAGGCGAACCAGATTGTGGTGTTCGGCTACGACTTCACGGCCGGCGGCGACCCGCGCGTGCTAGTGTTCAGCGTTGGGTTCCCCTCTGCCTGCGCCGCCGACATCAATGGCGACGGCACCCGTGATGGGCTCGATTTGACGGCCCTGCTTGCCGCGTGGGGCAGTGGCGACGCGTCGGCTGACCTTGACGGCAACGGCACCGTGAACGGGCTCGACCTCACCGCGCTGCTCGCCGCGTGGGGACCCTGCTGAAGACGGATGCCTCGAGTGAGGCGGGAGCTGCACCGGGTCGCACGACCGATCGCGGGCGACGCGGTCAGTAGCTGCCTCGGTCGACGCGCACCTTGCCTCGGAAGATCCAGTACACGGCAACGGTGTACGCGATCACGATCGGCATGCCGATCACTGCGATGACCAGCATGGTGGTGAGCGTGCGCGGCGAGCTCGACGCGTTCGAGATCGTGACGTTGAAGGCAGGGTCTGTCGTGGAGCGGATCAGGTCCGGGTAGAGCGCCATCGAGAAGAGCGCCGCGAAGGCCATGATCATGCACGAGCTCGAGATGAACCCGAACATCGGCTGCCGGTGGCGGATCGTGCGGGGCACATTGAGGATCGCAAGCACGTTGAGCGCGGGGATCGCCCAAAGCACCGGCCAGTTGCGGATGTTGGCGGTGACCTGCGGGATGTCGCGCAGCGCGTAGGCGGACACCGCGACGAAGAGCGCCACAAAGATCCACCACCATCGCCATGCCCAGCGCTCGACGCTCGCGAGCAGCGCGCCCTCGACGCGCAGCCGCAGGTACAGGGCGCCGTGAAGCGCGAAGAGCGCCACCGTCATCAGGCCCGTCATCACCGAGAAGGGATTGAGCTGGCTGAGCAGGGGCTCCCGGATCGTCAGCGTGGAGTCCACGGTGATGCCGTAGAGGCAGTTGCCTGCCGCGATGCCCAGCAGCAGCGCGATGAGCACGCTGCCGAGCGAGAACCCGAAGTCGAAGACGCGGTGCATCGCCGCGCCCTCGGTCTTGACCCGGAACTCGAGGCACACCGCACGCATGATCAGCCCAAGCAGCAGCAGCATGAACGCGATGTAGAAGCCGCTGAAGAACGACGCGTACGCAACCGGGAACGCGGCGAACAGTGCGCCGCCGAAGGTCACCAGCCACACCTCGTTGCCGTCCCAGATGGGACCGATGGAGCCGATCGTCGTACGACGGTCGATGTCGCTGCGGCCCACCAGCAGGTGGTTGATGCCGACGCCGAGGTCGAAGCCGTCAAGGATCGCGTAGCCGGTCAGCAGCACCGTCAGCAGCAGGAACCAGATCGACTGCAGCGTGGCCTTGTCGAGGAACGTTGGATCTGCGACAGGGTCCATCAGCGTGCCCCCGTCAGGGACTTGCCGCCCGCGATTGCCGCGGCGATTCCGCCCGGCGGTCCGTGCATGGGCGGCGGCTCTTCGCCAGCCTTCGGCTCGCTCGGGCCATGCCTGATCTTCCTGTCGAGCACGAAGATCCAGAGCGCGAACAGCATCAGGTAGATCAGGCCGAACATGATGATGGATGCGATGACCTGCTCAGCGGTGACCGCCTCGCTGAGCGCATCCGACACGCGCAGCCCGGGGACGGGCACGCCGTTCTGCACGCTCGGGTAGACGATCCACGGCTGGCGGCCTGTCTCGGCGAGGAACCAGCCGGCCTGGCCTGCGATGGTTGGCATCACCACGCTTGGCACGAGCACCTTGAGCAGCAGCGTCCGCCGGTCGAGCGTTCCGCGCCAGCAGAACCAGGCCGCGAGCACGGTCAGGAGCGTCATGGCACCCGCGAGACCGACCATGGTGTGGAACGCGAGGAAGGGGATCCTCATGTTGGGCCGGTCCTCAGGCGGGAACGCATCGAGGCCCGTGATCGGCTTCGATGCGTCGAAGTAGACCAGGTAGCTGAGCAGGCCCGGGATCTTGACGCCGTATACGGTCTGGTTCTCGGGGTCGGGCCAGCCAAAGAGGTAGAGGCCCGATGGCTCCGTCTTGAAGACGGCCTCGAATGCGGCGAGCTTCGCGGGCTGCTGGAAGGCAACGCCCCGCGCCGAGCGGTCGCCGGTGATGCCCACAAGGATGACGCCGACAAGTGCCACCGCCACCCCGACGGGCATGCACCGGCGGGTGAACTCCTTGTGCCGGCCACGCAGCATGTAGAAGGCGCAGACGCTCATCACGAGGAACCCGCCGGTCACCACTGCGCTGCACAGCACATGCGACAGGCGCGTCATCGCGCTGGGGTTGAAGACCATCGCCCAGAAGTCGGTGACCTCCGCGCGCACCCCTGCAACGCCAGTGTCCGGCGCGGGCACGAGATGGAAGCCCGCGGGCGTCTGCATCCACGAGTTGGCGATGATGATCCACACGGCGCTGAACATGCTGCCGAGGCAGACCATCCACGTGGAGAAGTAGTGGAGCTTGCGCCCGACGCGGTCCCACCCGAACACCAGGATTGCGAGGAACCCGGACTCGAGGAAGAACGCGAAGATGCCCTCTGCAGCGAGTGCCGACCCGAAGATGTCGCCGACGTAGCGGCTGTAGGCGGCCCAGTTGGTGCCGAACTGGAACTCCATCACGATGCCGGTGGCCACGCCGAGCGCGAAATTGATGGCGAAGATCCGGGTCCAGAAGCGGGCAGCCTCGAACCACTGGCGGTCGCCGGTCCGGATCCACATCGTCTCGATGATGACCATCACCATCCCCAGACCGATCGTCAGGGGCGGGAAGAGGTAGTGGAACGAGACTGTCAGGGCGAACTGGACACGGCTCAGGATTTCGACGTCCATTGGACGGAGAGGCTAGCTGATTCGAGATCCATGACTCCCTGCGATCATGTCGAGCGAATAATGGGGCATGCCTGCCACAGCCAACGTCCCTGCCGGTTCCGCCTCCGCCGGCAACCCGAGCCCGGTGCCCGCCATCGCCACGCTTGCCGACCTTCTGGCCAGCGGCTGGCGTTCGCGCTCGGTAAAGGAGGAGTTGCGGAGCAACTTCACTGCCGCGCTTGCACGTGGCGATGAGCTCTTCCCGGGCATCCTTGGCTATGACGACACGGTCGTCCCTGAGATCGCCAACGCGATCCTCGCAGGCCACGACATGCTGTTCCTGGGCGAGAAGGGCCAGGGCAAGAGCCGGCTGATGCGGCTGCTGCCGAGATTTCTCGACGAGTGGATCCCGTACCTGAACATTCCGGGGTCGCCCGTGCACGAGGATCCGTCACGGCCGATCACGCGTGCCGGGCGCGATCTGCTGGTCGGGACCCCGCCTGAGCGGGTGCCGGTCGCGTGGTGGCACCGATCGGAGCGATATGCGGAGCGGCTCGCGCCCGGCACCAAGTTCGCCGACGTCATCGGCGAGATCGACCCCGCGCGGCTCATGTCAGGCACAAGCATGTCGGCGGAGGATGCGCTGCACTTCGGGCTGATCCCGCGGCAGCACCGCGGCATCTTCGCGATGAACGAGCTGCCGGACCTCGACGAGCTCGTGCAGGTTGGCCTCTTCAACATCCTCGAGGAGCGCGACGTGCAGATCCGCGGCTACCCGGTGCGGTTCGACCTCGACGTGCTGGTGCTCTTCTCCGCGAACCCGAGCACCTACAACCGTTCGGGCAAGGTGATCCCGCAGCTCAAGGACCGCATCGGGAGCACGGTGGCCACGCACTACCCGCGCGAGCGCGACCTTGGCATCTCGATCATGCGGCAGGAGGCGGGCATCGACCTCGGCGGCGACCATCCGGTGCTTGTGCCGCCCTTCATGGACGAGATCGTCGAGCAGGTCTCGCGCACCGCGCGCACGTCCAAGTACGTTGATCAGGCCAGCGGCGTGTCCGCGCGGTTCTCGATCGCCAACTGGCGCACGATGGTGGCCAACGCGCGCCGCCGCGCGATTGCGCTGGGCGAGCGCCCCGCGGTGCCGCGCATCAGCGACCTTGCGCACCTGCGCTCAAGCGCCATCGGAAAGCTCGAGCTGGACCTGATGGGGTCGCATCAGGTCAGCGAGTCGCAGGCGATCGACGCGATCGTCGCGCAGGCGATCGGCACCGTCTTCGAGGAGTATGTCGACGCTCACGGGCTCGAGGAGATCGCGGCCGACTTTGCGACGGGGGTGCGCATCGAGGTGGGCGACATGCTGCCCTCGGCCGCCTACGCAGCCGCCCTTTCGCGCGTGCCCAAGGCGTGGGACAAGGCGTTCGAGGTGAACGCCTCCAGCGACCCCGCCGTGCGCGCAAGCTGCGTGGAGTTCGTGCTCGCCGGACTGTGGGCGACTGACCGGCTCTCGCGCACGGAGCGCCACGGCCGCATCTCCTACGAGATCGGCAAGGACGCCGAGTGAAGCGCCTCGGCGGCATCATCCACACGTACCTGGGCTATGACCCTGCGGAGTTCCCGTCGCCGACGGCGCCGGGAGGGGCGGGTGGCGATGCGGCATCGGCGTTCCTCGACCACATGCTGATGTACGGCGGCCGCCGAAAGTTCACCGAGCGGGAGCTGGCCGAGGCGATCCGCATCGACCCATCGCAGATCCGCGGGCTCGGCCCGAGCCTCGAGGCGATCCGCGCGATGCTGGAGGAGCGCAAGCGGCGCATCCTGTCGACATACGAGATCGGAAGTGCGCAGCAGGCCGCGCAGCGGGCGTATGCGGACGAGGCGTCGCAGGTTGCGGGGCGTACGGACCTTCCGCCCAAGAGCGCAGACGCCGTGACGCGCGCGCTCTCGGAGGCACAGCTCGCCGACCTCGAGCGCCTGCACCGCAGGATTCCGGGCGGCACAGGCCTCTCTCGTGCCCTGATGCGTGCCATCGCGAGGCTGCGCGACGCGTACACGGTCGATGGCATCTCCTCCCGTTACGCCTTCACGGGCCGCGAGCCGATGGACGTGCCGAAGGCGATCGCCGTCGGCGAGGAGCTTGCGCGCATTGACGAGCTTCTCCGCCAGATTGAGGAGGCCCTCAAGAACGCGAAGCCTGCAGTCATCGACATGGACATGCTGTCGGAGTTCGCGACACCCGAGTCGATGGACGAGCTCCGCGACGTGCAGCGGCGCGTCAACGAGCTGCTGCGCAAAATGGCGGATGAGGCGGGCCTCGAACGGTCCCCCGATG
>JBIKNS010000156.1:0-5348 GCA_044358545.1 Phycisphaerales bacterium | reverse complement strand
TCGGACAAGAAGCGCCGCGGCGGTGGCCTGACGCTGATCCTGCCGCGGGGCGGTCCTGGCGCTGGAGCGGACATCGAGCGTGATGCGCCCGATGCGCTCGTGGATGCCGGGCTCGCCGCGATAGGGATGGGCTCGCTCAAGACAGGGTCAGCGAACGTCCGATAGACGCCCTATGCGCGTCGTGTCGGTCGTCAACCAGAAGGGTGGCACCGGCAAGACGACGACCGCGGTCAACCTGGCGGCCATGCTGGCGATGCGGGGACAGAGGGTGCTGCTTGTGGACCTTGACCCTCAGGGTCACTGCGCGCTCGCGCTCGGTGTGCCCGCCACGAGCGTCAGCCATGGCATAGAGGACGTGCTGCTGCAGGGACCCGGTTCGGCGCTGCTCGAGAGCGGCCTCTTCTGGGAGCCCTCGCGCAACCTCGTGCTCGCGCCGAGCACTGTGGCGCTCGCACAGTTCGAGTCGCCCGGCAGCCCCGCCGCGAATGCCCCTGACCGTGACCGCAGGCTCTCGCGCATCCTCGACCGTGTGGCGCCGAAGTTCGGCTGGTGCATCATCGACTGCCCGCCGCACATCGGATGGCTTGTCTTCAACGCGCTTCGCGCCTGCGACGAGGTGCTGGTGCCCATCGAGACCGGCTACTTCGCGCTGCGGGGCGCTCAGCGCCAGGTCGCGACCGTGAACGCCGCAATCGAGCGACTCGGACGGCCGATCGGCATCAGGGTCGTTCCCACCCTTCATCGCGAGGCCTCGAAGCTCGCGTCGGACATCCTCTCGGCGGTGCGCCGCACCTTCGCGGCGCAAGCGGCGCCGGTGGTGATCCGCGAGCACGAGGCGCTGCGTGAGGCCGCCAGCTTTGGGCAGGCGATCACCGCCTTCGCGCCAGGTTCGCCTGCCTTTGCGGACTTCGATGCGCTGGCCTCGTGGATGGAATCGCTGCCGGTGCAGCCTCTGCGCCTTGGTGGAGTGCCTGCGGAAGGTGGTGATGGCGTGGATCCGTTGTTGGCGCAGGTCGCGGCCGCGCGCACACAGGCGCGACCTCTCGAGCCGCCGCTCGTCGAGACGTTCCGGGTGGGAGCGGCAGAGCCCGCGCGCAATGACCGCATTGCCGAGATGGCAGGCCGGCTGCGCGAGAGCGGGCGCGCGGCGCCGTAGGATCCTCGCATGGCTGGAGCGGGAGACCACATCGACGATCTCGCGAGGACGTACCTCGGCAGGGGTGGATCTGCTGCGCCCAAGGGAGATACGCGCACAGGCGCGCTCGCGCCGGTGAGTTCCGCGGACTCACTCCACGTGGTCATCGTGGGCAATGTGCCGGCGCTCGCGGGCATCTGGCTTGCGCAGCTTGCCGACCAGTGCGCGCGTTCGGCCGGTCCTGTCGGGCTCGTCAGGCTCGACCGACATGCGCCTCGTGCCGAGCTCTATCGGTCCGACGGACGCGCGCTTCCGGCCGATCCCGACGCGTGGCTCACGCGAGCTGCTGCGAGCGCCGTGCGCTGGCTCGTATGCGCAACATCCGACGCCGCGCCGCGCAGCGTGATTGCGGCGGAGGCGCCCGTGCTGTTTGTGACGGGGACGGATGAGGCGGCGCTCGCGGCGGCACGACGATCGATTGCGGCGATCGCATCAGAGGCCGCGTCCGCCGGGGTGCCAGCCCCAGAGATCGAGGTTGCGGTGGTCGGCAGCGCATCGGACGTTGCCGCACGCGCGTTCGAGTCGCTTGAGCAGTGGGCTTCCAGCGATCCCGGCGTGACTTCGGCTGGCATCCGGTTGGCCCTTGCGATGGTGGCGCCGCGTGTCGAGCGGCTTGACGTTGCCGCAGCGATCATGCTGCCGACCTTTGCGGACATCACGCCGCGCGAGGCGATCGAGCGAGTGCGCGCGGCGATGAGGTCCGGGGCAGAGCGGTTCATGACTGATGCTCCGCTGACGGTCCGACCGGCTCCGCCCATGCACGCAGCTCCCGCACCATCGGCAGCGCCGCGTTCCGCTCGGCCCGCCGGGACGCCATCGCCCGCCTTGGGGCCGGACGATCCGCTCGAATGGTCGCTCGATGATGCACAAGGTGCGGCACTATCGCCCGCGCCCGCGCGCGCTCCTGCGGCCGCTCCCGCGCCCGACCCTGCGTCCCTGCGGATGCCGTCGGCTTCGCCAGCGCCCGCGCGTGGGCCTGCGACCTTGGCCGGCGCCTCGCCCGCCCGCGCAGGCGCGCTCGCGCTGTTCCCGGAGTGGACGCCACTGTCGATCGAGTGCCCTGATGCGCCGGATGTGTCGTTCGCGATCGAGGGCGGCACGGTGCACCTCCTGTCCGCGGATACGTCGATGCGCACACTGCGTGTCTCGGCTGCATGGATCCGGGCGCAGTGGTCGCTGGTGGCCGCTCTCGCACCGGGGCTTGACCGAGCACGTCCGACGGTATGCGAGCACCTGATGCTTGACGACCCGCGCCACGCGATCCCGCTTCACCGATGCGGCGTGCTGCTGCACGCGCGTGTGCAGGTGTCGGTGGCCGGCGCTGTGGTCGTGCAGCGCATCGATCTCAACGATGCGGCATCGGCTGGCCTCGCGGGCCAGTGATCGCGGACCTCGAAGGCAACCTGTTTCGGGGACTGCGCGCTCCCTCGAGGTCGCGGCGCGCGAGCGTCATGCGCGCGGCAGCGCGTCGCGCAGCAGGTCATGCCACGCGCGCCAGGCGAAGGACTCGCGTTCCGCGGCGCTCCATCCGCATGACGCAAGCGCGCCGGTGAGCGCATCAAGCTGATCAGGTCCGCGGACGCCCGCGGGCACCTGGTCGGGCCCGAATCCGCCGTCGAAGTCCGAGCCGAGCACGCAGGTGGCCCGGCCCGCCACCGACGCCACGCGCTGCACATGCGCGATGGCGTCCGCCACTGTCGACTCACGACCCGACGCGAGGAACTTGCCGTAGAGGTTCAGTCCGATGACGCCTCCTCGCGCCGCGATGATGCGCATCTGGCGGTCCGTGAGGTGACGGTCGGGCCTCGCCGGCGGCGCCGGTGCGCGCAGCAGCGCGCGCGCATTCGAGTGGGATGCGATGACTCGCGCGCGCGTGGTCGACATCAGCCCGTCGAAAGACTCGTCGGAGAGGTGTGACGCGTCATGCACGATGCCGAGTGCATCGATCGCGCGAATCACATTCTCTGCGCTGTCGGCCAGCGGACCGCCAGTGGCATTCCCGCCTGCCCAGCGCGATCCGAGCGCCCATGTGAGCCCAACGACACGCACTCCGCGCGCATGCCAGAAGGCAACGTCTTCAGGATCGCGGATCGGGTCCGCGCCCTCCATGAGCAGCACGAGGCCAGGTGGCGCGTCGACTCCGGCGCGCATGGCCGCATCGAGATCTCTGCGGGTTCGGATGATCCTCGCCTGCCCACTGCGTTCGAGCTGCTCGTACCAGTCGAGCTGCCGCAGCGCAGGCTCGCGCGCGGTGTCTGGTGCGTCGCCCTCGTATCCCCACGGCCGTCCGCGACCCTCTGGGCCCCGTTCGACGAAGATCGTGGCCAGGATCAGTCGCACGCGTCCTGCCCTCATTGCGGGCAGGCTCACGCATCGCGGTTCGGTCGGGCCGGGCCGCCGAGTGATGTCACCGCCGCCGAGCGCGATGTAGGCGAGATCGACGTGACCGTCGATCCAGGGGTGAGCGGGGGCATCAGATTGGCTGGGCATCGCGGGATTGTGCCAACTATCGGTCGCCGTTGTCTGCGCCTGCAGCGGTCGACTACCCTACGGCGCTCATGACGGCACTGCCTGCACAGATCCAGCCCGGAGCAGCCGTGCAGCCCTCCTCGCGCCGCGTGGGCGCTGCAGGCCGACTGCTGTCGCTGGCTGCCGCCGGTGCGGGACTTGCGCTTCTGGGAGTCGCATGGTGGCTTGAGCCGTCGTCCAAGGGCTACGGGACGCACCTGCAGCTTGGCCTTCCTTCGTGCACGTGGCCCTCGGTGTTCGGCATCGCGTGCCCATCGTGCGGCATGACGACCTCGTTCAGCTTGGCGGCACGCGGACGATTCGTCGACTCCTTCATGAACCAGCCGATGGGTTTCCTGTTGGCGGTCGGGACTGCAGCCGCGACCATGAGTGCGCTTTTCGTGGCGGTGACCGGAGCGCGCCTGTTCGAGATCGTCGGACGGCTGTTCACGGCGCGGACGTTCTGGGCGATTGGCGCGATCGCGCTGGCGAGCTGGATGTGGAAGATCTGGCAGATGCGTCGCGGCATGGCGGCGATCGCGCTGGCCGGACTCGTGGCGATGTCGATGCCAGGGTGCATCCTCGCGGGCATCACGAGCGCGATCGGGCAGAAGATCGAGAAGGACAAGATGATCGAGGTGCTCGCGCGCTACCGCGGCCTCGAGAACCGGTCGGTGGCGGTGCTGGCGCACACCGACATGACCACCGGGTACGAGAACCCGATGGCGGTGGCGAACATCGTGGCCAACGTGGCGAGCCAGATCCAGCGGCGCGTCGGCGGCGCGCGGGTGCTCGATCCCCGCGACACGCTGAGCTGGTCGCACCAGCATCCAGGATGGCCCTCGATGCCTCCCGGGGAGGTGGCGAAGGAACTCGATGTGGAGCGTGTCGTCATGATCGACATCTACGAGTACCGGCTCAACCCTCCTGGCAATGCGTGGCTCTGGGAGGGCGTTGCGGCCGCCAACGTGACGATCATCGAGATTGACGGCATCGACCCCGATGCGCCCGCTGAGGAGTTCAACGTGGCGGTCGGCTTCCCGGAGGATGAGGGCATCAGCCGCGACATGGCGACGGCCAACGACATCGAGCTCGGGCTCCAGAAGCTCTTCGTCGACAAGGTGGCGTGGCTCTTCTACGACCACATCGAGCCCAAGTACCCGAAGGATGGCCGATGAGGGTCGGTCGCGGCGTGCTGCTCGGGATTGCGGTGCTCGTCGGCACGGCTGGCGTCGGGTGCAACTACCTGATACCCGCGTCCTACCTGATTGAGGGCCCACCGAAGGAGGCTGCGCGCTACGAGTTGCCGCGCCGCAAGACCGTCGTGTATGTCGACGACCGGGCCAATCGGATGACGCGTGCGGCTCTCCGGACAGCTGTGGGCGAGGAGGTGGGCACGCTGCTTCTGCAGCAAGCGCTCGTGCCAGAGGTGATCTCCTCCAAGGATGCCGTCTCCTACGCGCGCAGGGTCGACACGTCGGACAAGCAGGTGTCGATCCGCAAGATCGGCGAGGCAGTCGGCGCCGAGCAGGTCATCTACATCGATGTCGACGAGTACCGCATCAGCGCGGATGGCGCGACGCCGAGGCCGGCCGCGATCGTGAATGTCAAGGTGATTGACGTTGGCAGCGGTGCAAGGCTTTGG
>JBIKNS010000195.1:0-4182 GCA_044358545.1 Phycisphaerales bacterium | reverse complement strand
GGCAGGGCTCGCAGCCGCGATCCTGTGCTTCGCGCCCAGCATCGCCGTGTGGATGATGCTGCTTGCTCGCGACCAGCGCATCGTGCTCCAGCAGGCAGACCTGAGGGAGCGTGCGCTCGTGCTGCTGCTGCAGGCGAGGCTCGACCTGACGCTGAGCAACCTCGCGGACCGGGTCGAGGACCTTGGTCAAGGCGCTGACTCCGCCGCAGCCGCAACCCGTGTCGTCGATGCGCTCGACGATGCTGAGGGTGTCAGCGCCCTGCTCTGCATCGATGCGCAGGGACACCGCCGCTGGATCGCCCCGCCGGATGCGAGCGGCTTGGCGTCGATCAGCGGCATGCTTGAGGGCAATGCCGATGAGCGCGCTGCGGCGGCGTGCATCCTCAGCGAGGACTCCAGTGTGGTGGACCCGCCGGGTAGCGGTGCGGGCTTGGCCGCTCCAGACGTGATGGTGGCCTTTCCGCTCCGGGTGGAGGGGCGCGACATGGCGGCTCTCTTCCTTGTCGACGTCGACACCATCCTTGCGTCAGTCGTCGACTCGATCGATCCCGGGGCGCCCGTGGAGCTGCTCGACCGGGAACGTGCTGCGGCACTCGGTGCCGCAGACGGGCCGGCCGGACGGACCGTCTCATGGGACGGGGCGACACTCGTGATCCGGGCCCTTCCCTCGGCTGACGATGCGGACCGTGGCGGCAACACGTTTCCTGACTTGCTGCTTGCGTCACTTGCGGCCGCGTGCGGGCTGGTGGGCTCGACGGTGCACTTTGCGCAGCGCTCGGCCGAGCGTGCGCGCACGAGCAGCCGTGCACGGCAGCAGCTCGAGCAGCTCATTGAGGCGAGTGACACCGTTGCCGTCATCGCGACTGACCGCGAGGGGATGATCACGATCTTCAACGACGGCGCCGAGCGCATCACCGGGTTCGACGCCGTCGCGATGGCCGGGCGCGCACGTGCACTTGAGCTCTTCGACCAGGACGAACTCCGCTCGATGCCCATCAGGCCGGGGCTACCGAGTGCGCTGACGCTCGAGCAGCTCGCGCTCAGCGCGGAGTTCAGGGCGCGGGACTGGACATGGATTGGGGCAGTCGGACGTCGCCGGCGCGTCAGCGTGGCGGTTCGGCCGTGGCTTGAGCCGAACGGATCGCCGCTGGGCTTCCTCCTTGTGGCGATCGACGTCACGGAGCGCGAGCGGGCCATGCTCAGCGCGGAGAGGGCGCGTGCCGCCGCCGAGAACAGGAGTCAGGCCAAGGCATCGCTGCTCGCCGGTGTCACCCACGAGATCCGATCTCCGATGGCTGCAATCCTCAGTGCCGCCGATCTCCTTGCGGACGAGTCGAGCACGCCGGCGGAGCGGGCGGAGTGGATCCGTGCGGTGCGCGCCAACGGCACGCATCTTCTGGGCATCATCAACGACATCCTGGACATCTCGAGGATTGAGGCCGGACGCATGCCGGTCGAGTCAATCGAGGTGCGGCCGATCGACCTCGTCAACGACGTGATCCAGCTGCTCAAGGTCCAGGCGACATCCAAGGGCATCGGCCTTGAGCTTGGACCTGCCGATGCGGGCGCCAGCGAGACCATCCGCACCGACCCCCTGCGCGTGCGGCAGGTGCTCGTGAACCTCGTGACCAACGCGATCCGGCACACGTCGCACGGCGGGGTTCGCATGGTCGTCCGGACCTCGCGCGCCGGCGACACACTTGAGGTCGACTTCGACGTCATCGACACGGGTGACGGGATGACGCAGGATCAGGTCGACCGCCTGTTCGCGGACTACGTGCAAGTGGGGAGCTCGGAGGCGGGCCGGTCCGGCGGGACGGGGCTTGGGCTCGCCATCTCCCGAAGAATCGCCGAACTGCTCGAGGGTTCGGTCAGCGTGCGCAGCGTTCCGGGAGAGGGCAGCGCCTTCACATTCCGACTCTCGGCGCGTCTCGTCACGCCCGCGGTGCGTCGGGAGTCCGGCGATGCCGCGCCCGCATCCGCACACGAGCTCGTGCAGCGACCGCTGAACGGCATGCGGATCCTCCTGTCGGAGGAGGAGTCCGGCAACCGGCGCCTGCTCACGGACGTGCTCGTGGCCGCCGGCGCTGACGTGGAGACGTGCGCGTCGTGCGCCGACGCCGTTGCAGCCGTCGAGCGTGCGGCCGGGCGCCGCGTGTTCGATGTGGCGCTTCTTGACCTCCAGGAACGGGGCCGTGATGGCATCGCGAGCGTGTGCAGGCTGCGCGACAACGGCTTCCGCGGACGCATTGTCGCGATGAGCGGGCGCACGCTCGATGTCGACCGGGAGAGCTGCCTTGCCGCAGGATGTGACGCATTCGCGGTCAAGCCCATCGCACCCGACGAACTTGTGCGACTCTGCCGCGGATAGGATCAGCCGCCCCCAGGTGGGGTGGCAGAGCGGTTGAACGCGCCGGACTTGAAATCCGGTATGCCCTTCGGGGCATCGCGGGTTCGAATCCCGCCCCCACCGTTTCGGAACCGGACCTGGATACTCCGACGCCCATCCTCCCCCGCATTGCTGCTGGAGATCCTGCGGCGCTCAATGACTGCATTGCGCGCTTCAGCGGTCTGGTGTGGAGTATCGCGCGCAAGTTGAGCGCTGATCCCTCGGATGCGGAGGATGCCGTGCAGGAGGTCTTCATCGACCTGTGGCGCAGCGCGCACCGATTCGATCCAGCCAAGGGCACCGAGACCACATTTGTGGCGACAATCGCCCGCAGGCGACTGATCGACCGCGGACGGCGGCGCCAGCGCAGGCCGGAGTCGCCTGGGATCGATGATGGAGTGGCGGCTCCCGAGACGGCGACGCCCGACACGGATGTGCGCGAGCGCGCCGCCATGGTGGACCGCGCGATGGGCGCGCTGCGGCCCGAGCAGCGGCGCGTCCTGCAGCTCGCGATCCAGCACGGCGCATCGCACGAGCAGATCGCGACCAGCACCGGCATGCCGCTTGGCACGGTGAAGACGCACGCGCGCCGAGGGTTGATCCGCCTGCGCGACATCCTTGTCCGCGAGGGCGCGATCGCACCAGGGTCCGGCAGCGATGTGCCCGGCGGGTGAAGGCTGATTCCGGGCTACGCTGCGCGTCCAATGCGCACTTTCAATACGCACGTCGCCTCGGCGCTCTCCGCGGCTGCGGTTGCCACGCTCGCGGCCACTCACGCTCATGCCCTGTTACCGGCCTCGCAGGCCCCCCAACAGGCAGGCGATGCCTTGACGATCCCGGACGCGTCGATGCTGAGGTACCCGGACATCTCGTCGGACCGCATCGTGTTCGTCTACGCCAATGGGATCTGGAGCGTCCCGATTGCTGGAGGCGTGGCGCAGCCCGTGGCAGATCCGCCAGGCTTCGAGAGCTTCCCGCGCTTCTCGCCCGATGGCGCATCGGTCGCGTTCTGCGGCAACTGGGACGGCAATCGCGACATCTGGACAGTGCCTGCGACGGGAGGCGAACCCTCGCGCGTCACCGGCCACCCGACCTCTGAGACGCTCAACGACTGGTCTGCGGACGGGCGCCTGCTGTTCACCGCATCTGGCATGGGTCCGTACCCGCGCGCGACGATGGTGTACTCGGTGCCCCCTGCCGGCGGGCTCCCCGCGGAACTGCCGGTGCCGTACGGCGCCAATGCCGCGCTCAACCGCGATGGCACGCGGCTCGCGTACACACCGCACTCGACCGACACGCGCACGTGGAAGCGCTACCGCGGCGGCATGGCCACCGACATCTGGGTCGTCGACATGGCGACTGGTGCCGCCACGCGCGTCACCGACTGGGAGGGCACGGACACCATCCCGATGTGGCACGGCGACTGGGTCTACTACCTGAGCGATGCGGGTCCTGAGCACCGGCTCAACATCTGGCGCGCGAATCCGTCGACGAAGGCGCGCGAGCAGGTCACGCGCTTCACGGACTTCGACGTGCGGTGGCCGGCGATGGGACCGGATGACGGCAGCGCAGGAAGGATGGTCTTCCAGCACGGTCCGGACCTGTGCGCACTCGATCTTGGCTCCGGTGCCGTGACCGTGGTGCCGGTACGGGTGCCGGGCGCGCGCGCGCGGCTGCGCAACCTCGACGAGGATGCGAGCGAGTCGATCCAGTCGTGGGACATCTCGCCGACGGGCAAGCGCGCACTGGTGCAGGGCCGCGGCGACGTATGGACGCTTCCGTCGGAGAACGGC
>JBIKNS010000155.1:0-5353 GCA_044358545.1 Phycisphaerales bacterium | reverse complement strand
AAGAGCAGGTAGTCGCCAGGAAGGAACTGCGCGCCCCAGTGCGGCTGCGAACCGCGTGTGGTGAAGAGCCAGAGCCGCGCTGGCCGCTCGTGCGCGACAAAGGACTCCCACGAGCCGTGCTCTCGGCAGTCGACGCGGTGCCAGTAGTCGAGCCCCGCGCGTCGGCGCGCCTTCTCGTCCATCGAGAAGGAGATCGGGTGCACGATGTGCAGGCGGCAGTGGGTGGCCATCGCGGTGCGCCCGATGTTGCCCGTGTTCTGCGGGATCTGCGGCTGGTAGAGCACGATGTTGAAGAGGGGATCGTCCATCGGTGGCGTTTGGCCTGTGGCGCTATCATCGCACGACAGGCACACCATGAAGGAAGTCCTCTTCGCGAATGCGCTCTGGCTGGTCTTCATCGCCTTCTGGACGATCACGTACTTCGTGCAGGCGAAGTCCGATCGAGCGAAGGGCGGCCGCTATCCCGACTACGTCGAGAAGCCCTGATCGTCCGTGATGGCGCTGGCGCACTGCGCCCGCGCCGCGGGCGATCGGGGGGTACCTGCACGCGCACAGCGCCGCAGCGGGCAACGCCCCCGGTTGGATTCGAACCAACGACCTCCAGTTTAGGAAACCGGTGCTCTATCCAGCTGAGCTACGGGGGCAGGGCGCGTGATCCTACGGAACGCGCGTGTGCCGCGCGAGCGAGCCGACAAGCCTCTCGAGCGCGTCGGTGAGGCGCGCGGTCGCATGCGCGAGATTGCGCACGAACTGGGAGGCCGTATCCGCGTGATGGTCGACCAGGTCCGTCACGGCCTTGACGGCCACCAGCGGGGTGTGGAGGTCGCGGCAGACGCGCGCGATCGCGGCGCCCTCCATGTCCTTCGCGACGACGCCCTCGCGCTCGAAGAGCGCCATCTCGTGCGCCGTCGCGTCAAGGCTTGATCCCGTGGCCAGAGTGCCTCGGGCGGCGCCAAGAGCAGCGGCCACGGCGGCTGCGGACCGCGGGTCACCGGAGGGCGCCGACGTGCCATCTGCGGCGAGAGGCGCATCGGCGTCGATCGCTCCGCGGGCGAACTCGCCGTAGCGGGGAAGGTCGACGCGCTGGTCATGGAACAGGTAGCGGCTGGGCACGTAGATGGCGCCAATCGTCGCCCCGCGGCCCTCGAATCCGCCGCACGTGCCCGCGTTGATCACGAGCTTCGGCCGCATCGCCCGGATCGCGAGGTACGACACGAGGGTGGCTGTCTCGGTGCCGATGCGGTCGCACGCGTGGGTGGGATCGATGCCGTGGACCACGAGCGCGAGCGGACCGCCGCGCGAGCTCCGCCACACGTGGGCGGGCAGCCCAACGTCGAGGGGAGACGATTGATCAAGTCCGAACTGGTCAAGCAGGGGCCGCGCCTCGGCCAGCATCGCGACGTGAAGGAGTATGTCGCAGGGTCCGGGCGCCGGCATGGGATGGGAATGGCGATGGGCGGGCTCGAACCGCCGACCTAGGGTTTATGAATCCCTCGCTCTAGCCAGCTGAGCTACATCGCCGAGGAGGCGGAAGAGTATAGCGGGCTGCCTGCGGAGCGGACCCACCGTCGGCCTGCTTCGGTCGCGGCGAATCCGGGCTCCAGACGCGCGATTGCGGCCGCGATCAGGCCCATGAACATCGGCTGCGGCGCCAGCGGGCGGCTCGTGAGCTCGGGATGGAACTGCGCCCCGATAAAGCAGGGATGCGACGACAGCGGCAACTCGAGCACCTGCATGATCGGGTGCTTCGGGTGGCGACCGGAGAAGGCGAGCCCCTTCTCGTGGAACTTCGCGATGAATGAGGGGTCGACCTCGTAGCGGTGACGGAAGCGCTCGCGCACCGTCGTGGCGCCGTAGAGGAACGACGCGAAGGAGCCGGGCTCGAGGAGCACGTCCTGCGCGCCTAGGCGCATGGTGCCTCCCATGATCCCCTCGATGGCCTTCTGGTCGGGCAGCTCGGAGATGACGGGATGCGTCGTAGCCGGGTTGAACTCCGTCGAGTTCGCGTCGGACATGCCCAGCACGTTGCGCGCGTACTCGATCACCGCGACCTGGAACCCGAGGCAGATGCCCAGGAACGGCACGCGCTGCTCGCGCGCCCAGCGCACGCATCGGATCTTTCCCTCGACGCCACGATGGCCGAAACCGCCGGGCACGATGACCGCATCGCAGCCCTCGAGCGCGCGCGACGCGTCCGCATCGGAAGAGATGTCGCTCGTGTCGAGCCATCGCAGTTCGACATCCGCGCTCAGCGCGATGCCGCAGTGCTCCACGGCCTTGTCGATCGAGGCGTACGCGTCGCGCAGCGCCGCGTACTTGCCTGTGATGCCAAGGGTGACGCGGTGCTGGCGTGGCGCCGACAGCCGTGCCGCGAATGCATTCCACTCGCCGCGGGCGGCATCCTCGGTGACGGGGTTGACGCGGTCGTGCAGGTCGAGGATCGAGAGGATCTCGCGGTCGAGCCCGGCGCCGCGCATTGCGTCGGGGATCACGTAGATCGACTCGCGGTCGTGCATCGAGAAGACGCGCTTCATCGGCACATTCGAGAACATCGCGATCTTCTCGAGGACCTTCGGCGTGATCGGGTTCTTGGCGCGGCATGCCACGATCTGCGGCTGCACCCCGGCCTCCATCAGGCGCTTGATGCCCAGCTGCGCGGCCTTGGACTTCTGCTCGCCCAGGATCGCGGGCTCGATGATGTACGTGAGCGCGACGAAGCACGTGGAGCCGTCGCCCTCCTCGAAGGCGAGCTCGCGCAGCGCTTCGATGTAGAAGCCGTTCTCGTAGTCGCCAGCAGTGCCGCCGATCTCGACGAACACCACATCCACCTGCCTGCCGCCGGGGCCGCTCATCGCGAGCTCGCGCAGCTTCATCTTCACGGCGCCCGTGACGTGCGGGATCATCTGCACGTCACGCCCGAGGTAGCCGCCGCGGCGCTCGCGCTCGAGGATCTCGGTGTAGATCTGGCCCGCGGTGACGAAGTTGCGCCGCGAGAGGTCCTGGTTGAGGATGCGCTCGTAGGTGCCGAGATCCATGTCGGTTTCGAGGCCGTCCTCGAGCACGAAGACCTCGCCGTGGCGGTACGGGTTCAGGGTCCCGGAGTCAATATTGAGGTAGCCCTCCATCTTTATGGGGGCGACCGTGAGTCCCTTGTCCTTGAGCAGCTTCGCGAGGCTCGAGCTGAAGATGCCCTTGCCGAGGCCGCTCATGACGGTGCCGACGACCACGACGAAGCGGGTGCGTCCCTTGACGTACCCGGCGGGGGCCGGCGAAAAGTGCTCGTTGCTCTCCTCGCTCTGTCCGAACTGCGCGAGGAAACCGCACCCGGAACCCGCTGATTCTCGGGATGTGGGACCGTTGGAGGGCATGGTGGAGCGTACCCCGCCGTACAGTTGGCGTTCAAGATGAGCCACCAAGGATTTCGGATTCTCGGCTGCCTTCGGCGGGCGTGGGTTGGATTGAGCCGACGGGTCGCCGACGCAACGGCTGCCGGTTGCGATCGGCTGCGCCACGCGTCTGTGCGCGCCATTGCAGCAGCCCTTGTGCACTCGGCAGTTGCGGTGTCGGCGCTTGCGGCGATCCCGCAGTCCGGCGACACCGTCCGTCGGGAGAACTTTCCGCCGTCGCCCAAGGTCGAGTGGGTGCGAATGAGGGTAGACCTCAACTTTCCTGAGCTCGATGCAAGGGTCGCGCAAGCGCGATCGTTGCTGGTGGTCCGCCCCTCCGGGCTCCCGGCAGATGTGCTCCGACTTGATGCCGATGGACTCGAGATCGTGAGCGTTGGGAGGGTAAAGGGCAGGGCGCCCGAGGCTGGATCCGATGCTGAACTTCCCTCTGGAGAGCTACTCGAGCCGCTCGAGCACTCCCATGACGGCAAGGTGCTGCAGATACGGTTCCCGCAGCCGATCGCGGCGTCCGGGTCTCCGGGCGAATCGCCCGCGGAGACCGCCGTGGTCGTCGAATACGTGATCCGCGATCCGCTCAAGGGCATGACCTTCTCGCCGGCGGTCCCCGGCGTGGATGGCGGACCGCCCAAGCCGGCAGAGGTGCACACGCAGGGTCAGCCTGAGTCAAACCGCGGGTGGTTCCCGATCCACGACTTCCCCAACATCCGGCTCTCGACGGAGCTGCGCGTGGAGGTGCCGCGCGGCGTGAGCGTGAGCGGCAACGGCAAGCTCGTGAAGCACGAGGTGATCGGGGACCGTGAGCGGTGGCAATGGCTCCAGTCGCGTCCTCATGTGCCGTATCTGGTGTCGCTGATTGCCGGCGAGTTCACGCGCACGCCGCTTCCTGCACCGCTGTCGGGCGTGCCCATGCAGGTGTGGACGACGCCTGCGAAGGCGCACCTCGCGCAGGGCACGTACGCCAACACCGACCGAATGATGGTGCTCTTCGGCCGGATCTTCGGCGAGGACTACCCGTGGGACCGCTACGACCAGCTTGTGGTGCGCAACTTCGGCGCGGGCGGCATGGAGAACACGTCCGTCACCACGATGCATCCGGGCGCGATCCTCGACGAGATCGCCATGCGCGAGTCCGACCTCGACGGGCTGATCGCGCACGAGCTCTGCCACCAGTGGACTGGCGACCTGGTGACGTGCCGGTCATGGGAGCACCTGTGGCTCAACGAGGGATGGGCGACGTACGGCTCCGTGCTGTGGGCGCGCGAGCGCGACGGTGTCGAGGCGTACTGGGACGGCATGCTCGACCAGGCGCGTGTCGCCAATGGCGACGGACCCGACAACGACATGCCGATGTGCTCGCGCATGTACGCGCAGCCGGGCGAGACGTTCAGCCGCCGCGCGAATCCCTATCCCAAGGGCGCCAGCATCCTTCACATGCTGAAGGTGATGCTCGGCGAGGAGCTCTTCACGCGCGGCGTGCACCTCTACATGGACCGCCACAAGGACGGGCTCGTCGAGACCGTTGACTTCCGGCGCGCGCTCGAGGAGGTGAGCGGTCTCTCCCTCGAGCGGTTCTTCGACCAGTGGTGCTTCACGCCCGGGACCCCGCGCGTGAAGGTCACGCCGACGTGGGATGCGCAGTCGCGGACGCTGAAGGTGGAGGTGGCGCAGACCCAGCCCGTCACTGACGCACAGCCTGCGTGGCACTTTGACCTGCCGATCGCGGTGGAGGTCGACGGCGCCGTGCAGATGTTCTCGATCCCTGTGGATGGGCCATCCGCGCTGGGGATGTTCCCGCTCGCTGGTCCGCCCACGATGGTCGCTGTGGACCCCGAGCTTGCGGTGCTCAAGGTGCTCGAGGTTGACATGCCCACCGCGTGGCTGGTGGTGCAGGCGCAGCGCGCACCGACGAGCGCAAGTCGCCGGCAGGCCATGCGCACGCTGGCATC
>JBIKNS010000154.1:0-5366 GCA_044358545.1 Phycisphaerales bacterium | reverse complement strand
CCATGGCAGGCCGTCGGGCTGGCCGCCGCCCGGGCATTGCCCAATTCGCCGCCGTATGGCATGGCGCCACATCACGTGGATGTGGGACCAGCTCGCCGAAGACCGCGCTCGCCGAGGGTTGCGGATACTCGCCACGGGCCGGGTGGTCATCACAAACCGGCTTCACGCGCACCTGCTGTGCCTCCTTGCAGGCATACCGCACGTCGTGTGCGACACGTCAAACGGGAAGGTGTTCGCCTACCGCGACACGTGGTTGAGTTCGATTTCAAGCCACTCGCAAGGCCTCGCGCGCTATGCGGCAACGCCCGAGGAAGCGGTGCAATTCGCACGCGCCCTCCTTGATGACGTCGGAACGTGACGGCACGCCTTGCGGCATCTCACGGACGGCGATTGCGGGAGGCATCCCACCGCTTCGCGATGTCCGGCGCAACGTCCCGAATCTCCTCGTACACGTGCGAGAGGCGGGACTGAAGCCTGGAGATCGCGTCGGCATGCACCACGGTTGGCCTGCCGCGGAACACCGCCGTGCCGCATGCGGGAAACAGCCGCTCATCGGGCATCACGCCGATGATTCGGCACACGCGATCGAGGAACGCCAGCGGCTCGTCCCGGATGTCCTCGTAGCACAGCAGATGCAGGGCGCCAGGCGGCAGCATCGACTGCCATCGGTCAATCATCGGGCGATAGTGCGATCGCGCAATCGCGCTGTCCATGTCATGGTCGCAGACTCCACAGGAAGGGTCGGGGATCCTCCCGTCCGCAAAGTCCATCGCCAGCTGCGAAAGTGCGCGATCGACGGGATCGCGAAGGATGAGCAGCGCGCGCAGTGCCGGCTGACGGCGAGCCACGTGCCGAATGGCCTCGCGCGGGAGGAGGCAGTAGTCAGGCGTGAACTCGCCACACACCTGGTCAGGGTGGGCGCAGCCGAAGATGGTGCGATAGCCGGTCTCGTCGAGGTGGCGCACAGCGCACGCCTCAAGCGCGCGGGCGCGCCGCAGTTCCGCGTCGGTCGGCTCTGCCGCGGGGGGCCACGCATGGCGGATCTGTTCGGCATCCCTGAGGCGCTTGGCGCCGTACCAGTCATCCGGCTGAGGCGCGAACCGCTGATTGAGGTAGTTGAGCTCCTTGATCGGGGGAAGCCAGACCTCGGGGTGGAACTGCAGGTTTCGGTAAAGCCAGGTGGTGCCCGCCTTCTGCGCGCCAATCACAAGGAAGTCGGGCCAGCGACCCCTACGCGACGAGGGGATCGCGTGCCGATCGCCCCAGCAGCCGCGCTCGGTGTGCACCTTCATCGCGGCGACCGTGAAGTCGTGCACCGTGCGCTCAGGCCACGATGATCCGGCCTCCGGCCAAGGCATCTTCACTGGCGCCACGCCGAGCGCCCCGGTGACGTGCCGCTCGACCTGGCGTGACTGCCGCCTCCAGAGTTCCGCGCCGGTCGGCCGGCCATGCCGGTACCGGAGGGACCTTAGCGCGACCAGCGCATCAACATGTGCGCCCCGCAGGTGCATGTGCCACGCTCTCGTGACCTCCATCATGGGCCGGATGCGGTCAGAGGCCTTGCTCACGACCCGGTCCAGGAGTGACAGCTCCTCGTCCGGTTCGAACTTCCGGTGCGCGACGCGCAAGAGCTTCTCGGCAGGAATCGACCGCTGCAGGAGCCACGCCGCGCTCTGGAACTCGATCCGGTCGTCCACGAGCCTGAACTCGTCTGCGAGGTACTCCATCGTGATGTGGATCGAGGGGTGCCAGCAGTGGTAGTAGTCCCGCTGCACGACGACAGATCGTCCAGGCACAAGCGACGGGAACATGGTGCCTGCCAGGTGGGCATGGGTCTCTGCGTCGTTCGTCATGCCAAGGCATAGGAGATCGATCGGCCCCTCATTCCACGTGGCGTGCCGAAGAGGTCCCTGCACAGGCTTCACCAGCGGGCCGTGCGGCGCGATCCGCTCGAGGAAGAGGTCAAGGTAGGAGTCGCCCGCCACAGTCGGACGGGCGTCACGGCACAGTGCCTCAACCACGTAGTCCTCGTCTGCAGTGAAGCTGTCGAAGGCATGGATGATGGGACCCGGCCGGTTCCTGGCTCGTGGCGATGAGGACGCGCCTTCGGCGAGGCAGAAGGTTCCGGCGCCCAGGAATGCGCCGACGTCGACGATGGCGCCCTCACCGAGGGCCTCGCGACCGAGCCACCACAGCGCTCTGCGCTCCTCGGCCCCCATCATGCGGGAGGCAGGGGACACCGGATCCGGCACGGGAGCCAAGTTCCAGGGCTTCGATGCGAGCTGACTTGCGAAGTCCATGGAGTGACCGCCTCAGGCACTCCCGGCTGAGCAGGCGTTCGAGGGTGCACTTTGCATGGACCGCCAGCTTCCGCGAATGCGGTGCGCATCGATGACGGCCCAGTAGCTTTCATGCAGCATGGCCATGAGCTGAGGCTCCACCGGCACCGAATGGCGGCGCCTTGCCCGCACGATGGTGTCGAGACCGCGGGCCGAGGCCATCATCAGGTGCATTCGTCCTTCGATGGAGCGCCAAGACGCCTCCAGCTGCTCAAGCTGCGCCCATTGCCTGACGGCATCGCACGGATGCTTCGTGAGGAAGACCCAGTTGGACTCTCCCTGCCGCTCTGCCCTGCGGCAGACGTCATCGAGCGTCATCGCCCGGATCATGGTGCTGCGGGCTGCCTTTCTGTAGAGCACGCGCAAGCCGCGGGTGCGCAAGCGGTGTCCGAGCTCGATGTCCTCGCAGCCAAAGCGGAAGTCGGGATCAAACGGACCCTCGATGCCGTGAAGCAGGGCGGCCTTGCACGATGACCGCCCGCCCCACAGGTATGTGTGGTCGAGCATCTCGCCGTCACGCATCTTCGGGTAGCAGAAGAGGTAGAAGCCGACCTCGGTCACGAAGTGCATGATTGGCTGTTCCGCGACCTCCGGCGAAAGGTCGGTGAACCCGAGCACCGCCACCTCCTCCATCGGATGCTTCGCGTGGGCTCGGAGGTGCTCCTCCAGGAGGCTCGGCGATGCGATGTCGTCATCGTCAAGGAAGGCCAGGATTGGTGCGCGTGCCTGCCGAATCGCGAGGTTCTTGGCGGCAGCCAGACCCATGTTCTCCTGACGCGCCCAGCGCAACTGGAGTCGTCCGCGGAACTCGGCCTCGAGCTCGGAAGTCCCGTCGGTCGAGCCGTCATCGACCACGACGACCTCGAAATTGCGCATGCCGACGGTCTGGGCCTCGAGCGACTCGAGGGCGCGCTTGAGGAAGTGGCGTCGGTTGAAGCTGCACAGCAGCGCGCTGATGCGCGGTTCAGGCACTTCGGGCCTCCCTCGCGAGCGCGAGGATCCGGTCGATGGCGCCGCTCGCGGACTGTGGCGAGAAGTGGCGGTCAACGTGATCGAGAGCTGCGGAGGAGAGGCTCTGCCAGAGCTCCCGATCCTCGTGCACCCGCACCACGGCATCGGCAAAGGCGTCGGGATCGTCAGCCACCATGGCGTGCGTTCCCGGTTCGATGCGCATGCCCTCCACGCCAATTGTCGTGGTCACGACTGGAAGGCCAAGGCACATCGCCTGCCCGATCTTCCCCTTCATGCCTGCGCCGAAGCGCAGTGGCGCGACCAGGAGCCTGCAGCGGTCAAACCACGGCACAGGATCCTCGACCCAGCCAATCGCCTTCACGTTGCGGCGCTCAAGCCCCCGGACCGCCGGAGTCATCGAGCTGCCAGCCATGAGGAGCGCCGCATCCGGAAGCCGGCGCTCGATCCTGGGCAGCACCTCGGACACGAAGTACCGCATTGCGTCCTCGTTGGGCGCGTGAAGGTAGTGCCCGATGAACAGGAAGCCGCTGCGGCCGTCGAAGCCGGGCGTCTCCCGTCGGACCTCATGGATGTTCGGAACGACCTCCACGCGGGCGGCGGGTGAGCGGTGGGCGATCTGCTGCGACTCGGTGTCGGTGATCGCGATGCACACATCCCCCGACTCGATGTTCGCTGACTCCATCGCGTCGTAGCGGTCAGCGGTCGCATGAAGGTCAGCGTTATCTCCCTTGCAGATCGCCTCACGGCGGATTCGCACCCCATGCAGGTCGACGGTGTCGTACACGAGCAGGGCGAGCGGCGCTGACGCTCGGACAAGAGGCGCGTATTGGTGCATGATCTCCGGATAGGAGGCGATCACCAGGTCGTATCGCGTCCCCGAGCTCCGCAGCAGATCGCCGATCGCCGACGATCCGAAGACGGTCCGTATGCCCCGAGCCTCCAGCCGCTGCGTGTATCGCGAAAGTTCCGTCGCCACATCGGGCAGGATCCAGTGGTAATCCTCGGGCCATGCGTTGGATGCAACCGTCACTCCCCATCCGCGGCTGCTGATGAGATCGATCATGGCCTGCAGTCGCGTTGAGCCGCTGGTTCGGTCAGGCGTGGGAATGCGGTGCTCGATGATCAGCGCTTGGGGCTTTCCGTCCTCGGGCGCCCTTGCCTCCGCGGCCGGTAGCCCGCGTTCCCGTCCCGAAATCTCTGCGAACGAAATGCGGTGTACAGCGCTTTTGAGTGAAGGGAGATGCGCAAAGGTCCAGTCGGCAAGTCGCTTCCTGCTGCTCGACGTGAGCGGGAGCGCCCGGTACACGATTCGCAGCGAGGTCACGGTCGCGCGCTCGAGCGAGTAGTAGACAGACGACCCCCGGTCCGAAGGCGTCGACGGCCTGGCCAAGACGGACCCGCGTAAACTCAAGCGGTGAGCGAACTTATGGTACATCTGCGGTGGGTTGGCACACCCTACCACACGAACGCGCAGTGTCGGAGTCGCCGAGTCAGAAATTCAGATCGATTCCGTGGGGAGCGCTCACCGCACCGACTGCGCCGCCCGGCCGAGCCATTCCTTGACGCACGTGTCGGTCTGCTCGAGCGCGCGAGCGGAGGGGATCAGCTGCCGCCAGTCGAAGCGCTCTGCCGCGCCCCGTGTAAGGAAATGGCAGGGGAGCGGGGTCACGTGGAATCCCTCCTGCTCGTAGTGCCAGATGGCGCGCTGCATGTGGAATGCGCTGGTGCAGAGGATGATGCGGGTGGCGCCGCGTGCGCGCAGCTGCGTGGCGACGGAGGCGGCCTCGTCGGAGGTGTAGTAGGCATCGCCTCCCACCACGATCGCGTCGGCGGGCACGCCGAGCGAGATCGCGCGGTCGCGGCTGAAGGGGCCTTCGGTAGGCGCGTTCGGTGTGCGGCCCACGCCGCTGCCGAATGCCAGCAGCGGAGCGCGGCCAGCGCGCCACGCGCGGACGCCTGTGTCGAAGCGGTCGTGCGCGGCACCGATGCGAGTATGGACGTAGCCGTCGGCGGCGGTCGTGTGCCAGATTGATCCCGAGAGCACCACGATGGCGT
>JBIKNS010000153.1:0-5392 GCA_044358545.1 Phycisphaerales bacterium | reverse complement strand
CAACTCCGAGTCGTAGCTGGGACGCGCTGCCCGCCACGCATCTCCGTCAATGATCGCGAGTGGCGAGTCCTTGTTGAGTGTCATTTCGATCGCGCGAAGGTCGACACTCGCCATCGGCAACTTCGGCGGCGCAGAACGGTAGCGGCCTCGCTTGCGCAGCTGCCGAATCACGTCGGCGACCGTCTCGGGGGCGTCTGGCGACACGGCGCTCCCCACATGCGCGAAGAGCTCCTCCTCGATCGCGTTGAACCGACTCACAGCCCGATCCCGGAGTCGCACCAACTCACGATAGGCCTCGGGAGCATCCGGCAGGTGCATGATGTGAAATCCGGCGCGACGTGCGAGTTCCGTCGCCGCTCGATCGACGGGCTCGATCACTTTGACGATCTCAGGAGTCCGCGACTCGTAGAAGTCATCCACTGCCGCACGAAGAGTTGCGACGGTGTCGGGCTCCAGTTCGAGCACTGCGATCCAGTACTCGACATCGGCTGTCGTGAGCGCATCGGGGACGGCGACAGATATCCTGGCCCCGGGCTCGGGTTCAAAGCCGAATCGACGGAACGACGGGCGCTCTTGGGCGACGACAGGTGGCGAAGCTGCCGAAACGAGCAGCGCGACCACAACCGGGAGGATCGGCATGTTCGTGAGCGTCATGGGCAGTCGCCGATATTGGAGTTTGGATTGGCCAGATTCGGACAAACGACCGTCGTGTCGACTGGGGGGTAAAAGCAGACGCAGTCCATGCCCGTGACGTCGCATGGTGCGCTGCACAGTTTCCTGAGACGCCGATTTGGGAAACGAGGACACAATGCACGGCTCCCGCACAGCGTGGGGATCCATCGAGTGCTTCGCATTGCGTCACGCGCGACATCGCTTCTCAGTGCCCAGGACGGCTCAGCAGTTGATGGATCGACGATCCGCATCCCCTCCATCACCGTCCGACCCGCCCCGATGTGACCGGCCCTCCCGCCAGATTTCCGATTTTCCTCCCAACTCCCCCGATCACGCTCTCCGGTTCACGGCGATCCGAGCGTCCGAGCGTTTCCCGGGCAGGGTGGCCCTTCCGGCACTGTCCGGCCCGCTCCCCCGATCCGCGGTCACAAACGCGAGCGCGCAAAACCCCCGCCACGACGCCCCACGCGGGCCGATTCAGCCACACCGTGAGTCAACGAAGAGACTCGCCTCGACTTCGAGGCGGGCCTTGAACTCCCCGATCGAACCGGCTTCAAACGGAGGTCGAGTCGCCTGTGCCTCTCCGAGTCATAACCCGTCGTTGATGCGCTTCTCGAGGCCCCGAAGCCTGTCCAGCACACGGTCGAACTCCGGCGGCTCCGTGAGGTACATCTCGCGCATCGCCTCGTAATCCCGCGCGAGGTCCTTGGCCCGCGACGGCGGCGGAAGCAGCCGGAACGAGCCCGGCCGAGCGAGGTCGAACCGGGCCCAGGCCGAGTGGAAGAAGCGTCCCTTCCAGGCCACCACGCGATCGCGTAGGTCGGGCATCGCCAGCGCCACCGTCGCCGATGGATGATCCGCGAGTCGAGCCAGGTCGGCGTAGTGCCTTGAGAAGCGGTCCGGCGTCGGCTTGTCCTGCGGGCGGTGATGCTCCGCATGCAGGATGGTCGCCTTTTCCCAGAACGTGCGCTCGGCTTCGCGCGCCACGACGCTGCAGTTCCAGTCGGCGAAGGCGTCGGGAATGCTCTCGGCGATCCACGGTCGAACCGCATGGATTCCGTGCGGCCGTTGGTCGGTGAGCGATCCAAACTCGAGCTTCACGGAGCGCCGGATGTACCCGAAGCCGACGGGAAGGACCGACGGGTAGTGAAACAGCAGGTTCGTCTCTGCGCCGTCGCCCATGGCGGGCTCAAGGGCATCGGCCCTTGCCGAGGTGCCCAGTGCCCGCGTGATCTCCCGATCGAGGAGCGGCTTGACCTTCCGCCGCAGCGTGACCGCACACGCCTCCTGCGCGTCGTGCATCCAGCGATCGAGCTTCGTCCGGCTCGAGTCTTCGCCGGGCGCATCGATGCCCACGAACGCAGGCGCCAGCGAGAGGTCGATGTCCTCCGAGAACCGGTCGATCGCACCGAAGACCTTCGAAAGCGAGGTTCCTCCCTTGAAGACCAGGTACCCGGCGAACCCGCTGCGGAAAAGCACCGCGAGCATCCAAGACACCCAGAAGTCCTTCTCGATGACGACGGCCGACACGCTGCGGCGCGCTGCTGCCTCTTCGATGTAGAGCCGTCGCTCCGACTCCGGAAGCCCGAGGAAGGCGACTTTCACCGACCAGCTCCCGCCAGTTCGCGGAAAATCGGGTGCATCCATGCCGGCGCGAAGCGCAGATCCTTGAGGAGCGCCCGCCGCTCGGCAGCGGGGATCGAGCGCTTGAGGTGCGCGATCCGCTGGGGCGTGATGTGCCGGGTGCCGATCGAGCGAAATGCCTGGATCAGCAACCCGCTCAGGCGTCCCGCCGTCGCCATGTTCCGGGGAGTCGTGCGGCGCAGCTGGATCGTCATGCTTCCGATCCGCGCCGTCCGCGTCGCGCCGTCGGTGAGGAACACCACCTTCGCGGGGACCTGCTCGCTGAGCCCCAGCAGGTTCGCCGCATACGCGCCGCTCGGCTGCAGGCGCAGCCTGTCACGGCCCGCAAGGGCGGCGGCGATCGCGTCTACCGATGGCGTGACCTCTCCCAGGACGCGATGGCGCTTTGGGAGGTCGTAGACGCCGCGCCCAAGGCGCCGGATCGCGCCCCGTGACACCAAGCGATGCAGGGCGACGTCGATGGCGGTCCGGGTCCCGAGTTCGAGGAAGTCGTTTGGGACGAACACGGTGCCAACGCCGCGCCGTCGGAGCGTGGCGAGGATCCGGGCATCGATCGGACGTGCAGGGCGGGTTGGCATCTGTAAGAAATACTAGTACAGATTTCTTACAGATGCAAGCCTCCTGACGGAACTCCCTTGGCTTCAATCAACGGCCTGGCTCGTCGTCTGGTTCGGAACGACGGGATCTTCGCCCCTGGACCCGGTCGAGGCCGTGTCCGGGATAACTCGCCGCGGGCGTGGCTCAGGAATCAGGCGGAAGGCCGCCTGCCGTCAACTCACCACCGCTGGCTCGAGCACCGTGATCCGTGCAGCCGCGCCCTGCGCGTCAAGCCGCACGCGCACGCCCTGCGCGAGCGTCAGCATCGGGGTCGTGTGGCAGCAGTCGAAGTCGGTCGCGATCGGGAACGCAGGAGCTCGACCAAGTTCGCCACAGATCGCCTCCAGGAGGAGGTCCTCGACCGAGATCGTGCAGCCCTCGTCCGACCAATGTTCGACCCGGCCCCAGACGAGTCCCGCGACCTTCGAGAACACGCCGAGCGCCGCAAGATGCCGGAACGCGCGCTCCGCCTGCGTGGGCGAGCTCGACATCTCCTCGATGAAGAGGATGGTGCCGTCGAAGTCCGGCATCTCGGGGGTGCCTGTGTTCGAGCGAAGCGTGTTGAGGTTCAGTGCCAGCGCCGGGCCTTCGGCAACGCCGTGCGTGACGGTGCGCCAGCCTGCGTGCGGTTCCCAGGTGCGCGGCTCGGTGCGCCACGCGTCGGTGCGGGCATCGCGCATGTGACGGCTCCAGCGGCTCGGTGCGACGAGTTCGCGCGGTCCAGCCAGATGCCGCATCGTCGCATCGAGGAACGAATCGATCATTTCGTGCGGCAGTTCGGGCCACTCGCCGAAGCTCGGCATCACGGCAGGCCCGTAGAAGGTCGACAGCCCCGCATGGCGCATGAACGCGAGGTGCAGAGAGGTGATGTCGCTGTATCCGCAGAAGATCTTCGGATTCGCCCGCACGGCCGCGAAGTCGAGGTACGGCACGAGGCTCGACGAGTTGCTGCCGCCGATCGTCGTGATGATCGCGCGCACCTCGCGGTTGGAGAACAGCTCGTTGATCTCGGCGGCGCGCTCCTCTGGCGTCCCCGATCGCGCGCCTTGCGAGGTCGCTCGCGCGGTCAGGCTGCCCTCGATCACGCGGAAACCGAGCCGCGTGAGCTCGGCGACGCCGTGGAGGTACTTCGCACGGAAAGCGACATGCGCGGGAAACGACGGCGTGCAGATGCCGATCGTGTCTCCGGGGCGGAGCGCAGCCGGGCGGGTGAGGCCTCTCATCGCCGTCAGTATGACTGAGTTTCGAGACGCTTGCGCCTGGCGCGAGCCACGCGAACCCGTTCACCGAGAGCGGAGAGCGCGTGAGAGCAACCGCTCCGCGGGTTGACTTCACGGACCCACGGATCGGTGCGAGCGGGGTTGATGCGAGAACCCGAGAGAGCTGCAGAGAGCGCGAAGATGCCCCCAACGCCTCAGGATCGATGTTCCCGCGTCCCCACCAATGAACAAGCGGGTTGACCGTTCTCGGTCAACCCGCTTTGGTAACTCAACGGTCGAAATGGTTCCCAACTCTAGATGGCGTTCTGAGCATGCCAGAGGGGGTGAGGGCCCATTCCTTCGCACCTTGCGAGCGGGGCCCTGATCGAAACGGATGGCGGTTCCATGGATCCGAACAGGACACGGCGCCTGGGGCCATCCACTGGTGGGTTTATCGAGTTGGACGGAAGTGCTCGGAACTGCGCGAAGTCAACTTGCCTCGCAGCTGTATTGGTGTATCATTGCACTAATGCAGTAGGCGCAGCAGCGCGCCGCCGCCGGACTTCCCGCCATGCTCATCACGCTCGAACGCAACTCCGGAGTGCCCGTCTTCCGTCAGATCTGCGACCAGGTCCGGTTCCAGGTCGCGGCGGGGGTGCTGCGCGCGGGCGCAGAGATTCCCTCGACCCGCGACCTCGGCGAGCGGCTCGGCATCAACCCGATGACCGTGAGCAAGGCGTACGCATCGCTCGAGCAGGAGGGCGTGCTCGAGCGGCGACCGGGGCTCTCGCTCGTCGTGCGCGGCCCGGCGGAAGGCGCTGGGAACGGCTCAGCACGACGCGCAACCGCAGACATCAAGCGCGAGCTCAAGCACGACGAACTCGCACGGCTCCTGCAGCCCGCAGCGATCGCCGCGCGCCAACTCGGCATTCCTGCGAAGGACGCCCTCGAGATCTTCCGCAAGACGCTGCGCGCGCCCGACTCCACCCCGCCACACGAAGGAGGCCAGCGATGATGACACCACCGAATGGCAAACGCGAGACGCCGCCTCGTGCGGGCTCAACGCTTCCCTGGCCGAAGAGGCGGGCGCCCGCCATCCTGCTGATTTCAACGGTGGTCGTTGCGGCCGTCACGGCGTATGGCATCACGGGAATCGTTCGCCGGGGCTGGTCGACGATGTTTCCATCGACTGCCGCCGTGCCCGCGGTCGCGGTCGCGTCCCCGCCGACGCTCGCATCGATGGAGGCTCGCGTACGAACCGAGCATGACCTGCGGGAGCG
>JBIKNS010000152.1:0-5431 GCA_044358545.1 Phycisphaerales bacterium | reverse complement strand
TCAGGCGCGCGTTGCAGATGTCCTCGGCCTCCCCAACGACGCACACCGCATCGGCATGGATCTCCTCCGGCTCCGAGCCCATCAGCTTCAGGAGCACGTCGAGGTCATGGATCATCATGTCGAGCACCACGCCCACATCCACCGACCGGAACGTCATGGGCGAGATGCGGTCCATCTCGACAAAGCGCGGCCTGATGTCACCCACGGCCATCACCGCGCGCATCACCGGGTCGTAGCGCACCACGTGACCCACCTGCAGGCAGCGGCCTGAGCGCTCCGCGGCATCCGCGATCGCACGTGCCTCCGCCTCGTCGGGCGCGAGCGGCTTCTCCACCAGGCAGTGCACGCCAGCCGCGAGCAGCCGCTCGACGATCGCCCGGTGCGTCACCGTGGGTGTCGCGACGATCGCCACGTCGACGCCCTGCGCCAGCATCGAGTCGACCGTGCCGTGCCCCGTGCCGCCGAACTGCTCGATGATCGCATCGCGGCGCTCCGCGCTCGCGTCGACGACGGCCACCAGCTCCGTGCCCTCGGTACCAGCGCACAGGCGCGCGTGATGCCGGCCCATGCGCCCAACCCCAATCACGCCGCAGCGCAGCGTGCCGGTCGCGGACGCGCTCACGCGCCCGCCTTCCCCGCACGCATGTAGCGCAGGCGGATGCGGTTGCCCGGCGGCAGGTACTCGACCTCGTGCATGTACGCGCGCATCAGCATGATGCCGCGGCCTGAGGGAATCTCGAGGTTCTCGTCGAGCGTGGGATCGGGGACGGCTCCGGGATCGAAGCCCTCGCCCTCGTCCTGCACGATGAACTCGGCAAGGTCAGGCGAGATGCGCCACTCGAGCATCACCGAGCGCCCCGTCTCGCCGCGGTTGCCGTGGCGGAACGCGTTCACGAGCGCCTCCTCCATGGCGAGGCGGATCGCGAAGCGCGCCGCATCGTCGTAGCCCGACTTCTCCAACAGGCTCGACACCTGCTCCTGCACGCGCTCGATGTCGGTGCGCTGCTCGCGCAGCACCTCCCGGCGCGCGTCTCCGTGGCTGTTCGTGGGGGAACCGTTCATCGCACTCGCCGCAAGGGGAGCGGATGCGCCCTACGCGCTGAAGCGCGTGAGCGCCTGCTCGGCCGTCTCGTCGACGGTGAAGAGCTTGTTGAGCTTGGTGATGACGAAGACCTCGAAGATCTGCGGCCGGATGTCCGACATGCGCAACTGCCCCGACTTCTTCTTCACCGTGCTGTGCAGAGTGATCAGCGTGCCCAGCGCCGCCGACGACAGGTGCTCCACGTTGCGGAAGCACAGCAGCATCTTGGGCGACGACTTGGCTTCCACGTGGCGGAGCAGCTCCGACCCGATCTGCCGGATGTTCGCCTCGTCGAGGATGTCGCGGTCCATGAAGTCGACGCGAGTGACGCCATCCTTCTCGGAGATCCTCAGGCGTGAAGGGTCGCTGGCCATGGTGTGCCCTCTCGTGCTGGTGTCGCCGATCAGTAGCCGGACATCTGCGTCGACTGGTTCATCTCGTCGCGCAGGCCCGGGAAGAGCTGGTCCTCCGCCTCCTGCAGCACGATGACCTCGGGACGGATCAGCAGCAGCACGGTCGTCTCGGTCTTCGAGTTGAGCGTGTTGGTGAAGAACCGGTTGACGAAGGGCACCTTCGAGAGCACCGGCACGCCGACCTCGACCTCGACCTCGGTGAGCTTGCGCTCTCCACCAAGGAGGATCGTGCCCTTGTCAGGCACGGTCACGGTGGTCTGCACCTGCTGCGCGTTCACGACGGGCAGCTGGATGGTCGCGGCGAACTGCGCCGAGCGGCCCGTGAAGTCGCCACCGCCTGCGGCACCGGACACCGATGCGGTGTCGAATCGCTCGAACTGGTTCTGCGCGTACTCGACCGTCATCGTGACGTAGCGGCGGTCGGCGCTGGCCACGGCCTCGATGTCGAGCACGAAGCCGTCGTAGATCGGCGCGATGACCGGGCTGAACGCGCCGCTGGCGTTGCCGAGGACCGGCTGCACGTTGGCGACGTAGCTCTGGCGGCGGGCGAAGCTGATCCACGAGCGCTGGCCGTTGAACATCGTGAGGCGCGGGGCCGACAGCACCATGTTGCGCTGGTCCGCCTGCGATGCCTGCACGAGCAGGTCGACCTGCACGTCGTCGAGGTACGTGAAGCCCACGCTGAGCACGGGGTTGTTGAGCACGGTGCGCGCGAAGGTGCTGCCCTGGCCGAGCGCCGCCTGGCCCAGCGCGGTGATCAGCGGCAGGCCTTCCTGCTGCACATTCACCGGCGACATGCCGTTGGAGGCACCCGCTCCGCCGTAGGTGTCGCCCGCGCGGCGCACGCCGATCGGGCTGTAGACGCCGCCGTTTGCCGGGCCGAAGTACCCGTAGTCAAGCGTGTCGCCCGTGGGATTCGGCGGCGCGCCCGCGGAACCCGTGTTCAGCGTGTTGCCGTCGGGGAAGTTCGCGGCGTTCTGGCCGAAGCCGTTGAAGATGACCGGGCTCTTCAGGCGTCCGACGTTGCCGACGCCTTCGGTGTTGGCCGGGCCGGGCGGGTTCTGGAAGAAGAAGTCGCGCAGCTGGAAGTTGGGGTCCTGATCACGCGCGAAGTCGAACATCGACGAGTTCGTGTTGAAGTACAGGTCGAAGTCGATGCCGATCTGCTCGAACCAGTCGAGCGCCACGGAGATGAGGCGGCTCTCGATGTTGATCTGGATCGCCCGCACCGCGCGCAGCTGCGAGAAGAGGTTCGTGATGTCGCGGTGCGTCTTGGGCGTCGCCGTGACGATCAGGTTGCCGTTGAACTCGTCCATGCGGCCCTCGGTGGCGCCGCCGATGTCCCAGTTGCCCTGAGGCACGATGTTCCGGATGACCTGCTGCAGCTTGCGGAAGAGCTCGCCCTTGTCGGCGCGCTCCGCATCGCCCGCGGGTGCGCCGAATGGCGCGCCACCGCCGCCGCCGCCACCGCCACCCATACCGCCGCCGCCGCCGCCGCCGAAACCGCCGCCACCGCCGCCGCCGCCCATGCCGCCGCCGCCCATGCCGCCACCGCCGCCGCCCATGCCGGGCATGCCCTGCGCGAGTGCGGTGTCGATCGCGAAGTCGGGAGCGTTATCGAAGTACGGGGCCTCGAACAGCAGGTCTCGCACGTCATAGACGACGGTCACGCGGCGCAGCTGAAGGCTCTCCGAGGACGCGATGATGACCACGCCCTCCTCGACGGTCCAGTCGGCGCGGTTCGCGGTGGGGTCGGTCTGCACGCCACCGCCCTCCGAGGCCATCGCCGCATCGAGCACCATCTTGAGTGCCGCATCGGCGCGGAGCTCGGTGAACACCAGGTTGACCGGAGTGGTCTGCGTCACGTTGACCGCGTTCAGGCTCCGCCACTCGATGTAGAAGTCGAGACCGGTCACCTTCTTGAAGTAGTCGAAGACCTGCGACAGCTCGGTATCCACGAAGTCAAGGCCGATCGGGCGCTGCAGCGTCTGCAGCGTCTGACGGTTCGCCTCGCTCTCGTTGTAGCCAGCTGCGGTATCGCGGCGCAGCGAGAGCTGCTTCCAGTCCTCGGGGTAGGTGACCACCGCGTTGGTGGACCGCGGACCGGGACCGCTGATGTTGACCTTCGGCGGGATCATCGCCTCGAGGGCCGCCTGGGACAGGCCCTCGAACGCGAATGCACGCTGGCGCTGCAGGTCCGAGTAGCGCCGGTAGAGCTGGCTCGTCTCGATGATGTCGCGCAGCGCAAGCGCCGCAGGATTGTTCGGGTCGATGAACAGCGTCTCCTGCAGCACCTCGAGTGCCTGGTCGTACTTGAGCTCCATCTGGAGCTGACGCACGCGGAGCAGGTTCTCGTTGATCGTCTTCTGGCGTTGCTCGAGCTCCGCCTTCTGCTGCTCGGAGGCCTTCTGCTGGGCTTCGGTGCGCGCGCTCTGCTGCGACTGCAGCTGCGCCATCGTCTCGGCGGCCTTCACTCGGTCGAGCAGGTCCTGCGCGCGGCGGGTGCGCGCGTCGTAGTCGGCGCTCGAGAGCACCGCACGGGCCTTGTCGAGCGTGACGCGCGCGGTCGTGATGCTGCGCTCCGCGCCTGAGTAGTCGCCGCGGCTGAACTGCTCGTCTGCGCGGCGGAGCAGCGTGTCGAACTCGACCTGCGCCTCCTCGCGCTGCACGGCGGCATCGCCACGCACGCGATCAATCGAGGACGCCTGGTTCATGGCGGCCTGCGCATCGTTCAGGCCCTTGAGCGCTTCCGCATCTCCGGGGAGCTGCGCGAGCAGCGCGGCCCAGAGGTCGGCTGCGGTGGCCCACTGGCCTGCGGATGCGGCGCGGCGAGCCTGGTCGCGCAGGCCGGAAGCGCTCGCGCTGACCATCGGCGCGCTCTGGCCCTGACCCGGATCTGCTGGGGCGGGAGCCGCCGGCGCTGGCGCCGCGGGTGGCGGGGCTGGAGCCGAAGGAGGCGGCGACGCAGGCGCCGGATCATCTGGCCACGGCTCGGAGGGCGCACCCTGCTGCGGCGCGGCGAGCGCTGCCGCTGAGAGAGAGAGCGCGGCGCCGAGGGCGAGTGCGGCACGCAGATGCCTCCTAATCGCCCGCTCAATTGATCCATGGCGTTCGTCGCGCGGGTCAGTCAATGACATGCAGAACTCCGAAGGGTGATCTCTCTCGGCGGCATCCTGCCACACACGAACCGCCGCCGGCCCGAGGGGCCGCCGGTTCGTCCGTCCGTCCGACGGGCCCCGAAGACTAAACGGCGGAACCGTCACCCGCAAGGGACTGCGCCGCTACGCCCGGTAGCATCGCACGGTTGCATGCCTCGCCCCGGAAAACCCATTTCGACGTCCGATGACAGCACGCCAATGACCGGCCCCGGAACGACCCGCGCTGCCACCGCATCCGCCGATCAGCCCATCGCAAGGCTGGCGCTGGCCGACGGATCGATCTTCGAGGGCATCGGATTCGGGGCGACCGGTCCCGGCGCCAAGCGCATCGGCGAGGTGGTGTTCAACACGGCGATGTGCGGTTATCAGGAAGCGATCTCGGACCCGAGCTACACCGGGCAGGTCCTGGTGATGACCGCCACGCAGATCGGCAACTACGGCATCTCGAAGGAGGATGTCGAGAGTGCCGCGCCCGCGATCGCCGGATTCGTGGTGCGCGAGCTCAGCCGCATCACGTCCAACTACAGGTCTGTCACCGACCTCTCCTCATGGCTCGCGTCGCACGGCGTGCCCGGCATCAGCGGCATCGACACGCGCGCGCTCGTGCGCAAGCTGCGCATCAGCGGATCGATGAATGGCGTGATCTGCTCGGACGCGTCGGTGAGCGACGAGGCGCTCGTGAAGATGGCCCGCGATGCGGCGTCGATGGCGGGGCAGGATCTGGCGTGCGCCGTCAGTCCACGCTCCCAGTCGGCCTGGAGCGAGGATCTTGGCGACTG
>JBIKNS010000151.1:0-5458 GCA_044358545.1 Phycisphaerales bacterium | reverse complement strand
CGGTGGTCGCCGTATCATCCGGCTGCCGCCGCGGCTGCCTTGGGCACAGCCACCCTCTTGTTCTGCTTCACGGCCGAGTCATAGGCATCAAGCGTGCTCTTGTACTCCGCCTTCGCTTCAGGAGGCGCAATCCGCCATGCCTTGCGCTGGAGCTCGGAGGCGGCCTGAAAATCGCCCTTGGCGTATGCGACCGCTGCCGCCACCTTGAAGGCATCGGGGTCCCCAGACTGGGCGATCTCAGTCAGCTTCGCTGACGCCATCTGTGCGGTCTCCACGTCACTTGACGGCAGCGAGGCGTCCGATGCAAGCATCAGCGCGAGGTCACGGAGCGCCGGAGCATCCTTCTCGTACATCCCAAGCATTCGGCGTGCATAGGTCCGCGCTGCGTCCTCATTCTTCTCATCCACAAGGATCGTGCGGTACCGCTCCGCAGCCGCGTCGTACATCACGACTGGCGAGAGCGCGATCGCCTCGTCAAACCGCCGGTACGCCTCCGCGAAGTTGCGCACTCCGACGGCACGGCGCGCTGCCGCGAGGATGGGCTCCGCCTTGCGGGTGATCGCGGGGTCGTACCGGCCATCGAGCGAGAGCCGCACAGCGCGCTCGAACTCCTCATCCATGGGGTGCCCAATGAAGGCGATCTTGCCGGTCGGCCCGATCACGAACGCGCACGGGATGCCGGCCTTGCCCGCCGCCTGCATGAAGCGCTCCGCGACCTTCTTCTCGGGGTCGATCGCCACGACGTAGCTCATGCGATCGCCCTGGAGCCGGAGGAAGTTGGCGACCGTCTCGGGCTTCTCGTCGCTCACGCCGATGACCTCAAGGCCCCGTCGCCGAAGCGATTTGTGCATCTCGTTGATGTGCGGGATCGATGCCTTGCACGGCCCGCACCACGTTGCCCAGAACTCCACGACGCGGACCTGGGGCTTGTCGGCAAGCGAGCCCTGCACAAGGTTGAGTCCATCGATGTTGGGGGCATCCGAGCCCACCTTGAGCTTGTCGTCGCCCTGCATGGCGGTCGCGGAGGGCGAAAACAGCGCGGTCGCCCCAACGGTGGCGATCGCTGAAAGTCCGACCGCGCACGAGAGTGTCAACGAGAGGGCAGTGGGTCGCATGGGAGTGGTCCTCGGTGTGGTGTTGGGCGCCAGGCGCCTCCGCCAGGATGATACGGGCGGCACCCGCCCGATCTCCTCACGCGTCGAGCGCGTCGATGCACTCGAAGCGCTTGCCCTCAAGCATCTCGAGGCTGGCCCCTCCGCCGGTGGAGATATGGCTGAATCCGGCGGCCATCCCCGCATGGTCGACCGCCGCCGCGGTGTCGCCGCCACCTGCAACCGAGATCGCCCCCTTTGTGGTCGCCGCCCCTGCCGCACGCGCGAGCGCCGTCGTGCCCGCATCGAAGGGCGCAGTCTCGAATGCCCCAACGGGCCCATTCCAGAGGATGGTCGATGCCGAGCCCACCTGCTCCGCGTAGCGGCGCACCGTGTCGGGCCCGATGTCGAGGCCCATGAGCCCATCTGGGATCGCGCCAACGCACACACGAGTGGCCACGCCAGCGGCGAGCGCATCGGCGCACACGTGGTCCGTCGGCAGCTCGACGCGGCAACCGCGCTCGCGCGCAAACGCAAGGATCGAGCGCGCCTCCTCGAGCATGTCGTCCTGCACACGGCTGCGCCCCACCGGAGTGCCGCTGGCCTTGAGGAACGTGTACGCCATCGCGCCCCCGACGAGAATCGAGTCCACGCGCTGGCATAGGTTGCGGAGGGCCGCGAGCTTGTCGGAGACCTTCGCGCCACCCACGATCGCGACAAACGGCCTCATCGGCTTCTCGATCACGCCGCTGAGGAACTTGATCTCGCGCTCGAGCAGCAGGCCGGCCACGCATGGCTTGCCTTGCGCATGCATCGCCTTCGGCAGGGCAAGCATCGACGCATCGCCTCGGTGAGAGCACCCGAACGCGTCGTTCACGTAGATGTCGGCGAGATCGGCAAGCCGCGCAGCGAATGTGGGGTCCCCCTTCTTCTCGCCCTTCTCGAAGCGCAAGTTCTCGAGGAGAAGCGCCTCGCCGGGCTTGAGCGCGAGCGCCGCCGCCCGGCTGGCATCGTCGCTGGCGAGCTGGCCGCCCATGCGAAGACCGGCAAGCCGCGGCGAGAGCTCTCGCAGGCGCTCCGCCACGGGGGCGAGGGAACCGTCGGCCTCGAATCCCTTCCCCTCGGGTCGTCCAAGATGGCTCGCGAGCACCACGCTGCCGCCACGCACGAGGACCGACTCGATCGTGGGCAGTGTCAGCCGGATGCGCCGGTCATCGGTGATGCTGCCATCGTCCGACTGAGGCACATTGAAGTCTGCGCGGATGAACACCCGCTTGCCCCGCGGGTCCACCTGGTCGATCGTGTGAGGCATGACGCAGTCAGGGTACACATCACGGTGTGCCAGAGGTCATCCACGCGATCCTGCTGCTGGGCCCGACCGCAAGCGGAAAGACGGCGCTCTCGCTCGAGATTGCGCGCATGCTTGCGATCCGTGGCGTGCGTGCCGAGATCGTCTCCGCGGACTCGATGCAGGTCTATGTCGGGATGGACATCGGCACTGCCAAGCCCTCGCGCGCAGAACTCGAGCTGGTGCCGCATCGGATGATCGATGTCGCGGACCCCTACAGCAGCGGGTTCACGGTCGAGGAGTGGCTGCGGGGCGCACGACTGCACATCGACCGCGTGCGAGAAGCTGGCGGCATTGCCGTGATCACGGGCGGCACGAACCTCTACGTGCAGGCGCTCGTGTGCGGACTGTTCGAGGGGCCTCCTGCGTCGCCGGAGATCCGCGCACGCCTAGGCGCGCTGGCCGCCGAAGAGCTTCGCGAGCTGCTCGAGCGCCGCGATCCAGCAGCGGCGCGCCGCATCCACCGCAATGACATTCGGCGCACCGTCCGGGCGCTCGAGGTGCTTGAGCTCACTGGCTCCCCCATCAGTGCGCTTCAGGTGCAATGGGAATCCCGGATGCCGGCGCTCGAGCCCGGATGGCGTGCCGTGGGCCTCATGCCCGCAGCAGCCGAGAGCGCCCGACGCATCAATGCGCGCGTAGGTGCGATGATCGACGAGGGATTCGTCGACGAGGTGCGTGCGCTCCGTGCGCGTGGCGACCTCGGGCGACAGGCGGCCGAAGCTGTCGGGTACCGCGAGCTTGCGAAGTACCTCGACAGGCGATGCTCGCTGCACGAGGCCACCGAGGCGATCAAGGTGCGCACACGCCGGCTCGCGCGGCAGCAGCGCACTTGGCTGCGTCGGTTCAGCGGGATTCCTGGCAGCGTGTGGCTTGAGCCCGGTGACACCGTGGGTACGGCGGAAATCGCTGCACGATTCATCGCGTCCCTACCCCCGAAGTGAGCATCGCCGCCGGCCGGAGGATGTGCGCCGCCTCGCGCGCACGCGCCTGCGTGCACATGCATGCATGCTCGCGCGCACGCGGGCACGCGCGGGTACACGCGCTCACGCACGCACGCGGGCACGCGCGGGCACACGCGCTCACGCACGCACGCGCGCGTTGGCCGAGGTCCTGTATCAGAAATCTGCACAAATTGCGCCTCACGACCGATGTTCGCCTTGACGCACCACGGTTTCGCAGCTCTCCTTCCGCCCACCCCATGGCCAAATCACGAGTCTCATCCTCATCACGACGGGCTGCCGGCAGCGCGCCTGCAGACGACCAGCACGACGGCGCCGGCGGCGACTACCGCCTCGTGATCGTCGAGAGCCCGGCGAAGGCCAAGACCATCGGCAAGTACCTCGGGACTGGGTACCGGGTGGAGGCCTCGAAGGGTCATATCCGTGACCTTCCCAAGCGCGCGCCAAAGGGCGTCAAGCAGCCCGTGCCTGGCGTGGACCTCGACCACGGCTTCGAGCCCGAGTACGTCGTCAGCGACGACCGCAAGTCGCAGGTCAACGACCTGAAGCGACTCGCGAAGAAGGCCAGCGAGATCTGGTTCGCCACCGACCTTGACCGCGAGGGCGAGGCGATCGCGTGGCATCTTGCCGAACTGCTTGGGGTAGAGCCCACAAAGGCCAAGCGGGTCGAGTTCGACGAGATCACGCGCACTGCCATCCTCAAGGCGTTCAGCCAGCCGCGCGCCATCGACACCAACCGCGTGGACGCGCAGCAGGCACGGCGCATCCTCGACCGCATCGTGGGCTACATGGTCAGTCCTGTGCTGTGGCGCAAGGTGGCGGGAGGCCTCAGCGCAGGACGCGTGCAGAGCGTCGCCCTTCGATTGATTGTCGACCGAGAGCGCGAGATCCGCGCGTTCCAGCCGGACGAGTACTGGAAGGTCGAGGCCGCCATGACCGCGGAGCCCGCACGCTCTGCGGCGCTCGCGAAGGAGTGGAGCTCCTTCATTGCCCGACGCGACGAGCGAGGCAAGGGCCCGAGCGTGAAGGAGCAGTCGCACTGGCTATCCGAGCGCGGAGGCATCGAGTGCGACCTCGTCGAGGTTGGCGGTGCCCGGTTCGAGCTCGGGCGATCCGTGCCCAAGGAGACGGTCACCGAGCCCGATCCGCAAGGCGGCAAGCCGACCGCGCGCGAGCGGCCCATCCCACAGCGCCCCCCCTTCTACGGCCCAGGCGACGACCTCGTCGCGAAGGTGCGTGCGGTCGCGGAGGCGGTTGGCCTCGAGTCGGTCGCGGTTGACCTGCGCGAGGATCCGGATGCTGTGGGCTTTGCACGATGGCAGCGCACGGTCCGCGGCACCGTCGGCGCAGGCGTCCGCTACCGGGTGCGGAGCGTGGACCGCACCGGCACGAGCAGCAAGCCGCGCGCGCCATTCATCACGAGCACCCTCCAGTCGAGCGCGAGCTATGCGCTTGGGTTCGGCACTGACCGCACGATGCGAGTGGCGCAGGCGCTTTACCAGGGACTCAACGTCTCCGGCGAGGGAACCGTCGGACTCATCACCTACATGCGAACCGACTCGACGAGCCTCTCCGGAGAGGCGCTCGGGTCGGTGCGCGAGTTCATCGGCTCCGAGTACGGACCGAGGTACCTGCCCGACAAGCCGCGTTTCTACGGCAGCAGCAACAAGAGCGCGCAGGAGGCGCACGAGGCGATCCGCCCGACCAACGTGCGCCGCACGCCGCAGAGCCTCCGCGGATCGCTCGATGACGAGCAGTGGAAGCTCTACAACCTCATTTGGCAGCGCTTCGTCGCATGCCAGATGACCGATGCGCAGTACGACTCCACGGCCGTGCTGCTCGAGCGCAGCGACCGCCCGACCGGTGCAGTGTTCAAGGCCACGGGCCGCGTGCAGACATTTGACGGCTACACCGTGACGGGCATCCGCGGCGAGGGCGAGGACCAGGAGCTCCCGCCGCTCCGTGAAGGACAGGAGATGGCCCCCTTCTGGCTCGACCCGCAGCAGAAGTTCACGAGCCCCCCCTCGCGCTTCAACGAGGCGAGCCTGGTTCGCGAG
>JBIKNS010000150.1:0-5481 GCA_044358545.1 Phycisphaerales bacterium | reverse complement strand
AGCGATGTCGCTGCCGGATCCCTGCACTCATATGCACTCAACGATGGCGGATCGCTGGTCGGCTGGGGATCGAACCAGTACAACCAGATCTCCACCCCCGCAAATCTCGGTGGTGTCGCGCAGATTGCATGTGGACTCGAATTCACCTGCGCCCTGAGGCAGGACGGAACGGTGCGCGCGTGGGGACGCAACAACCTGTCTCAAACGAGCGTGCCCTCGAATCTCTCAGACGTCGTCCAGGTGAGCTGCGGGGAGAACCACTCGTACGCAAGGCGGGTCAACCGCACCCTCGTTGGTTGGGGCCACAATGCGTGGGGCGAGTTGAACACACCAGCAGCTCTTACCAACGTCGCACACGTAGCATGCGGCGGCAACCATACCCTCGCCTGCCGAGTGGACGGCACCGTGGTTGCGTGGGGTGCGGGTACTACCAATCCTCCCGGCAATGCGAACCAGAACTGGGGCCAGAGCATGGTGCCGACAGGCCTCACTGGGGTGATCCAGGTTGCCGCAGGACGCATCCATTCGTACGCGCTGAGAGGGGACGGGACGCTAGTGGGATGGGGCTCGAACAGCGATGGACAGACGAGCACCCCGGCGGGGCTTGCGGGCATCGTCCAAGTTGCGTGCCGTATGAACCGCACCTTCACGCTCACGAGCGACGGAACGGTGATCGGCTGGGGGTACAACCCCAATGGAGACCTCGGTGCGCCTTCAGGCCTCCGCGGCGTCACCAAGATTGCAGTGGGCAGCGTTCACGCTCTGGCACTGTTGAACGAGACGCTGAGCGCTTGTTCCAATCCCGGTGGCGCAGGTACAGCAACTGTTGCTGTAAGTGGGTCTGCCTGGGAGCAGGTTGGCGTTTGGTCATGGTCAAACGGAGGTGGACCTCAAGTGCCGGGTGCGCTAACGAATGTGACTCTCGGTCAGTACGGCTCGGTTGGCTCGGTATGCGATGCCCAATGCGCGACGCTGACTGTGTCGCCAGGCTCGACCTTACTGGTGCCGGTTGATCTCACTCGGCCATCGGGCTCGCAGGACCACTCGATTCGGGTAGCTGGCCTGGCGAGCCTTCAAGGCCGGATATGGCTACTCCCAACCGGCGCAGATACGCTTCCGGCCAACCTATCCGTACCGATCATCAGCGCCAGCAGCTTCGATGGCACCTTCTCGGTGATCAAGTCGGATGTGCCAGCTGCTACCGGCAAGTTCCTGACGCTCGTGCCAAGTGCGTCGATTGATGGCGGCACTACCTGGTCGCTGGCGCTGCGCGAGCTCGCGCCCTCATTCAACGCGACCGAGGGGGACTCGTATGCCTTCTCGGGCACTGTGGTCGATGCTCGGGCAATCGATGTCAATGGTGACGGCTTCGACGATCTCGCGCTAGCCATCTCCAATGGACCTTCTCAGCCCGGACTCCTTCAGGTCGTTGTCAACGACGGGAAAGGAAATCTCTCCGCCACCTCGTATGCCACTCTCACACCATCCCTGCCTACGACGCTTGCAGTCGGCGACTTGAGCGGGGATGGACGAGAGGATGTCGTCGTGGGCACGCAGTCGGACTCCTCCGCACACGTGTACCTCAACATCCTCGGCTCAGGTGCGTCGCTTCAAGGCGACATCGCATTCGCGGCGTCAGCATCCGTCGCGCTCGGCGGCGCTCCCCTGTCCTCAGGCATCATCCCCCATCCTGACCCCAAGATTGCCGTGGGCACAGCCGCGTCAACCGTGGTGGTCGCGTCGCCAACCAATGGCGCGTCACCACAGGTAGTGCCGGTGCCGATCGCCCCAAGATCGCTCGGAACGCGTACTCGAAGAGTGCTGAGTGGAGGCCCGAACACCAACTCTGCGGACGATCCTGCGACTTCAACTCGGGGCAGGCTTCTCGTGATGACCCCGGACGCTGCGGGGGCGTACTCGGTGACGCAAGTCATTGATGTGCCCGGCGAGCCGGAGCGGCTTGATGTGGCCAATATCGATCGCGATGCCGATGGATTTGAGGATGCGATCTCTACCAACAGGAATCCCCAGAAGCTTGGCACTGGGACGCCGCTGGCGGTGCTCACGCTGTTCAAGGGGACGGCTGACGGCTTCGGCGCGCCTGTACCGATCTCGCCTGATGGAGCCACCGGAGGCCGTGATGTCTCGATGGTCGACGTCAATGGCGACGGCATCCGTGACATCGTCAGCGTGCACCAGACGCTTGTCGGACAGACGGAGTCGGTCTCGATTCAGGTCAACCAGCTCGATCCTGGCGGGCCGCTTACGCTCGGCGAGCAGGACCAGATCCCGTCCGTGCAACCTGCCTTCTGTCCCCGCGGCAATGTGCTAGGACCAGGCGCAGAGGGTGTTTTCATCATCGACACTGGGGGCGGCAGTTCGCTCAGCGGAGACAGCGCAGGCGGACCACGCGCGACTCCGTATCGTGCTGTGGTGCCGGAGGTGCCTTCGTGCCCCGCTGACATCGACGCGGATGGCACCGTTGATGGCGCAGACCTTGCACGACTGCTCGCGGCCTGGGGACCCGGCTCGGCGGGGCACCCTGCTGACATCAGCGGAGACACACGCATCGATGGGGTGGATCTTGCCATGCTCCTCGCCGTCTGGGGGCCGTGCCTGAATGACTGATCGGCCATCGAGTGATCAGGCCAGCTCGGACGACACAGTCGTTCACGGCATGGGCTCAACGGACCGGTCCACTCCTGTGGATCCAACAGGTGTGGTGCCAGGCGCACGCATTGGTCCATACGTCCTTGTCCGAGCCATCTCCGAGGGCGGCATGGGGAAGGTGTGGCTGGCGGAGCGCCGCGACACGTTCCGGCAGCTCGTGGCACTCAAGTTCGCCAAGTTCTCCGGCACGGATCCACGCGAAACGATCGCGCGCTTCGAGCAGGAACGAGAGGTGCTCGCTGCGCTCAATCATGAGCACATCGCAAAGATCTTCGACGGCGGCGTCCATATGGAGCGGCCTTGGTTCGCCATGGAGTATGTCGACGGGCTCCCGATCAACGAGTACTGCGACCGCCACTCGCTCGATCTGCGGGAGAGGCTTGCGATGTTCCGGCAGGTCTGCGATGCAGTAACGCATGCGCACCGCCGAGGCATCATCCATCGCGACCTCAAGCCGACGAACATTCTCGTGTCCCTGAGCACCGGAGGCGCACCTCATGTGAAAGTGATCGACTTTGGCATCGCCAAGGCAATGACCCAGCTGCGTACCGACCGCCCCATCACGCGCGAGCACAGGGCCATAGGCACGTTCGAGTACATGAGTCCGGAGCAGGCGGACCCGCGTGGGATCGACATCGATACCCGCACGGACGTCTACAGCCTCGGCGTGGTGCTGTACGAGCTGCTTGCGGGCGTAAAGCCGTTCGACCTCGAGCGCAGGGCCGAGCAGGACGCGCAGCGCATCATCAGGGAGGAGGATGCGCCGACACCAAGCATGCGGCTTTCCACGATCGCGACGAGGGACTCCGGCACTGCGCAGCGAATCTCCAAGGGTCGGCGCGAGCAGATTGAGGCGCTCATCAGCGCGTTGCGCCGTGAGCTTGAGTGGATACCACTCATGGCTATCCGCAAGGACCGTGAGCGCCGCTACAGCAGCGCGGATGCGCTCTCAAAGGACATCGAGAACTATCTGAAGGGACGCCCGCTCGTCGCAGCACCGGAGTCACGCTGGTACCTGATGCGCAAGTTCGCTCGGCGCCACCACCGAGCGCTCGTGGCTGCATGCGCGCTGGCGATTGCTCTTGTCACATTTTCGGTGACGGTGTCGGCCGTGCTTGTCCAAAGAAGCCAGGCGCTCAGGGATCTTCAAGCCGCGCTGGACCGCGTGCGGGAGCGTGAGGCGGAACTTATGGGCGTGATTGACTTTCAGGCCTTTCAGGCTGCCGCCCAGTCGGACGCAACGGATGCTGGTACACGCATTGCAATCAGGGAGATTGTCGAGCAAGCCGACCGTGGCATGCGCGAGCGTGGCGTCGATGGGCAGAACCGTTCGAGGCGCCTAGATGCGCTCCGCGAGGAGCTTCGCGGCATCAACATGGCGGAGGTGGTTCGCCGGTCGATCCAACAGTCCGTGATACTGCCCGCGCTCCAATCGCTTGAGAACGCGAGTGACACAAGCGACCAGTTCAAGTCACTGCTCCTGATGTCCCTCGGGCAGAGCCAGTGGAGCCTTGGGTTCCCGGAGGATTCGCTCGAGCTGTTCCGCGAAGCCGATCGGATCCACCAGCACATTTTTGAGCCGCAGCATCCGCGCGCACTGTGGTCACGGATGTGGCTCGCGAGGGCCAATCCTGACCCCGCGGAGGCCGGGAGGGGCGCCCAGCAGGTCGAAGAGGCTCGCGCGGAAGCCTACGGGCGCGGATCACCTGAGCATCTGGACGCCCTCAGGCTCCGCCGCGATGTGGAGGCGCTGATATCGGGTCGCCTTTTGGGAGCGGTCGAGATGGCGCAGGATGTGTGGACGCAGTCATCGGCGCGCGATCCTGAGTCACCAGAGGCCATCGACGATGCCATCGTGCTTGGCGAACTGCTCTGGGCAGCTGGGGAAGCCCACGATGCTCGGGGCGTACTCGAACCTGCGCTCCAGCGCCTTCGCGCACAGGCCGGATCAGCCCACTTGCGCGCACGGGGGCTCCTTACGCTTGGGCGGCTGCTCGCCCAGTCCTCCAGCGGAACACCGGGTACGGTCGAAGAGGGGCTCCGCATGCTCCGCGAGGCCAAGACGCTCGCTGCAGAGATAGGGGGCATTGGCCATCCGATGTCGTTTCAGGCGCGCGGCGATCTCGCCTCGTGCCTGATGTGGGCGAAGCCATCGGATCCTTCGGCGTTCGAAGAGGCCGTCGCGCTGCTCGAGCAGAGCTTCGAGATCGACCAGCGTCTCGGTCTCGGGCGAAGATCCCTGCCGATCGACCAGTCAACTCTCGCGACGATGCTTTCGACACGAGCCTGTATGCAGGAGGATGCGATTGGGTGTGAGCGTGCGATTGCGCTCGCAACCGAGGCGCTGGAGCTGGCGCGCACACGGCTCGGACACTCCTCGGACCTGACCCTGCAGGTCGCCCGCGCCACCGCGAACACGCAGGCGCTCTGCGGCAGGATGGGCGATGCGGAGCAGCTCTTGCTCGACTGCATCGCCGCTCGCGCGATCGGCGGTGAGTCCCGAGGGTCCATGGAGATGCTGCTGCTCGCCTTCGACCTTTCGCGCGTGGTGCATGCCCTTGGCCGTGCGGAAGAGGCCGTCGGGATCCTTGACGAAGCCCAGGCTGCCGCGCAGCGCGAGCGGCCGGCAGACTCGGAGTCACGGTGGTTCGTGTCGACCCTGCTGCTTGGACTTCTAGAGGCTTGGGAAACAGGCGCAGCTCGGCTCGATTCGCAGAGACAGGAGGTGGACATGCTTCGGTCGGCGACCACCAAATCGCAGCAGCACAGCCTTCGAGATTGGCGCGAGCTGCCGTGGCCAAAGGGGCAATG
>JBIKNS010000030.1:0-17208 GCA_044358545.1 Phycisphaerales bacterium | reverse complement strand
CCCGGCCCTCCGAGGAGGAGGAGCCTGTCGTCTCGACACTGCGGCCGCAGAGGCTTGCCGACTATGTCGGGCAGTCCGCGCTGAAGGAGCGTCTGGGGATCGCGCTCGAGGCATCGCGCCTTCGGGGTGCACCCGCGGAGCACCTGCTGCTGCACGGGCCTCCGGGCCTCGGCAAGACAACGCTCGCGCACGTCGTCGCCAACGAGCTCGGCACTCGCGCGTACGTGACCAGCGGACCCGCGCTCACGAAGGCCGGTGACCTCGTGGGCACGCTGACGCGCATGCAGGAGCGCGACGTGCTCTTCATCGACGAGATCCACCGGCTTCCGGCCTCGGTGGAGGAGTACATCTACCCGGCGATGGAGGACTGCCGCATCGACTTCACCGTCGACAGCGGCATGCACGCGAAGGTCGTGACGATCCAGCTGAAGCCGTTCACGCTGATCGGCGCGACGACGCGTCCCGGCCTGCTCACGCAGGCGCTGCGCACGCGCTTTGGCATCGTGCACCACCTTGGCTTCTATCCGGTGGGCGACTTGCTGCGCATCCTCGAGCGCGCTGCGGGGCTGCTCGGATGCGCGACGCCATCGGAGGAGTCGCTTCGGATGATCGCCGAGCGCAGCCGCGGCACGCCGCGCGTGGCGCTGCGCCTTTTGCGGCGCGCGCACGACTTCGCGGTGGTGCGCGCAAAGGGCGTGCTCGACCGCGCGGCCGTGGAGGGCGCGCTCGAGCTTGAGGGCGTGGATGCGCTCGGTCTCGATGACCTCGACCGCTCGTACCTGCGTGCGCTCGGCACCACCTACGAGGGCGGACCGGTCGGCGTCGAGGCGCTGGCCGCGACGCTCGGCGAGGATGCGGGCACGCTTGAGGATGTGGTCGAGCCCTACCTGCTGCAGGCGGGGTTCCTGGCGCGCACGCGGCAGGGCCGGCGCATCACGCGCGCGGGCGCAGCGCACATGGGCCTCATGTGGCGCGAGTCTGACGCGGACGCCGGGGAGCAGCTCTTCCGCGCGTGAGCGGCATGCCGCACATCACACGATGCGCAGGGGGTGCGGCGCCGCGGGGCGAGCGCAGTCTCAGAAGACGTTTGGCAGGCCGGTGAGGCCGGGCGTGCCATCCGGCTGGTCGGGGTCGAAGGATGTGCCGAAGCCGCGCCCGCCGACATTGATGTTCACGAAGAACGTCGCCTGATCGACGATCTGGTTGTAGGACGCGCCGACCGAGAGCAGGAAGTCGGGGAAGTTGCGGGTGAGCGTGCCCGAGATCGCGCGCATGTTGTGGGCGACCAGGTCGTACTGCGGCGTGACCGCGAGCGTGTACGCCTTCGAGATCTGGTAGTTGGCGCCGAACTGAAGGAGTTCGTCGGCGGGGTAGCGGCCCGAGGGGTCGAAGGTGTTGACGTAGCGGTACTCGGCGTAGACGGTCACGTCGGGCGACTGCCGCACCGACATGCCCAGCGTGCCACGACCGAGGTTGTCGAGCCCGAAGCTGTTGATGCTGTTGCCGCGCCCGTCCTGGAAGAGGTAGGTGCCGCTGCCGTACGCGGCCACCGCATCCGACAGCTGCCACTTGAGGTTGACGAAGAGGTGGTCGCCCCACTGCGACAGCTCGGGGCGCCACTCGTAGAAGTTGGGGTTCGGCGCCTGCGCGTAGCGCAGGCCGAAAGGGTCTGCCGCGGTGAAGGACCGCTGCAGCGTGTTGCCCTGGTTGTCGAAGGACGCGCCCACGTCGAGCACGACCCAGTCGACGCTGCGCCAGTTGCCGGGCCCGCCGCGCATCGTCTGCAGCTTCTGCGTCACGGCGACCATCGCCGCAACCGCGCCGCTCTGGCCCTCGATGTCCTGGTCGTAGATGGGCGTGTCGAGCACGCTGGTGGAGTCCCACCCGCCCCACAGGATCGCGCGCGGCTGGATCACGTGGCGCAGGCGGTTGATGTCGAAGATGTCGCTGCGCATCGAGTCGTAGTTGGACGTGAACTCGGTGGAGAGGCGTGCGCCGCCGCCCGCGAGCACGCGCCACTTCTCGGCGTCGTTGGAGTAGAGCGCGAAGCTGTCGCCCATGTACGCGGCGCCGCTGATGTGGCCGAAGGGCGTGATCTTCAGGCGCTCCCACATGAACGGGTAGGCGAGTTCCTGGCGCGTCCACACGCGACCTCGGTAGCTGTCGTCGTATCCGGCCGCCGTGTACGCGCTCTTGATGTTCTGGTTGCCGCCGAACGCGGCGCTCTGCGAGAACGCCCGCGGCTGGATGCCGAGCGAGTTCGGCGAGCCGCTCGTCACCTGCAGGTTCATGACGCTGCCGCTCCACTCCTGCGTCCAGCTCAGCGAGTCGCTGAAGAGCGAGTCGCCGAGGCGGCGGTAGGCGATCTCGGGCATCTTGTCCACGTAGTAGGGACGCGACGCCATCATGTAGCCGTTGCTGATGAAGTTCTGCGGGTTGAACTTGCCGAGAACCGAGAACGATGAGTTGCCCGACTGCGAGCGCAGGAATGCGCTGGTCTCGTACTCGCGGCGGTTGAGGTAGTCCTCCCACCGGAAGGTGCTGATGTAGTTCTGGTCCGAGATGACCGAGATCTGCGTCTGGATCGTCATGTCCGACGTCAGGTAGCCCATCCAGTCGCCAACGAGCGCACCGCGCCATTCGGGCTGGTCCGTGACCGTGCCGCCGGCGACGGTCTGCTCCTCGTTGCCGAAGTCGTAGAGGCCGATTGCAGAAAGCTCGCCGTTGCCGCCGAGCGCGGTGCCCCTCACGCGCGCACCGCCGCCGACGCCGTTCTTGCTGTACGCCTCCTGGACGAGCTCGATGTCGGTGCCCGATGGCCGCTCCCATCCGAGCAGCGAGAACAAGTCCCACCGGGACTCGATCTCGACACCGCGGAAGTCGTTGAAGCCCGCGGCCATGCTGCGCAGCGGAATGTCCTGCGGCGACCCCTTCAGGTACGGCCACCACAGGAAGGGCACGTCGCCGGCGCGGGCCGTGATGTGGGTGGCCTCGACGGTGGAGCCCTTCGCATCGCCCGGGGCCTGCGTGATCGTGACGCGTTCCGCGCCGATCGAGAGGTGGGGCGTGAAGAACTCGCTCATCGAGACGCGCGCATCCTCGGCGACGAAGTCCTCCTTGGCGACCTGGCGCAACTCCGCGGCGCGCGCATAGAGCGGCACGCCCTCGCGCGAGTAGGTGCGCAGCACGGCGTCGACCACCACGGCGCGGTTCTCGCGCAGGTCGTAGTAGATGCGGCGTCCGCGCAGCGTGTACTCGAAGTCCGTGGCGACCACGTCGCCCTCGAGGTAGATGCCGAGCACATCCTCGGCCGAGAGCTGGCTCGCCGTGCCGCCCATCGACGCGAGCGCGCCTTTGCGCATGAAGATCACGGCGCGCTCCGCGGAGAGCTGCAGCTCGCCACCCGCGGCGGTGGCGTTGCGGCTCTCGTACTCGACGATCACTGATCCGGTGATCGTGATGATGTCTTCCTTCGTGTCGATCGAGACATCTCCGCCAGCGAACGCGATGGTCCCTTCCGGGTTGAAGATCGCCTGCGCATCGCTCCAGCGGCGCACGGTGCCCTGCGGCGGCGGTGGCGGCAGCGGTGGCACGACAGGCGCACCGACCTCGAGCGGCGGCTCCGGCGCGACGGTGGGCCTCTCGACGACCGGCTGCGTGCGAAGCCGCGCGCCAGCGGCGAGCTTCACCAGATAGTCGCGCAGGCGCGCTGCGCCTCGCGAGAGCGCAGGGTTGGGCGGAGGTGCACCCTCGTTCGGAAGCACGCAGGAGAGCACGACCTCGCCGCGCGTGGATCCGGTCACGAAGAGGTCCGTGCCACTGGCGCCGAGCCCTGCACGGCGCGTGGGCTCGTGCACCTCGGGGAAGTAGACGGCGATCTGGTTGATCAGCCCCTGCGCGGAGGGGATGCGGTTGATCCACACGACGGCGCTGCGCGAGGCGAACGCGTATCCCGCGAACTCGACCTTCACGTCACCCTCAAGCTGAAGGCGGAGTGTGTCGTCCGATGTCCAGCGCCAGCACGTGGTGCCGACGAGCCTGATGTCGCTCTCGACCGGGCGCACAGGGATCACGAAGCCGCCGAGACCGTCGCCTGTGATGGGCACATCGCGCAGCTCGCCGCCCGTGCCGGGCAGGGCAGGCGGCTGGGGCGTCTGGCCGTGGGCAGCGCCCGCGCACAGCAGCGCGAGCGCAGCGAGGGCCAGGCGGGTTGAACAGGGTGCGCGCCCCATGGCGCGCGCATCCTACGAGTGCGGCTCCGGACCCGCCCGAGTCTCGATACGCACCGCGCGCGGCTGGTGCCTTGCCCGAGTCTCTACCCGCGCCACTCGAGGGGCCGGCCTGAGGAACCGAGAGTCTCCTTGAGGACGGTCATTGCGAGGAATCCGGCCCCCGCGAACGCGCCAAGCACAAGACCTGCGGTGTGCAGGCCGCATGCGAACAGCCAGGTCGCCGCATACAGGGCTTGCCACAGTGCGCCATACCGCGCCACCTTCTCTGCGGCGATCGCGGGACTCTTCGCGCGCCTCACCTTGCGGACGACCACGATGCCGAACATCGCGGCGGCGAGCACCGGCAGCACAGGCGACCACCACATCGCTCCAGCAGGCCAGTAGCCGGTGTCGGGACTGCGGGCGACACCGGCACCGATCAGAAGGATGCTCCAGAAGAGCCATCCGATGCCCGCAAGCACGCCGGCGCGTGCCGTGATCTGCGGGCGCTTTCCGTCGAGCACGTAGACGAGCGTGGCGATTGCCGTGGCATGCGTCATGGTGAGCCACGCCGGCAGCGTGAAGGTGAACTGGTCGTTCGGGATCATCATCGTCGCGGCCGATGCGAGCCCGATGGTGACGAGGCCGGCCGCAGGCACGTGCTTCGCGGCCGCGTTGTAGAGAAGGAGCAGTCCAGCCACGATCACCGCAAGAATCAGCCCTCCCGTGCCAAAGATGACTGCTGCGGCAAGGCTGGCGAGCAGCGACGCGAGCGCCACGACGAGCGCCTGGCCGCCGCGGATGCGTCCGGCGGGCAACGGGCGCTGGGGCGCGAATGCGCGGTCATGCCTGGCGTCGAGCAGATCGTTGAGCGAAGCGCCGAAGGCGAAGAGGCCGATGGCCGCGATTGCCGCGCACGCAAGCGAGAGCGGCAGCGGCAGCGAATAGGCCGGCATGAAGGCGTAGCGCGGGTCCGCACGCGCAAGCAGCACGATCAGCCAGAGGTCGGCGATCGCGCCGAATGCCATCGACAGCCGGGTGAGTTCGAGGGCGGTCACGATCCGTCCCGCGGCGCCGCTCATGCGGTCGAGGCTACCATTCCACCCCTTGTCCGCCGCAGGACATGGCCAGAACCCATGCGACCCGAAGCACCCCAGCACTCGCAGCAACCGCCAACCCATCGACCGCATGACGCATCTGGATTGCGCATCGCCGTCGTGGCGAGCTCGTATCACGCCGATGTGACGGGTGCGCTGCGTGATGGGGCCGTCGCGGCGCTTCATGCTCGAGGCGGGACGAGTCCGCTGCACGAGTCCGCGCCTGGAGCCTTCGAGCTCCCGATGGTCGCGCAGGCGCTGGCGGCGCGCGGAGACATTGATGCGGTGGTGGCGCTGGGCTGCGTGCTCACGGGCGAGACGAGCCACGACCGCTACATCTGCGATGCGGTGGCGCATGGCCTGATGCAGGTGGCGCTGCGGCACGGCACCCCGGTCACATTCGGGGTGCTCACGTGCGTCACGATCGAGCAGGCGCGCGCGCGCTCAGGCGGCACGAAGGGCAACAAGGGCGCTGAGGCGATGGATGCCGCGATCGACGCGGCGCTCGCGATTCGCCGCCATGCAGGCGCCAGTGCGCGGATGAAGTCATGAGCGTGACGCGCGGATCGATGCATGACCGCCGCCGCGCGGCGCTGCAGGCGCTCTACCAGTTCGACTGCGGACGGGCGGGGGAACCCGAACTCGTGCGCGCAGCGCTCGCGCTGCAGGCAAGCGGCGCACCGGGAGCCGAGTCCGATCCGGACTCCTGTCAGCTTGCGCCTGAATCGGTCGAGCCTGGACTTGCGCTTGCGACGAACGCGTGGGAGCGTCGCGAGGAGGCGGACCGGGCCGTCTCCGAGTTCGCGGCCGAGTGGCCGACGCACCGGCAGCCGACGATCGACCGCTCGATACTCCGGCTGGCGCACTACGAGATGACCCGCGGTGGCGTGCCGCACGCGGTGGCGATCGATGAGGCGGTCGAGCTCGCCAAGGCATTCGGCACCGAGAAGAGCGCGTCATTCATCAACGCGGTGCTTGACCGCGTGGCGGTGCGGGCGAGGAGCGGCGGCGATGCTCAAGGCAGCACTTGACGCGATCCGGCGTGGCCTTGCGCGCACGCGGGAGGCGATCGGCGGCGGGCTGCGGTCGCTGCTGTCGGGGCGCACGCTCGATCCTGCGCTCCTTGACCAAGTTGAGCGCACGCTGATCGCTGCAGATGTCGGCGTGAAGGCAGCCCGCGAGATCTCCGACGGGCTTCGCGAGGAGTTCCGCTGCGGCCGCGTCGCGCGCGGCGAGGATGCGATGGAGTGGCTCAAGCGCAGCATCAAGCAGAGGCTCGCGCGCCCCGAGGGCGAAGCTGGCGGCATCCGATTCGCGAAGGACCGGCCCACGGTGGTGCTTGTGGTCGGCGTGAACGGTGTCGGCAAGACGACGAGCGTCGCGAAGATTGCGCGCAGCATCCGCGCCACCGGGCGCACCGTGCTCCTCGCGGCGGCGGACACCTTCCGTGCGGGCGCAGTGGCGCAGCTCGAGACGTGGTCGCAGCGCCTGGGCGTGGAGATCGTCAAGGGCGCGCCCGGTGCGGACCCTGCTGCGGTGGCCTTCGACGCGACGGCCGCGGCGCTCGCACGTGGCGTGGACGTGCTGCTTGTGGACACTGCGGGCCGCCTGCACACGCAGGACAGCCTGATGCGGCAGCTCGTGAAGATCCGCGACGTGATCCGCAAGAGGATCCCGGATGCGCCGCACGAGACGCTGCTCGTGCTCGACGCGACGAGCGGGCAGAACGCGATCGCGCAGGCCAAGGCGTTCGCAGCCGCGGTGGACGTGTCCGGCATCTTCCTCGCCAAGCTCGACGGCACCGCCAAGGGCGGCGTCGTGATCGCGATCCGTGACGCGATTGACGTGCCAGTCAAGCTTGTGGGGCTTGGCGAGCGTCCAGAGGACGTTGAGCCATTTGATGCCGATCGCTTCGTGGACGCGGTTTTTGCGGTGGATGGCTAGGCGGCCGCCGTACGATGAGTGCGGAATGAGCCGGTCCCGCACGCGCGCCTTCACGATTGTCGAGATGCTGGTGGTGGTCGGCATCATCGGCGTTCTTGTGGGCATCGCGGTGCCGTCGCTGCGCTCGTTCCGGATGGAGTCCAAGAACGCGGGATGCCTGAGCAACCTGCGCCAGCAGTTCACGGCGCTCGAGGCGTACCGCAACACCCTGCGTGGGCAGGTGCTTCCGATGTGCGAGTTCCTGCCGGTCGCGACCGACAACGGCCCGGAGGGCGGTCTGCCGAACCTGCTTGGCGAGTACATGGACGTGCAGAGTCCGGTGTGGTACTGCCCTGCGGATGGCGATCCTTCGAACCGGCTCGTTGGGACGAGCTACAACTACCTCCCGGGACTCCTGCGCTACACGCCGGAGATCCAGTTGCAGGTGGTGCAGACGCTGCTCGCGCTGCCGCCGAGCACCTCGCAGGCGGAGCGCGATCGCACGCGCAACGAGCTCGAGGCGAGGCTGGTCACCAACTTCATCCTGAATGACGAGAACAAGCTCTTTCCGCTCATCCTGGACAGCCAGGACCGGCACCCCGGGACCCGCGTGCCTCGCAATGGGGTCTACATCGACGGTTCTGCCATGCCCATGCGCAGCGAGGCAGACGCAGACGTGGACGGGTAGATCTGCGCGTCCGCCGGTGTCATGGGGTGGATCTCGGCGCATTCACGCGTATCCTGAACCCGTTCGAACATGGGCATCGACATCGACGATCTCCGATGGTGGATTGACCGGCGAAAGCGGGAGCTGACGCTCGCGCTCGCGGCGCTGCTGGCGGTATCCGTGGTGGGCGGCGGCCTGTGGTGGTGGAATGCAGTCCGCTGGCGCAAGCCGCCCTCGATCTTCGACTCGCCTGTCGATGACGTGCTTGGGTACCTCGCGCTGCCTGACTTCAACAAGTTGCCGCTCGACGAGCGGATGAGGTTCATGCTTGAGCTGAGCGACCGCTTCCGGGGCGCTGACGGCGCCGAGAGCGCGGCATGGGCCGGGTTCCTCGCAGGGGTGAAGGGTCCGGTGCGTGCGCAGCTCACGCAGAATGCGCGCGTGCTCGCCAAGGACATCCTCGCCGACGGCGCGCGCAACTACGTCAACCTCCCGCCTGCGGAGCGCGGCAAGTACATCGAGGAGTGGGTCGTCAAGTGGAGCAAGATGGGAGAGCGGCTTGCGACCGGCAAGGAACGGGAGCGCAGCGACTCTGACCGCATCCGCGACTTCAAGCAGCAGAGCGAGCGCGGCGAGACCCGGATGGAGGGGCGCGACATCCCCGATCTCGATGACTCGCGCGCGCTTGGGTTCCTGGACATCTGGCAGAGCGAGGTGGAGGTGGCCTCGACGCCGATGGAGCAGGGGCAGATCGCGAAGTTTCTCGACGACGTGCGCGGCCACTTCTCGAAGGCGTTCTGAGTGCGTGCGCTGCGCGCTCCGCACCACCGTGCCATGATCGTGCCGTCGGGTGGGGCATCGTGAGCGTGGTGACGCTTCCCGTACGGGCGAGTGCAGGGGAGATCGCGCAGAGGCTCGCTGCGCCGGGCGCCACGCTGACGATCGTCGCCGAGACGGGGTCGGGGAAGACCACGCAGGTTCCTCAGATCCTGGACGAGGCGGGCCTCTCGCGCACTGCCGCTGACGGCAGCGGCGGGCGCATCGTCGTGCTCCAGCCGCGGCGGCTCGCGGCGCGGGCCGTAGCGCGTCGGGTGGCGCAGGAGATGGCGACACGCCTCGGCGATGCGGTCGGCTACCGCACGCGCCACGACCGCGCCGACAGTGCGGCCACGCGGATCCTGTTCATGACGGATGGCCTCTTTGCCCGACTGGCGCTTGCGTCGCCGCGGCTTGAGGGCATCGGCACGGTCGTGCTCGACGAGTTTCACGAGCGGGGAATCCACACCGACATCTCGGCGGGCACGGTGCGCCGGCTGCAGGCCTCCTCGAGGCGCGATCTGCGGCTTGTGATCATGAGCGCCACGCTCGATGCGGAGCGGACCGTGGCATCGTTCGGCGGCGGCGCCCTGCACATAGGGGGTCGCGTGCATCCTGTGCGCACGTCGTATGCGGGAGATCCTCCGCCTGCGCCGCATGGGCGTGCGGTGCCGGGCAGCGAGGTGTGGAACCGGGCTGCGGATGCCACGGCGCAGGCCATGGATCAGGAGCCCGAGGGCCACGTGCTCATCTTCATGCCCGGGCGCGCGGAGATCGCGCGCACCATGGAGGCGCTCGGACGCAGGCTTGGCCGCAATGGCGGGGTGGCGCTGCACGAGCTGCACGGATCGCAGACCGCCGAGGAGCAGGATGCGGCGCTCGCGCCATCGCGAGGCCGCAAGGTGATCGTTGCCACGAACATCGCGCAGACCAGCCTGACGATCGATGGCGTGCGCGTGGTGATCGACTCTGGTCTTGCGCGCATCGCGCGATTCGATTCGCGGCGCGACCTGAATGCGCTGCGCCTCGAGCCGATCAGCCGCGCCAGCGCGGAGCAGCGCGCGGGTCGGGCGGGCCGCACGGCGCCGGGGCGATGCATCAGGCTCTGGAGCGAGGCGAGCCATGCGCGCCGGGCCGCCCATGACGAGCCTGAGATCGCGCGCGTGGAGCTGTCAGAGGCGATCCTGCTGCTTGCGGCGCTGGGCGAGCGGGATCCGCTCGGGTTTCCGTGGGTCGATGCGCCTCCGGCGGAGAGCCTCGAGCGCGCACGTGCAGCATTGCGTGCCACGGGCGCGCTGGGCAACGATGACAGGATCACGCCGCTAGGCCGCGCGATGGCGCGCATCCCGACGCATCCGCGGCTTGCGCGCGCGCTGGTCGAGGCGGACCGCCGCGGGTGCGTGCGGCGCGCGGCATCGTGGGCCGCGGTCGTGGCAGGCCGCGATGTGGTGCGCGGCGACGCTGGACCGTGGCTCAGGTCGCTGTCGGAGCCGGATGACCCGGCTGGCGATCTTGCGCCTCGCGAGAGGCTGCTCGATGCGTGGAGTGCCGGCCGCGCACGGGCCCTCGGCGGGGCTGCGCAGCAGGAGATCGATGCCGAGTCGCTGCGCGAGGCATCGCGCGTGTCCGAGGACCTCGCGCGTGCGGCGAAGGGGACGTCGGCGGCAATGGGGCCCCAGGGCGACGTGACCGACGTTGCGTCGAGCGAGGCCGATCACCTCGTGGCATGCATGGTGCGCGGGTTTCCCGACCGCATCGCTTGGCGCACCGATGCCCAGAAGCCGCATGCGCACATGGCTGGCCGCCGAAAGGTTGCGCTGGACCCGTCATCGATGCTGCGCGGCGCTGGGCCGTTCCTTGCGCTTGATGCGCGCGAGGCCACCGGCGGCGACGGATCGCAGACGCTGCTGTCGCTCACGTGCGCAGTGGATCCCGTGCTTCTCGAGTCGCTTGTTCCCGAGCGCATCTCAGTGGAGCGCGCCGAGCGCTGGGATGCGCAGGAGCAGGCGGTCGTCGAGGTCGAGTCGAGGACCTTTGACGGGATCGCCATCGACCGCACCGTGCGGCCTGCGCGCAACATCCCGGCAGCGGAGGCGATCATCGCCGACCGGGTGGCGGAGGGCGAGCTGAAGCTCGACCGGTGGGATGAGTCGGTGGAGCAGTGGATCGCCCGCGTGCGATGCGTGGCACAGTGGATGCCCGAGATGGGGATGATCGCCTACGCCCCAGATGAGCTGCGGGTGGTGCTGATGGAGATCGCGTCGGGTGCGACTCGGTGGAGCCAGGTGCGCGATCGGCCTTGCCTCGATGCGCTCCGCCACGCACTGTCGCACGATGAGATTCGCATGGTCGAGCGTGCCGCGCCATCGGAGATCGCACTGCCCTCAGGACGCCGCATGAAGGTGCAGTACGAGCCGGGCCAGCCGCCGCGAGGCCGCGCGAAGGTCCAGGACCTGTACGGCCTTGACCGCAACCCGGCCGTGGCGCTTGGGCGCGTACCGGTGCTGCTCGAGATCCTGGGCCCGAACTACCGCCCGCTGCAGGTCACCGCTGATCTCGCGAACTTCTGGAGCGTGCTCTACCCGTCGCTGCGGAACGAGCTGCGGCGCCGGTATCCGCGCCACGAGTGGCGGTAGCCGCGTGCGGGTATGGATCTGGTGCGCACACCGTGGCGGCCGGTGCGCGCGGGTCTCGCGCCTACTCGAGGTCCTCGACGCCCAGATAGGCGTCGCCGCCGTGGAAGTGCCGTCGCGGCGAGATGCCAGTGCGCGTGCCTTCGCCGAGGTGTGTGGTCTCGTCGCCGGCGAACCGCGCAAGCTTCGGGCACCACACGCGCCTGCCGGCGTGCACGTCATGGACGATCTGCACGGCCTCGTGCACGTCATCGGTGACGCTGAACATGTCGAAGTCGTCGGCAGAGATGGTGGCGTGCTTCTCGAGGAGTGTCGTGCGCAGCCAGGCAAGCAGCGGATTCCAGAAGGAGGAGCCCACGAGCACGACAGGGAAAGGCACGATCTTCAGCGTCTGGATCAGCGTCAGGGACTCGAAGAGCTCGTCTAGCGTGCCGAAGCCGCCCGGGAAGATGATGAACCCGCGCGCATGCTTGACGAACATCACCTTGCGGATGAAGAAGTAGCGGAAGGTGAGCTCGATCGTCTGGTACGGGTTCGGCTTCTGCTCGTGCGGCAGCGAGATGTTCAGGCCCACGCTCACGCCCTTGGCGGCATGGGCGCCCTTGTTCGCCGCCTCCATGATCCCGGGTCCGCCTCCCGTGACGACAGCGAAGCCGCGCTGCACGAGAAGCCTGCCGCACTCGACGGCACGCAAGTAGTCGTTGTGGTCAGGCTTGGTGCGCGCGGAGCCGAAGACCGCGATCGCGGGACCCACCAGCGCAAGCGAATCCGTGGCGTCAACGAACTCGCTCAGGATGCGGAGCGACCGCCACGCCTCGTGCTGCAACGCCTGCTTGGATGCCGATGTCATCTGGATCCCTTGCATCGGCAGTTGGGCATGCCCCGCTCGCGCGAAAGGGGCCATGTGGCGCAAGATTCTTGCGTGCAGGCACTTGCATGCGTGCGTTTGAACCGGAAGGGCCGGATTTCTACACTGGTCCGATGGCATCCAAATCCACCGCGCGCAGCGGAAAGTCATCGGCCGCGCCCGCGAAGTCTGGGTCTTCCGCACCACGGCAGTCGTCGAAGGAGGGAGCCGACCGCGCCGTGGCCGGAGCGAGAGCTTCCTCGAAAGTAGCGGCGAAGCCGGGCGCGCCGAGGGCTGTTGCTGGCGGGAAGCCCTCGCCTGCAGCGAGCCGAACGGTGGATCGGCATGCGGCTGCCGACCGTGACCCCGCAATCAGCGGCTACCAGGCTGCGCTCAAGTGGCTGCAGGAAAGGCCTGATGTGGAGCGCATGCGGGCCGTGGCGAACCCGTCCGCCATCTTCAAGCTCGACCGCATGCGCGCACTGCTTGCCGCGATGGGCGATCCGCACGAGCAGGTGAAGTGCGTGCATGTCGCCGGCACGGTCGGCAAGGGCTCGACCTGCGCAATGATCTCTTCGATGCTGAGCGAGTGCGGGTACACGGTGGGCGTCTACACGAGCCCGCACCTCGTGGACCTGCGCGAGCGCATCACGATCAACGGAGCGCTGATCTCCAAGCACGACGTGACCGAGGGGCTCCGCGCCGTGCAGGCTGCGGCAGCGAAGGCCAAGGTCGACCCGACCTTCTTCGAGGCGATGACGGCCTTGGCGTTCAAGCACTTTGCCGAGCAGGCCGTCGATGTGGCGGTGATCGAGGTTGGCCTCGGCGGCCGTCTCGACAGCACAAATGTCATCACGCCGCTGGTGTCGGTGGTGACGACGATCGACTTCGACCACACGAAGCTGCTGGGCAACACGCTGCCCGCCATTGCCAAGGAGAAGGCGGGCATCTTCAAGAAGGGCGTGCCTGCACTGATCTTCGAGGCCACAGGCGAAGTCAACGGCGCATTCGCGGAGATCGCCGAGAAGGTCGGGGCCGACCTGCGCATCATCAACAAGGACATCGAGTTCTCGAGCCGCTTCTGCGCGACATCGGACCTCGGTCCCCACACGCGCATCTGCCTCTACACCAAGACGACTCGGCTCGAGCACCTGCCGGTGCCGCTGCCTGGCGAGCACCAGGCGCTCAACTGCGCGCTCGCCATCGCCGCAGTCGATGTGCTCAAGGGCGCCGGATTCAGCTGCCCGGACGAGAAGGTCACGGCGGGCCTCGCCAAGGTGCGTGTGCCCGGCCGAATGGAGCTCGTGAGCGACAGGCCGCGGATCCTCGTGGATGGCGCGCACAACCCGATCAGCGTGAGCACGCTGATGCGGTGCGTGGGCGCGCACGTGCCCTACGACAGCATGGTCTGCGTCTTCGGGTGCTGCATCGACAAGGACATCGAGGCGATGCTTGACCGCGTCAACCTGGGTGCCGACAAGGTCATTTTCACGCGCGCATCGGGCAACCCTCGTGCGGCCGACCCCCACGAGCTGCAGCGCCGCTTCCAGGAGCGCGGCAGCGGCAAGATGAGCCAGGTGGCGCGCACCGTCGGCGAGGCGATAGAGCTCGCCTCGCGTGCGACGAGCCGCGACGACCTGATCTGCGTGACTGGCAGCTTCTACGTGTGCGGCGACGCGCTCCGCTACATCGCGGAGCGCCGCGAGCGCCAGGCTGCGGTCTCGACACAGTGATCCCGCCTGCGGCTGCCCACCGCGTGGGCACACTGCCATGAACGCCCCGACACACGCTGCAGAGCCAGAGACCGCGCACCGCTACACCGCGGCGCTGGCGGGTTCGATCGAGCTCCGCTGGCAGGACGAGTGGGAGCGCGGCGGCGCATTCCGAACGGCGAACCCCGGCGACGCAGGCTTCGACGCCTCGAAGCCGAAGTTCTATGTGCTCGACATGTTCCCGTACCCCTCGGGCGCGGGGCTCCATGTGGGCCATCCTGAGGGATACACAGCCACCGACATCATCGCGCGCCACAAGCGCATGTGCGGCTTCAATGTGCTGCATCCGATGGGGTGGGACGCCTTTGGCCTGCCGGCCGAGCAGTACGCGGTGCAGACCGGCGTGCACCCGTCAGTCACCACCCGCAAGGCCATCGACAACTTCCGCCGCCAGCTGAAGCGCTTCGGGTTTTCCTACGACTGGTCGCGCGAGTTCGGCACCATCGATCCTGGCTACTACCGCTGGACGCAGTGGATCTGGCTCAAGGCATACCACTCGTGGTACGACCCCGCCGCCTGCAGGGCGCGCCCGATCGCCGAGCTGGAGCGCGAGTGCGAGCGGACAGACGCGGCGATCGGCACTCCGCCGCGCAGTTGGTCGCAGTGCACGCCGCTGGAGCGCCAGCAGTTTCTCGACACGCGGCGGTTGGCCTATCTCGGCGAGCAGACCGTCAACTGGTGCCCCGCGCTTGGCACAGTGCTCGCCAACGAGGAGGTCATCGACGGCCGCAGCGAGCGTGGCGGTCATCCGGTGCTGCGCATGCCGCTTCGGCAGTGGATGTTCCGCATCACTGCGTATGCGGATCGCCTGCTCGAGGACCTGGCGCTCGTCGAGTGGCCAGAGTCCACGCGCACGATGCAGGCCGAGTGGATCGGCCGCAGCGCCGGCGCGGAGATCGACTTTGCGGTCGAGGGGTTCGGCGCGCTGCGTGTCTTCACGACGAGGGCAGACACGATCTTCGGCGCCACGTACATGGTGGTCGCGCCCGAGCATCCGCTCGTGGAGCGCGCCATCGCGAGCGACGCATCGGGCCAAGGCGCGAAGGTGGCCGCGTACGCGGATGCCGCCCGCAACCGCGCAGATGTCGACAGGCAGGCGGCCACCAAGGACAAGACAGGCGTCTTCACCGGACTCGAGGCCATGAATCCTGCGACGGGGGCCCGCATCCCCGTATGGACCGCCGACTACGTGCTCATGGGTTACGGCACCGGTGCGATCATGGCGGTGCCTGCGCACGACGAGCGTGACTTTGCCTTCGCGCAGGCATTCGGGCTTCCGGTGCGGCAGGTGGTGGAGATCCCGGGCCAGCCGTGGACCGGAGATGCCGCCACCGCAGGCGATGGCGTGGCCATCAACTCGTCGGGTCCGCGCGTGTCGATCGACGGGCTGCCGACCGCCGAGGCAAAGGAGCGCATCATCGCGTGGCTCGAGTCGTGCGGCGCAGGCGTGCGGCGCACCAACTACAGGCTGCGAGACTGGCTCTTCAGCAGGCAGCGGTACTGGGGCGAGCCCTTCCCCGTCGTCTACGACGCGCAGGGCATGCACTATCCGGTCAGCGATGCCTCGCTGCCCGTGACGCTGCCGGAGCTCTCCGACTACGCCCCCGTGCAGAGCGACGTGCCGGTGCCGCCGCTCGGCAAGGCGACCGACTGGGTGAGCACGACTGCAGGAGCGGCCGGAGTGGATCCTGCGCTGCTCGCTCCCGCGACGCCCGTGCGGCGTGAGACCAACACGATGCCAGGTTGGGCCGGGTCGTGCTGGTACTACCTGCGCTACTGCGACCCCTCAAACGCTGCGCGGTTCTGCGGCAGCGATGCCGAGCGCTACTGGATGACCGGACCCGACGGCACGTGCCGCGGCGTCGACCTCTACGTCGGCGGCGCGGAGCACGCGGTGCTGCACCTGCTCTACGCGCGCTTCTGGCACAAGATGCTCTACGACCTCGGCGAGGTCAGCACGCCCGAGCCCTTCGCGAAGCTCTTCCACCAGGGGCTCATCACGAGCCACGCCTACCAGCGCGCCGACCGCACGCTGGTCGCGGTGGACCAGGTCGAGGAGCGCGGCGGCGCGTTCTTCGAGAAGGGTGGCGGCGAGGTCACGCCGGTCGTCGCAAAGATGAGCAAGAGCCTCCGCAACGTCATCAACCCCGATGACGTGATCGCGGAGTACGGCGCAGACACGTTCCGCCTCTACGAGATGTACATGGGCCCGCTCGAGGCGAGCAAGCCCTGGAACACGCGCGATATCGCGGGAGTCTTCCGGTTCCTGCAGCGCACGTGGAGGCTCGCGATCGACGAGCGCACAGGCGACGTGCTGCTCGCGCGCGCGGCGGACCCTGCGGTCGAGCGGCTGCTGCACCGCACCATCCGCAAGGTCGGGCAGGACATCGAGCGGATGGCCTTCAACACGGCGATCGCCGCGATGATCGAGCTCGTCAACGCGGCGACGCGCCCGACGCAGATGACCGATCCCGCCGACGGTGGCCTTGAGCGTTCGCAGATGGAGCGCTTCCTGCGCATCCTCGCGCCCTTCGCGCCGCACATGGCGGAGGAGCTGTGGGACCGGCTCGGGTGGCGTGCCTCGCGCGGGAGCGTGTCGGCGCAGGCGTGGCCGGCGTTCGACTCCGCCATGCTCGAGGACGACGAGGTCGAGATGCCCGTGCAGATCATGGGCAAGCTCCGTGCGCGCGTGCGCGTCCCTGCCGGTGCCGACGCCGCAGCCATCGAGGCGATCGTGCTCGCGTCGGCCGAGGTGCAGCAGCACCTCGGCGGCAAGGCGCCACGCAAGGTGATCGTGGTGCCCAAGCGGATGGTCAACCTGGTGGTGTGAAACGCAGCGCGGCGGCCCCGAGGGACCGCCGCGCCGTGTCTTCAAGGTTGTGCGCTTCGCCGGAGGGCGTTGCGTCAGTTCGTCGACCCGCTCTCGTCGGGGGCAGGTGCAGGAGCTGGCGCCGCCGGCGGCACCGGCTGCCCGAGCATGATGCGCATGCCCGCGCCTGCGCCAGCCTGGCGCGCGGGGTTGAACGTGTAGCTCGCGTCGAGGGCCTTGGCCACGCGGAGCTTCGTTTCCGCGAGGTGCGCCTTCGTGTAGCTGTCCATCGACCCGCTGCGGCCCATCGCGGCGTCGATGTCGGAGCCGAGCTGCACGAGCTGCGCGCGCGCGAGCGTGGCCGCAGGCGCCGCGGCAGGTCCGCGGAAGCCGCCCGGCAGCATGATCTCGATCGTGCGGTCCGTCCACTCGC
>JBIKNS010000149.1:0-5497 GCA_044358545.1 Phycisphaerales bacterium | reverse complement strand
CGAGCTTTGCGGGCTTGGGCGCCTTCTCCTTCTTGGGAGCCTTTTCCTTCTTGGGCTTCTCGGCCTTGGCCTTGGGCGGCGCCTCAGCGGTCGCGCCGTCCGACTTCTTGCCGATGTTCATTCCGAAGAGCTTCATGGTGACACCTGATTCTGGAGCGATCCGCGTACGGAATCAGGCGCCCTTGCGCGCCACGGCACGTTGACCAGCCTTCACGGGACCGCGCTCTGAGGGATCCTCGAGCTCCATGGTCCCAACTGCACGGTTGGGATCCACGGTGGTGATCCGGAGCCGACCGATGAACCGGTCGCCGTCGCTGATCGTCATCACCCATCCCTCACGGACGCCATCACGGCTGCCGGCATCGATCTCCGCGTACACGGCCTCGGGGCTACGGCGCACATTGACCACGCGCGCCACCACGTCCTTGTCCACGAACGCGGCGGGTGCTGACGAGCCCGGAAGCACACCCGCCGATGCGGGGGAACCGGCACCGGGGACCGCCGACGCATCGGTCAGCCGACCGTACCGGCCCTCATACTGCGACAGCCGCTGATCGGCGGTCGCCTTCAGCTCCTCGAGCGCAGCCATCTGCTCCTTGAGGTCACGCACGGCACTCTGCGCCACCTCAAGGTCTGCATCGGCCTTCGTCACGCGCTGCTCAAGGTCGATGCGGATCTTCTCCGCGTCAGTGAGGCGTCCGCGAAGCTTCTCAAGCTCATCGTTCAGCGCCTTGGTGAGCTCTGTCTTCGTGCGATCGGTCTCCGCGAGCACCGCGACCTGCTGCTGGACGGTCGCCTGTGCGATACGCATCTGCGCGATCTCCGACTCAAGGCCCTTCACCCGAGCATCCCGCTGGGCGACATCTGCAGAGAGACGGGACTTCTCCCCATCGAGATCCCGAACCTGCATCTGGAGCTCGTTCTCGGTCTTTGAACGCAGCGCCCTCTCCGCATCGAGGTCACGACGAAGACCCGAGAGCGAGGCATCCCGGTCCTGCACCTGCTGCTTGAGGATGGCCTGATTCTGGCTCTGCACGACCGCAAGGGGCACGATGGCCACCGCGAGGAGGGAGACCAGGACGACGAAGATCTTGGTAATGATGTGCACAGTTCGTTTCCTGACGGTACTTCGCGGCCCAGCGTGGGGTCTGAATCAGGGCCGTTGCAGAAGGTCCGAACGATGTTTTGTACCGCCCCGCTGCCGCCGGTGTCAATCAGCCGCTAGGCACCGGGCGTGATGCCGGCATGTCCACGGGACCGGTATCTAGCCCCGGCAGGGGATTCCGCGGCTCTGCCCGCCGACCTCGGAGCGTGTCCCCACGCAGCCAAGCGCCCGCCGCGGAGATCTGGACATACGGATTCCTGTCCCGAAGCATCGGCGCGAGAAGCGTTTGTGCCTCCGGCGTGGGGATCCAGCCCAGGGCTGTTGCCGCCTGTGCGCGAATGAAAGGGTCTGGGGCGCTCTGCACCATCCTCGTCATCACGAGCACAGGACGCATGTCGGGTTCCCCGAGCCGCGCGAGTGCCGTCGCGGCCGCAAGTCGGATCTCGGGCGGCCGCAGCGAGCCGCCATCAGCGTTCCAGAGCCGCATGAGCGCCCCCCGTGACCCCTCGTCCCGGATCTCCCCCACCATCTGGCACGCCAGCGCGATCAGCTCGGCCTGCTCGCTTGGTGCGAAGAGCGCCGCTCGGATCGGGTCAAGTGCCTGTCGCTGCCCCAACTTGGCCAGCGCCTCTGCGCACTGGAGGTCAACGATGCGCGCGCGGGTCACGTCGCCGCTCCTGAGGGGGCGTCCGGCGGCCGCCTCGACCAACGCGATTGCACTTCGGTCGCCGATCTCCCCGAGCACAAGGATCGCGTTGCCGCGCACCTCCGGATCGTCGCTCATCGCCAAGGACGCGAGCGGAGTCAGGTCGACGCGGCGTCCCATGCGGGATAGCGCGAAGAGCGCTGCCGCCCTCACCGATCCGCTCTCGTCCAGCGCGAGAGGTTCAACGAGATTGCCCATCGACTCAAGCCTCGCGCGCCCTGCGCACATGCACGCCGCGAAGCGAACGCCGCGGTTGGGGTCGCCGAGCGACTCCCGCAGGACATCCGTGAGCGCCATGCGCTCTCCCGAAAGTGCCTCCAGCGCGTTCGCCCGCTGGGATGGGTCAGGCGAGCGCGCCGCCTGGAGCAAGATGGACAGCGCGAGCTCCCGCCCCTCGGCGCCGGCCGGCGGCACGATTCGCATGCCGGCAGGAGTTGCCATGCCAGCCGAGCCCTTGTCCGTGGTGCTGAGCTGCCTCGAGCCCCACATCTGTGGCTGTGCGGTCGACTCTTGCTTCGAGGGACCCGAGCACCCGATCGACGCGATCGCCACGAGCGAAATCGCCGCCGCTGCGACGCCCGATGGGGCACCTGCACCCCTGCCGCCATCGCTCGCCGCACTCGACCTGCGCCTGCGCGTGCCCACGATCAGAACAGCCGCAGCGAGTGACATCGCGCCCGATGCTATGTCGCCGAGGCGCGCATAGGGTGGCGTGCGCGAATCGAGCGGGAGCTCGACCGCGAAGCCGCCGTCGACGCGCGGCTCGCATCGCGCGCCGGGAATGGGACGCCCGAGCGAGTCTGCGGCCTCGCTCACGCCGGTGTTCGCCACTCGCACGATCGGGACGCGGTTCTCGATCGCGCGCCACCGTGCGATGAGCCCATGGTGCGCGCGGCCTGCGTCGTAGCTGCCGAACCACCCATCGTTGGTGATGTTGACGAGAGCATCCGCTTCGCGCGTGCCCTTGGACCACACAAGCCGCCGCACCACCCGTGGCACCGTGATCTCGAAGCAGATTGGCACGGCGATGCGCGCGGTGGCGTCACCTCCGATCGGCACCGTGATGCGCACCGGCGCCGCGCCTGGATCGAGATCGAAGGTCATGCCGCGCGCGCCGAAGTCCAGCAGGGACTGCTCAAGCCACTCCCACCGGGAGATGTACGGCATCGTCTCGCCAAAGGGCGTGAGAAACAGCTTGTCGACGCGCACAAGGGGAGCGTCTCCGGGACGGACGAGGTACGCGCTGTTGTGATGCGTGTCCCAGGCCCACCGGCCTTCTTCGGCGCGCAGCCCGATGTACGCCGGGCTTCCCACGAGCATCGGCACGCCAAGACGATTCGCCATGAGACGCGGCACGCGTGCAAAGCGGTCGCCGGGCCACCAGTTGCCCTTGACGAGCAGCTTGACAGCCTCAGGCTCGAGCCCGAGCCCCGGCAGCATCGTCTCGGGCCACGCCACGAGGTCGATGCGCTCGCCGCGCGCGCGCGCTGCGTCCGCAGCCTCGAGGGTGACCGCGACGAACCGCACGAGATCGCTCTCCTGCCGCTCGCGCGTCCATCCGATCTTGTTGTCGATAGGCACGTTTGTCTGGACGGCGAGCACGACTGGGCCGGGGCGCGTCGCCTCCGCAGCCTGCGCGCTGCGCCAGAGCCCGTACCCCGTCGCGGTCCCCAGCAGGCCCATCGCCACGCTGGCCCCAGCCACGGCGTTGCGATGGCCGCGGGAGGAGGAAAGGGCGAGGTCAGCCGCTGCCCCTCCGCACGCGACTGCAATCACCGATGCGAGGCTCGCGCCGCTGAGGTCTGCGACCTGCGCGACAAGGCTCGCGTCAATGAGCGGATGGCCGGCGTGGTACCACGGGTACCCGTCGAATACGACCACACCGCGCAGCCACTCCACGGCGACCGCCGCAATGGGTGCGGTGACCGCGAGGGGCAGCGCGCCCGATGGGGCCTGGAGGGCGAACCTCCGAACAAGAATGAACGCGAGAACCGACCACAGCGCCATGTACACACCGAGCGCCGGATATCCGCCGACGCTGATGTCGGCCAAGAATCGCTGCATCCACATCCAACCTGCGAACGAGCTGCCCGCGACGGCGATGCACGGTGCCCAGGTCCTCCTGTCGCGGACCGCGAGCATGCACAGCGGTGCCCATGACACCAGTGCAAGCCCCCACCAGCCGTACGGCGGGAACGACGCGATCCACAGCGCCACATGCGCTGCCGCAAGCGCCCATGCCTCAACGGTGGCGCGCGTGCGCGTGCTCACGTTCCCGAGAAGTCGATGAACCTGGAGATTTCGCTGCGCAGGTTGGCGCGGTGCACGATGCGGTCCACGAACCCGGCGGCGAGCAGGAACTCGCTGGTCTGGAATCCCTCCGGCAGCTCTTGCCTGATCGTCTGGCGGATCACGCGGGGACCCGCGAAGCCGATCAGAGCCCGCGGCTCGGCGATGATCACGTCCCCAAGCATGGCGAAGCTTGCCGTGACGCCGCCCGTGGTGGGATCGGTGAGCACAGAGATGAAGAGCCCCCCAGCGTCATCAAGCCGCGCAAGCGCGGCGCTTGTCTTGGCCATCTGCATGAGCGAGAAGCCGGACTCCTGCATGCGCGCGCCACCTGAGCAGGACACCACGATCAGCGGCACCGCATGGTCCGTGGCATGCTCGATCGCGCGCGTGACCTTCTCGCCGACAACGCTTCCCATCGAACCGGCAAGGAAGGTGAAGTCGAGCGCGGCGACGACCACCTTGCGACCCTTGATGAATCCAGTGCCGGTCTGAACGCCATCGTTCTCCCCCGTTTGCCGCTGCGCCTGCACAATGCGCTCCCGGTAGGGCTTCATGTCCACGAACGAGAGCGGGTCCATCGGCGCCATCGTCGCGTTCATCGACTCGAACGTGCCCGTATCGAGCATCTGCTCGACGCGCTGGCGCGCCGAGATGCGCATGTGATGGTCGCACTTCATGCACACGTGCAGGTTCTGCTCCAGTGCCTTGCGGAACAGGGACTCGCCGCACTCGGGACACTGCGTCCAAAGCCCGTCCGGCACTGCCTTCTTGGGCGCGAGCGTCTCGACCTGGTCCCAGGTGCGCTCGGCGGCGCGTTCAGCCATGCGAGGATCCTAGCGCGTGCGCCCTGACCAGCGCGGGCTGGTGCGCGGCGGACCGCCCTGCTTCAGGCCTCGGATCGCGGCGCTGCGGTCTCGGGCGCCAAAGATCGCCGAGGCCGCCACGATCGTGTCCACGCCGGCCACGACGCAGTCCGCCGCGTTCATCGGGTTCACGCCGCCGTCGATCTCAAGCCGCTGCGCCGGACGAAGGGCATCGGCGATGTCTCGAGCCTTGGGCAGCACGTCAGCGATGAACGACTGTCCGCTGAACCCGGGATGAACGCTCATCACGAGCACCAGGTCGATCCCATCCATGACGCCGCGGAGGGCCGAAGCGGGCGTGTCCGGGTTCAGCGCAATGCCCACGGAGCATCCGAGCGACCTGATGCGTCGGATGAGCCGGCGCGGGCTCGGCACGGCCTCGATGTGGAATGTGATGTGCTTGGCGCCAGCCTTGGCGAATGCCTCGACGAAGTCGGCGGGATCGGTCACCATCAGGTGCACGTCCAGCCAAGCCTTGGGCGCCGCGCGCCGAACTGCCTCGCAGACCGCGGGTCCCATCGAAAGGTTAGG
>JBIKNS010000029.1:0-17293 GCA_044358545.1 Phycisphaerales bacterium | reverse complement strand
GTATGCGGCCATGAGGTGCGGCTCCGCCGCTGTCCACTCCCGAAGCACGGCATATCCGCGACCGAGGAACGCGTGGCGCGTGGCGTCCGCGAGCGGCCCGTCCGGGTCGGGCTCCCCGCTGGGCGATTCGAGGGAGTTGAGGACGCGCATCAGCAGGGCGGAGTCCCGGCGGGCCGAATGAAGCCCGGCATTTCCCACGAGGAACTTGTTCGTGAATTCCTCGCTGAGCCTCGCGCGTGCGAGCGCTCGCTCGGCGACAATCGCCTGTCCCCGGGCATCGTGCGCGGAGCGCAGCGCGAGAAGGGCAAGTCCGCAGGTCACGGCGAATGCCGTGGCGACCGCGATCGAGGCAGACCTGTTCCGGCGAAGGAACAGGCTGAACTCGTGCAGAGGCGATTGCACGCGCGCTGACACGGGCTCCCGCCTGCTCCAGCGCAAGAGATCGTCCCGGAGCTGCGAGACGCTCGCATAGCGGGCCTCGCGGTCTTCCTGAAGGCAGCGGCTGACGATGGCATCGAGGTCCGCGTCCACGAGCCGAACGAGTGCCTGTTCACGTGCGACATCGGACGCAGGCCGGAATCCGCGCGCTGGTGACGCTTGACCTGCCCACACGTCGACCGATTCGCACAGGCGATCTTGCGGCCTCACACCGGTCAGCAGTTCATGCAACAGGACGCCGAGGGACCAGATGTCCGTTCGGGTGTCGACTGGCTGACCTGCGAACTGCTCGGGGCTCATGTAGCCGGGGGTACCGATGCGCTGCCCGACGAGTGTCTCGGGAGAGGTTGGTGCGATCGAGCCGAACACCGCCTTGGCCACCCCGAAGTCGATGATTTTCGGCTGAAGCCCGATGTGGGGTTCAGGGGCGGGAAGAAGCACATTCTGCGGCTTGAGGTCGCGGTGGATGATCCCGCGCTGGTGGGCGTGCTCGATTGCTCCGGCCACACGGTCAAGGAGCCCGATCCGGTCCTCGATGGACAGCGCAAGCGCGTCTGCCGCCTCGGTCAGTGGGGTACCGTCGACGTACGGCATGGCGAACCAGGGCCTGCCATTGAGGTCTACTCCGGCCGCATGCACCGAGACGATGCACGGATGGTCCATCGATGCGAGGATTTGCCGCTCGGAGTGGAATCGGGCAAGGATGCGCGGCGACTGCGCATCTTCGCGCAGGACCTTCACCGCGACCGTGCGGTGCAGCACCCCCGTCTCGCGGGCGCGCCACACCGTTCCGCAACCGCCCGAGCCCACAAGCCCCTCGATCTCATACCCGTCGATTGATGGCGGTCGCGCAGCCCCACCGATGTCCGGCGCCGCCACCCGAGGCACGGGGCACTCTGGGGGAGTTGCTGAATGAGGAACCGCTCCGGACATAGGTCCGATGCTAGTACCTCATCCGGCACGATCACACGTGTTTAGTTCACGGTGTGGACATGAAAACCCCCTCGCCAGGCTTCAGTGCCTGACGAGGGGGCGCGGAGGAAGCGGGGTCCGTCCTGGACCCCGGTTGTGGGCAGCGCGATGGGCGGGATTCTCCGTGGGATCGGTCCCCTGCATGGCCGGGACTCCCCGTCCGTTGGTGCAGGGGGTCGGAGTACACCGATTCCATGGGTATCCGACCGGGCAGATGAGCATCCATTCACTCGCCGACCTGTCGTGCTCCTTTCAGGTGAATTGCTCCGCCCATCGCGTGTCAGGTCGGGCATGCCACCGCGTGTGTCGCGGAGGCAATGCCCGAGGGTCTTGGGTTCAGCTGCAGCCCATGCTGTTGCCGCAGTTGACGCATCGGTAGCAGGTGCCGTTGCGCACGGTGATCGAGCCGCACGTGTCGCACGCAGGCGCATCACCCATGAGCTGCGCGTTCTGCTGGTCGAGCACCGATCCGGCCGCGTGCTCCACGACCACCTCTCGCATCTCGAGCTTCGACGAGGATGTCGTCACCGTCGAGGCGGTGGAGGTGATGCGGTCGGCGATCCACGATCCTGTGCTCCCGCCGATCCTCCCCGAGGAGGGGTCGCCATCCGAGTCGTCGCTCGCATGCGGCGTCGTGCCACTCGCGCCGGACGCGATCCGCGACGACCCTCCCGCTGCGGGCCCGCTGCTGATTCGGTTCGGCCATGAGCTGTCCTCCTTGACGGTGTGGGATGCGGATGCCGCGCCATCCGTGGCGGGCAGTGCGGCACGTGCGGGCGCGTTGGCCTCGCGGTAGCCGGTGATGAACTGCATGCCGAGCCAGCGGAAGATGTAGTCCACGAGGCTCTTGGCGAACGGGATGTCGTTGTTGGTCGTCATCCCCATGGGCTCGAAGCGCTGGTGCGCGAACTTCCTCACGAGGCTGTCGAGCGGCACGCCGTACTGCAGCGCGACGGAGATCGCAGTGCCGAGCGAGTCCATCAGGCCGCCGATCGTCGAGCCCTCCTTCGCCATCGTGATGAACAGCTCGCCCGGCGAGCCGTCGTCGTAGAGGCCGACGATCAGGTAGCCCTCGTGGCCGCTCACATTGAACTTGTGCGTGATCGACGTGCGCGTGTCGGACAGGCGACGGCGCATCGGACGCTCGATCACCCGCTCCACCACCCGCTCGATGACACGCTCAACCACCATCGGTTCGGTGTCCGCACTCGCGTCGGCCGACTTCGAATCCTCGAGGCCATCCTTGTCCTCGGGCTCGGCGTGGTCGGCCGCATCGGACTTGGTGGAGAGCGGCTGGCTCAGCTTGCAACCGTCGCGGTACAGGGCATTGGCCTTGAGGCCGAGCTCCCAGCTCAGGTGGTAGCAGCGCCCGATCTCGCTGACGTCCGCGTCGTTGGGCAGGTTGATCGTCTTGGAGATCGCGCCTGAGATGAAGGGCTGCGCTGCCGCCATCATGTGGATGTGGCCATCGGGGCGGATGAAGCGCGTACCCGTGGGGCCGCAGCGGTTCGCGCAGTCGAACACCGGCAGGTGCGCGTCCTTGAGGTGCGGCGCGCCTTCCACCGTCTGGGTGCCGCAGATCACGCGGTTGAGCGTGGCGATCTGCGCGCGGGTCAGGCCAAGCGCCCGAAGACCGTTGAAGGCGCGGTCGTCGCGGGCCGCCGCAGGGTCGATGCCGGAGGCCTTGAGGATCCGCTCGGGCATGCTCCATGCGGAGAACGCGAACGCCACCTCGAACACGGTCGGCAGCATGTTCTCGACGGCCACCAGCTCCTCGCCCGTGTAGCCCTTGGACACGAGGAACTCACGCAGCGTGCCAAGCGAACCGTCGCCTGCCGAGCCGTCGCGGTGCGGGATCGCCACATCGAGGCTCATGCGGCCCATCACGTGGGTGAGGATGTCGTCCACCTCGCGAGGCGAGTAGCCGAGCGCCTTGAGCGCTGGCCGCAGTGACTGGTTGGCGATCTTGAAGTAGCCGCCGCCGGCAAGCTTCTTGAACTTCGTGAGCGCGAAATCAGGCTCGACGCCGGTGGTGTCGCAGTCCATCAGCAGTCCAATCGTGCCGGTGGGCGCGATGACAGTGACCTGCGCGTTGCGGTAGCCGAACTCCTCGCCGAGCAGCAGCGCCTGGTCCCACGCGCCGACGGCTGCATCAAGCAGGGCGCCGGAGTTGGCCAGGTGCACGCGGCCCGCGCGGAACAGGCCATGGTCGATCGGCACGGGGCGGATGCGCAGCGACTCCCACTCCGAGGAGTCCCGCGTGACGCCGTGCGCGGCGCGCCGGTGGTTGCGGACGACGCGGAGCATGTGCTCGCGGTTGTCGGGGAAGCCCGCAAAGGCGCCGTGCTCGGCGGCAAGCAGCGCGCTCGCGGCGTAGGAGCGGCCGGTGAGCACCGCCGTGATGGCGCCGCACACCGCGCGGCCCTCGTCGCTGTCGTAGGGGATGCCCGCCTGCATCAGCATCGCGCCGAGGTTGGCGTAGCCGAGGCCGAGCGTGCGGTAGCGCCACGAGAGCTCCGCGATCTCGCGCGAGGGGAACGCGGCCATGAGCACCGAGATCTCGAGCACCACCGTCCAAAGGTGGATCGCGTGCTCGAACCCGGCGATGTCAAAGGCGCGCGTGTCGGGGTCGTAGAACTTCAGCAGGTTGATCGATGCGAGGTTGCACGCCGTGTTGTCGAGGAACATGTACTCGCTGCACGGGTTGCTTGCGTTGATGCGGCCTGCGGTGGGGCAGGTGTGCCACGCGTTGATCGTGGTGTCGTACTGGACGCCAGGATCCGCGCAGTGCCATGCGGCCTCATTGACCTGGCGCCAGAGCTCGCGCGCCTTCAGCGTCTTCGCGGGCCGGCCGTCGGTGCGGCGCTTCAGCGTCCATTCGCCGTCACCGTCGACTGCATCCATGAAGTCGTCGGTGAGGCGTATGGAGTTGTTCGAGTTCTGGCCGCTGACGGTGTAGTAGGACTCGCCGTTGAAGTCGTAGTCGAGCGTGAGTCCGAGCGACTGCGCGACCTCCTTCTGGGTGGCGGTGAGGTGCTTCATGCCCTCGACGAGCGCCGCGACCTTGATCTCCTCGCGCACCTTCCAGTTGATGAAGGCCTCGACATCGGGGTGGTCGACGTCAAGGCACACCATCTTTGCGGCGCGGCGCGTGGTGCCGCCAGACTTGATCGCGCCGGCGGCGCGGTCGCCGATCTTGAGGAAGCTCATGAGGCCCGAGCTGCGGCCGCCACCGGAGAGCTTCTCGTTCTCGCCGCGCAGCCCGGAGAAGTTGGTGCCCGTGCCCGAACCGTACTTGAAGAGGCGCGCCTCGCGCACCCACAGGTCCATGATGCCGCCCTCGTTGACGAGGTCATCCGACACCGACTGGATGAAGCACGCGTGCGGTTGGGGATGGGTGTACGAGTCTGCGGCGAGAGACACCGCACCCGTGTTGTGATCCGCGATCCAGTGGCCCTGCGCGGGACCGTTGATGCCGTACGCCCAGTTGAGGCCGGTGTTGAACCACTGCGGGCTGTTTGGTGCGGCCACCTGGCGCAGCAGCATGTGCGCCAACTCGTCGTAGAAGGCCTGCGCGTCCTCGGCAGAGTCGAAGTAGCCGTGGGACTCGCCCCAATGGCGCCAGCATCCGGCGAGGCGGTGCACGACTTGGCGAACCGAGCGCTCCGGACCGAGGACTGCCGTGCCGTCGGCGTTGCGAACGACGTTGCCGTGCGCGTCATGCTGGGGCACGCCAGCCTTGCGGAAGTACTTGCTCACGACGATGTCCGTCGCCAGCTGGCTCCACTCGCGCGGCACCTCGGCGTCGTCCATCGCGAAGACCACCGAACCGTCGGCGTTGGTGATCTTGCTGCTTCGGGTGGACCACTCGATGGTCGAGTACACGTCGGTGTTAGGGCTGGTGAAACGTCGGTTGATCTTCATGGCGTGTCGTCCTGGAGCGTTGGGATTGCGTCGTGTCCGTGACTGAGTTGAGTGAGGCGATTGACGAGGGGGCGGGCGTGCGGAGGATCACTCCGCCGCGAGACCGTCCACCTTCGGCAGGGTGAGTCCGTCCTGGTCCTGGTACTTGCCGCCCTTGTCCGCGTAGCTGCGTGCGCACACCCGGTCGGCCCGGATGAAGAGCATCTGGGCGATGCCCTCGTTGGCGTAGATCTTCGCGGGAAGGGGAGTCGTGTTGGAGATCTCGATCGTGACCTTGCCGCGCCACTCCGGCTCGAGCGGCGTGACATTCACGATGATGCCGCAGCGCGCATAGGTCGACTTGCCGACGCAAATGGCCAGCGTGTCGCGCGGCACGTCGAAGACCTCGACGGTTTCCGCGAGCGCGAACGAGTTGGGCGGGATGATCACGTGGTCGCGGCCGGTCTCGGCGGTGTCAATCGTGATGAAGAGGTCGTTGGTGAAGCGCTTGGGGTCGACGATGGCCACGCCGCCAGAGGTGGCGTTGGTGAAGATCTTGAACCGGGTGCCCACACGGACGTCGTAGCCATAGCTCGAGACGCCATACGAAATGGTGCCGTGCCGCTTGCTGCACTCCTCGAAGGGCTCAATGCTGACCTGTTCCCGGATCTGGGTGTCGCAGAGGATTCCCATGTCGTTCAGCGCTTCCTCTCCGAGGGGTCCCGTGTGTGGCCGGGCTCCTCGAGACTGCCTCATCCTGCCGGTTTCCATCTGGCTGCAGGCGGTCCGATCCGCACGAGCCCTCTGAAGACCGCGCCGCCAGCCTTACGCTCGCCCGACGGACACAGGAACACGGCAATGCCGCCGTTTCTCCATGCCTTCTCGATGCGAACTGCAGAACCGACGTACCGAGCAAGTGGCCCACAACCGTCCAGCTCGATCATCCGACTCTACCCCAACCTATTGTGGTCGCAAGCGGGGAGTAACCACAATCTGTTGATTTTTGAACGATTCCACTGGACCTGCACGTAACCCAAGACATTTTCAGGATTTGCGCTCTTGTGGCCGATGTGGAGAGGTTTTGCTCAGGGGTGCATGCCCTGTCGGATCCTGTCTTGGGGAGTGCCTCCGGCGATCCCTAGACTCGACGATCACGTGACGCAGGACGCGCCCCACCCGGACCTCATGGAGGACCTGACGGAGTCTCAGGCCGCGGCCGTGACCCACCCCGGCGGCCCAATGCTTGTGCTGGCCGGACCCGGTTCTGGGAAGACCCGGGTGATCACCCGGCGCATCGCGTACCTGATCGCCTCGGGCGTGCCGGCGTGGCGGATCCTCGCCCTCACGTTCACGAACAAGGCCGCGGGCGCCATGCGGGAGCGCGTCGATGCGCTGGTGGGGGAAGACGTCCCCGGCCGGCGCGGTCTTGTGGTCGGCACCTTCCACTCCTTCTGCGCTGGTCTGCTGCGCCGATACGGTCCGACGAGCGCGGCCGCGGGACTCGGCGCGCCGCTCGACGCTGACTTCAGCATCATCGATTCCGACGATGCGCACACGCTGCTGAAGCGCGCGATCGAGGAGCTCGGGCTTGACCGCAAGTCGTTCCCGGCGGCGGTGCTTTCCTCGCGCATCAGCGCCGCGAAGAACCGCCTGCTGACTGCCGATGAGTTCGCCCAGGAGGCTGCCGACTTCCAGGGCAGGTCCGATGCACGCATCTACCGCGCCTATGAGGCTGCGCTGCAGCGGCAGTCGGCGCTCGACTTCGACGACCTGCTTCTGCGTGCCGCACGGATGCTGCGCGATGACGCGTCCGTGCGTGCCGAGGTGCAGCAGCGCTTCCAGCACGTGCTCGTCGACGAGTACCAGGACACCAACCATGCGCAGTTCATGGTGGCGCAGTCGATCGCGAGCGCGCACCGCAACATCTGCGTCGTCGGCGACCCTGACCAGTCGATCTACGGGTGGCGCGGCGCCGACATCACAAACATCCTCGAGTTCGAGGAGCGCTTCGATGGCGCGACAGTGATCCCGCTCGGCGAGAACTTCCGGTCCACGGGTCACATCGTCAACGTCGCCGACCGCCTCATCCGCCGCAATGCCGCGCGCCGCCACAAGGACCTCTCGACTCGCCTGGAGGAAGGAAACCGCCCGCGCGTCGTGCGCTGCATCGACGAGATGCACGAGGCGCAGGTGATCGCCGATGCGCTGCAGGAAGCTGGCGATGCGGGCATCGTGTGGAGCGGCATGGCGGTGCTCTACCGCATGAATGCGCTCAGCCGCGCCATCGAGGATGTGCTGCGCAGGCGCGGCATCCCGTACGTGATCGCGCGCGGCACCGCGTTCTACGAGCGGCGCGAGGTCAAGGATGCGCTTGGCTACCTGCGGCTGGTGGCGAATCCCCGCGATGACCTTTCGCTGAGGCGCGTGATCAACGTGCCCGCGCGCGGCATCGGCGAGAAGAGCGTCGAGAAGGTGGAGGCGCTGGCCATGCGGCGCGGGATCACGCTGCTCGAGGCGTGCCGGGATGCGCGCGCTGCAGGTGTGTCGGCGCGCACGGCGGACGCGATGGGCTCGTTCTCGGCGATGGTCGGGCGCTACCGCGAGGAGCTTGCGGCCAAGCCTGCGGGAAACCTCGGTCCGTTCGTGGCGCGGCTGCTCGACGAGGCGGGCATGGAGCGCGCCGCCCAGGAGATCGCCGGCGACGACCAGGATGCGCAGGACCGCGTTGCGAACGTGCGTGAGGTCGCCAACGCCGCGGCGGAGTTTGAGGTGCCCGAGGGGGAGCCCGATGCGCCGCCAGCCACACTAGGCGATGCGCTGCGAGGGTTCCTCGAGCGTGTGACGCTCGTGGCCGATGCCGATGCGGTGGACCCGCTGCGAGGCGCGGTCACGCTGATGACGCTGCACGCGGCCAAGGGCCTCGAGTTCCCGTTCGTGGCGATCGCGGGCCTCGAGGAGGGACTGCTGCCGCACGCGCGGAGCATCGGCGAGGGCTCCGGCAACGGTGTCGAGGAGGAGCGCAGGCTGCTCTTTGTGGGCATCACGCGCGCAGAGCGCCACCTGCTGATCACGAGCGCGGCGACTCGCGCGCAGCGCGGCGTGCGCATGAGCACGATCGAGAGCGGGTTCCTGCGCGAGCTGCCCGAGGAGAGCGTGGATCGCCACGATGCCGCGCCCGGCGCCTCGCTCGGTCCTGTGCGGGGAGAGGGAGGCTGGCGCGGAGGCGGTCGCGCGTCCGGCGGCGGATGGCGCTCCGCGGCGCACGAGTCGGGCGAGTGGAGCGGCGGCTGGGGATGGAAGCGCGCGGTACCCGAACCCGAGGATGCGGTCGACGAGATGCCCCCCGAGGCCACGCACGTCGAAGTCGACGAGGATGCCTTCTTTGCCGATGGCTCCCCGCGTCCGCGCCGCGATCTGCGGAAGGTGCCCGCACAGGGGCCTGCTTCGCGTGCGTCCGCATCGGGCATTGCCGCAGGCACGGTCGTTCGCCATGCGCAGTTCGGCATCGGCACGGTGCAAACTATCGAGCGCTACGGAAGCGCGACGCGCGCGCGCATCGCGTTCCGGCACGCCGGCGTGCGCACCCTCATCCTCGAGCACGCGAGGCTCGAGATCGTGGCCTGACCCGAGCGTGACGGTCTGGTGGTGCGGCGAGCGGTACCCGCTCGCATGGCGCCTCGGGGACCGGTCGAACTCAGTTGCAGAGTCCCGTCTGCCACATGAGGAACGCCCACTGGTCCGCCTCGTCGCGGATGCGAAGAGCCAGGGGCTTGCCTTGGCCATGGCCAGAGTCGCGGTCCACCCACAGCAGGATCGGGTCGCGTGCGGGATCGTTTGCAGCCAGTGCCTGCATGCGTGCGGCCATCTTGCGCGCGTGCAGCGGATGCACACGCGAGTCGTTCTCTCCGGCGGTGATCAGCATCGCCGGGTACTTGGTGCCCTTGGTGATGTTGTGGTACGGGCTGTATGCGCGGAGCCAGCGGTACTGCGCGGCATCGTCGCTTGACCCGTACTCGGGCACCCAGAACTTCGCCATGAGGAACTCGTGGTAGCGCAGCATGTCCAGCAGCGGTACCGCGCTGATCGCTGCGCAGAAGAGATCCGGACGCTGCGTGGCTGCGACTCCGGTGAGCAGTCCGCCGTTGCTGCCTCCCTTGACCGCGAGCCGCGATGCGCTCGTCCACCGGTTGTCGATGAGCCACTTCGCGCACGCGTAGAGGTCGTCGTAGACGTTCTGCTTTCGCTCGAGCATCCCGTCGCGGTGCCACGACTCGCCGTACTCGCCGCCGCCGCGCAGGCACGCGAGCGCGTACACGCCGCCAGCCTGGTACCACGGCCAGTTCACGGCCGAGAAGGCCGGCGTCATGGAGACGTTGAAGCCGCCGTAGCCGTAGAGCAGCGTGGGCGCATTGCCGGTGGGCGTGAGCCCGACCTTGTGCACGAGGAACATCGGCACCTTCGTGCCTCCCGTGCTCTCGACGAAGACCTGCGTCACCGTCACGCTCGAGGGGTCGACCGGAACATCGGGCCGCGCCCACAGCGCGCTCTTGCCCGAGCGGAAGTCGACGGTGTAGATGCTGCGCGGCTCGTTGAAGCTTGTGTAGCCGATGAACCCGTCCGTGCGATCCTGCTCGGCCGAGAACCCGGCGCTGCCGATGCCCGGAAGCGCGATCTCGCCGAGCGAGGTGCCGTCCACGGAGAACCTCTCGATGCGGCTGGTGGCGTCCTTCTCGTAGTCCGCCACAAGGATCCCCGCCGCATAGGACACCCCACCGAGCACCGAATCTGGACGTGTCGGGATGACCTCGCGCCATCCGGCACGCGCTGGGCTGTTGCAGTCGATGGCGAGCAGGCGGCCGTTGGGCGCATCGAGTGTGGTCAGGACGTACGCGGTGTCGCCGACGATCGCGGCGGGGCTGAAGCGCGCGTCAAGGCCGGTGGCGACCGGCACCAGCGCGAGCCCGTCGGACTTCTGTCCGGAGCGCATCCATGCGGACATGTCCGCCAGCCACATGTCGCTCGCCTGCCAGCCGCGGCTCTCGATGACGACGATCCAGCGACCGTCCCGTGACATGGCAGCGCCTGGCACGCGGCTTGGCTCGCGCTGGCGGTAGAGCACGGGATCGGCCCGCGGGTCGCGTCCGAGCTCGTGCCAGCGGATCTCGCGCGAATAGGGGTTCTTTGGATCCGCCAGCACGCTGTAGAGGAATGCGCGACCCGAAGGGACCCACCCGGACAGTGACACCTTGCCGGGAATCATGTCCGCGAGCCATGTGCCGGTGGCGGTCTCAAGCACGTGCAACTCGCTCATCTCGCTGCCCGCGACGCTGGTCGCGAAGGCGACGAGCGACCCGTCGTCGCTTGGCCGGTACCAATCGAGGCTGGTGAGGCCCTTGGCATCGAGCGCGTTGACGTCGAGCAGCACGCGGCGCGCCTTGCGGTCAGGTCCTGCGGGGGCAGCCCCATCCGTGCCGGGCGCTCCGCTGATGGAGCTCTCCGGGGCCGTGGGATCTGATGCGACGTAGAGCACCGGCTGGTTCTGCGTGCCCTCGCGCTCGGTCCAGAACGCGAACCCGCCCGCCCGCTGCGGGGTGCCGATCGAGCCGATCGTCATCAGCGGCTCGAGCGCGGTCTCCAGCGCGCTGCGGCACTTCAGGGCATCGAGCACTGAGCGCGTCCTGTCATTCTGCGCCGTGGTCCATGCGGAGACCTCAGGCGACGCGCTCTCGAGCGCCTCGAGCCACCGGTACTCGTCGGTGACCTGTTCGCCGTGGAAGTTCTGCTGCACCGGTTCCGCGCGTGTGGCGGGGTATCCGAGGCCGTCATGGGCCGCGGCGGCAAGGGCGATCGAGGCTGTGAGGGTCGAGATGAGCGAGAGGATCATGCGGTCAGCGTAGGCGAGCTGCCCGACATCGTGCGCATGCGGATCGTCTCGGGCATCTGCCTCAATGCGGCGAGCAGCGCCGGATCCTCGAAGCGCTCGACGTCCAGGATCACGTAGCTCGTGCGCGGATTGGACTGCAGGAACTCGGCGTTGATGTTGATGTGTGCCTTCGCCAGCAGCCCGTGCATCGTGCCGAGCACGCCCGGCACATTGCGGTGCACATGCAGTATCCGCAGCTGTCCCTCGCGCAGCACAGGCAAGTCGACCTCCGGCATGTTCACGCTTGTGGCCGTCGACCCGTGGAGCCAGTGGCGCGCGAGCTTCTCCGAGACCTCGAGCGCGATCGCCTCCTGCGCCTCCTCGGTGCTCCCGCCGATGTGCGGCGTGAGGATCGCATTTGGACAGCCGCTCACGGGCGACGCGAACGGGTCACCGTTGCCTGCAGGCTCGGAGGGGAACACATCGAGCGCTGCACCGCCGATGCGCCCCGAGCGGAGCGCCGCAGCGAGCGCGTCGAGATCGACCACCGGGCCGCGCGCGTTGTTCACGATGTGCGCGCCGGGCCGCATCATGTCGATCTCCCTCGCGCCGATCATGCCGACCGTCTGTGGCGTCTCGGGCACATGGAGCGTCACGCAGTCGGACTCGCGCAGCAGCGCCTCGAGGCTCGGCCTCGCCTGCGCGTTGCCCAGGGGCAGCTTGCGCGCGATGTCGTAGAAGATCACGCGAAGCCCAAGCGCCTCGGCGAGCACGCTCACCTGCGAGCCGATGTGCCCGTACCCCACGATGCCAAGCGTGCGGCCGCGCACCTCGTGGGCGCTCGCGGCGCTCTTGTCCCAGCAGCCCGCATGCAGCTGAGCCGACTTCTCGAAGAGCCGGCGGAAGAGGCACACCACCTCGGCGACGGTCATCTCCGCGACGCTGCGCGTGTTCGAGAAGGGCGAGTTGAAGACAGGGATGCCCGCGGACTCGGCAGCGACCAGATCCACCTGGTTGGTGCCGATGCAGAAGCAGCCGATTGCCGCGAGGGGCGTCGACTCGGCCGCGTCCGCGAGCGCGTCGGCACGGATCTCGGTCTTCGACCGGATGCCGACAACCGTCGCGCGCGCGAGCGCGCTGCGGAGCTCTGCGCCCGCCAGTGCGCCCTTGGCGCGCTCGACCGAGAATCCGGCGGCGCTGAGCGCCGCATCCGCCGCGGGGTGGACCGACTCAAGCAGGAGCGCGACGGGGGCAGCGGCCATCGGCATCACCCCACCACGTCCGGCAGGTCGAAGAGTCCCGCAGTCAGGTTGACCGGCCCGCTCTCCTCGATGAGCACGTCGGCCTCGTAGTGGACGCTCAACGAGCGGTCCGCCGTGTAGATGGGCCAGCCGCTCCCGAGGGACTCGATCTCCGTAGTCGTGGCGGCAATCATGGGCTCCACCGCGAGCAGCATGCCGGGCTTGAAGAGCGTGCGTGCATCGGGCCACTCGCCGGGGAAGCCCGGCATCGTGTTGGCGATGTACGGTGCCGTGTGCAGCGACTTGCCATACCCATGGCCGCCGAGCCCGCGCACGAGATGGAAGCCGTGCTCCCGCTCGACGCACTGCTGCACCGCACGCGCCCAGTCGGTCAGCGGCCTGCCCGGCTGCATCGCGGCGATGCCCCTCGTGAGGCTCTCGCGTCCTGCGCGCATCATGCTGGCGCCAAGCGGTGTCGCGGTGCGGATCGCGTAGGTCCACGCGGCGTCGCCGATCCACCCGCGGTGTCTCACGCCAATGTCGATGGAGATGAGGTCGCCTTCCTCGAGCGGCTTGGCGGTCATGTCATGCGTGCCGTGGACGATCACCTCGTTCACGCTGAGGCACGCATGGCTCGGGTACGGAGGATGCCCACGCACCTTGTAGCCCAGGAAGCAGCTCGGTGCGTCGAGCTCGGCGAGCGTGCGCGCGATGAACGAGTCGATCTCGGCAAGCGTGAGTCCGGGAGCGAGTGTGTCCACGAGGCGGCGGTGCGTCTCGACGACACATGCTGCGGCGGCGGTGGCGTTGGAGATCTCGGTGACGGTTGGCACGGCGCGGGATTATCGCAGGTCGAGGGCGATCGCGTCCGGCGGATTCGCGCCCGGAGCGAGCGTGCCCCGGGCCAGCACGAGGTCGGGGGGCGGACCAGCCACCTCAAACGCGATCGCGCGCTCGTCCGCATGCGGCCAGAGGGCGATGTCGGCATCCATGCCAGGCCTGAGCGCGCCGCAGCGGTCCTGCATGCCGAGTGCGCAGGCCGCGTTCCATGTTGCGGCACGCAGCGCCTGCGCACATGTCAGGCCCATGCGTCGCACCGAGAGCGCGACCGCAAATGCCATCGACGCGACCGGCGAGCTGCCGGGATTGCGGTTGGTGGCGATCGCCAGCGCACCCCCGGCCTCGACGAACTGCCGCGCCCGCATGAACGGCCCATCGAGGCAGAAGGGGGATCCGGGAAGCGCGACGCCGAGCGTGCGGCTACGCGCAAGCGCCACAAGGTGCTCCTCGGACGTGGCCTCAAGATGGTCGCACGTGCGCGCGCCAAGCGCGATGGCGTGCGGCACCATCCCGAGATCGCTGAACTGGTCGACGTGCATGCGCAGGGCCATCCCAGACGCGCGCACGGCGCGCGCGTAGGCGAGCGAGTCCTCAAGTCCCCACGCGCCGCGCTCGCAGTAGAGGTCGGCGCAGATGCCGGGCCACTGGGCGGCGACTGCGGGAATCGTCTCGCGGACCGTGCGCGCGATGAAGTCCTCGACCTCAGCATCAACCGCGTGCGCGCCAAGGAACGTCGGCACCACTCGCACCGGCGAGCGTGCACCTGCGTCGCCGATCGCCTCAAGCATCATGAGCTCGTGCCGGGTCGAGAGCCCGTACCCGGACTTCACCTCGGCCGTGGTGGTGCCGAGCGCGAGCATCTCGCCGAGTCGCCTCACAAGGTCGTCCGCAAGCGACGCGCGTGTGCTCGCGCGCACCGCACGCACGGTGGAGAGGATTCCGCCTCCTGCCGCGAGGATGTCGGAGTAGGGGCGACCGGCGAGTTTCATCGCCCACTCGCCGTAGCGGTCGCCCGCCCAGCACGCGTGCGTATGGCAGTCCACGAAGCCGGGCATCACGACGCGTCCGCGCGCGTCGAGCGCAGGCGCGCCGCGCCACTCGGCGGAGGGGTCGCCCGTCCCGAGCGCCGCGATGCGCGAGCCTTCGATCCCGATCCACCCTCGCTCGATCGCCCGAAGGTCATCGAGATCGTGTCCCCGGCAGGCATCGGTGTGCCCATCCATCGTGACGAGCCTGGCATTTCGCAGCACGCGTCGGGACATGGCGCGGACGGTACCGTGAGCGCATGAGGCTCCTCGTCGTCCGGCACGCCAAGGCGTTCGAGCGCGATCCTGATCGATTCCCCGATGACCGGCTGAGGCCCCTCACGCGAGAGGGCGCCCGCGAGTTCAGGAAGCTGGCCCGGCGGGTGGGCCGCGGCATCGTCGCGCCTGAGCTGGTGCTGTCGAGCTCATGGACTCGTGCGTGGGACACAGCCGTGGCGCTTGAGGACGCCGCGGGATGGCCTGCGCCGGAAAGCTGCACGGCGCTCGAATCCGACGAGCCCGGCGCGGTGGCGGCCATCGCGCGCGAGATCTCGGCGCGCGCATCGCTCGAGGCGCTTGCCCTTGTCGGTCACGAGCCGGTGCTCAGCGCGTTGGTCGCGTGGCTCCTCGGCAGTGACCACCCGATCGTCCGGATGCGCAAGGGCGCAATCGCGGCGCTCGAGATCGCGTCGCCGCGGCAGCTTGGTGCGGGCGGCGTCAGCGGTGCCGCGCAGCTCGAGTGGCTCGCCGTGCCCGCGTTGATGCGGCGCGCATAGGCCGGGCTAGACTGGCAGTCGCATGAGCTCCCCCGCAGAACCGACTGTCCGCAAGACGCCCCTCGTCGAGATGACCTGGAACGGGTACGCACTCATCGTGAAGCTCGCCGGTCCCAACGTCGGGCAGCGCGAGGCGCCGATCATCGGCACGGAGGTCGACGCGATGGTCAAGAGCTGCGGCAAGGCAATGAAGTTCATGATCCTCGACCTCAGCGACGTGCAGTTCATGAGCAGCCTCGGGCTTGGGATGTGCATCAACATCCGGAATGCGGCCGCGCCGCTTGGGGCCAAGCCCATCATCTACGGGCTGACGAAGGACCTCCGTGCGCTGATGTCGATGATGAAGATCGAGCGGATCTTCCAGCTCGTCGACACGCGAGAGCAGCTCAACGCGCTCGTCAGGGCGTGATTCGCTCGTGAAGGCGTGAGCAGTGCGGGCGGCACCGCCGAGCCTCATGGCCCACGCGTGTAGACGACGACATCGGCGAGCCCCCGGTCCTCCTCGCGCAGCGAGCCTGATGCCGCATCGACACAGACGATGGTGAGCGTGCGCGCATCCGGGCGGCGGCGGCGGAACTCGGTGACCGTCGCTCCGCCGCGACCGATGTGGAATGCGCCGGCAAGGTGGACCACCGCAGGCGCTCGGTCGAGCGATGCGGCAGCGCTTGCGGCCATGGTGGCGTCCCAGACCAGCTGCGCACGCTGGAAGGCGTCGATCTCGTCGTCAGTGGGAGGGGGGTCTTCGGTGCCCGCGCGCGCCTCCCGCATGAGGTCCGCCAGCCGTTCGCGGTACGCGTCGCGCGGAAGGCCATCGGGCACGTCGAAGAGCGCGCGGTCCTCGGGCGGCAGCTCGGCAAGGGGTGCGTACCCCCCCGTGCGCGCCTGACTCACGAAGCGGCGGGGTGCGTTGGCGGCAACCACCGGAGAGCCGCGGGTGCGTGCGACGTCCACCACAGGCTGGTACCACGCGATCCAGGTCCCATTGCCCGCCCAGTTGCGGACGCCAGTGCGGTCCACGAACTCGTCGAGCGTGAGGCTGCCTGCGAGAAACCCGTCCGTGGCGTACTGGTCATCCCGCTCAAGCATCTCCATCGAGAGCGCGGCGCCAGGCCGCGCGGCGCACATCGCGTCGGTGACGGCGGCCTGGAACTTGTGCGCGCCCGCATCGTCATGCTGCTCGCCGATGAACACTGCGTCGGCGGCGCCAATGCGCGCCACAAGGGCTGGCCAGCTCCAACGCCGGCCGGAACGCCCATCGAAGGCATTCATGGCTGAGGGATCGGGCGCTGCGGCGAGCTCCGCAGCGGGGTTGCGCGGCGGTCTCGCTGCGCTGGTCGCCGCGGGCGTGGCGCATCCGGCAAGCGTTGCGGCGGCGGCCATGAGCGCGATCCGCAGGATGGCCACTGGACGCGCGGTCGCGGCGCCGGAGCCGCACGAGGGGATGGGCACGGAAGCGTCGACATGCGTGAGATTGCGCACAGCGGGAGCGTAGTGCGCGTTCGTGTCCCTACGATCCGCGCATGGCGTTTGCGGTCAACGCGCTGCTCTCGGAAGACGGTGCGATTGCGCGCCGGATTCGCGGGTTCGAGTCGCGGCCGCAGCAGCTCGAGATGGCGGCGGCGGTGGAGGAGTGCCTGGCGCGCAAGGGGCGCCTGCTCGTGGAGGCCGGTACGGGTGTCGGCAAGACGTTCGCGTACCTGCTGCCGGCGATTGCGCGTGTCGTGGACCACCGCGAGCGCGTCCTCATCTGCACCCACACGATCGCCCTGCAGGAGCAGATCGTCGAGAGCGACATCCCGCTGCTCAACGCATCGATCCCCGAGGAGTTCACCAGCGTCCTCGTGAAGGGGCGCGGCAACTACGTGTCGCTGCGGCGGCTCGGCCTCGCCAGCGGGCGGCAGGACCGCCTCTTCGGCGACGACACGGACCGCCACGAGCTGCACCAGATCGAGGACTGGGCCTACTCGACGCGCGACGGAACGCTCGCGTCGCTGCCTGTCGTGCCGCGCCACTCCGTCTGGGAGCACGTGCAGTCGGATGCCGGCAACTGCATGGGGCGGCGGTGCCCGAACTACGACCGGTGCTTCTACCAGGCGGCGCGACGGCGCATGGAGCACTCGGACATTCTCGTGTGCAACCATGCACTGTTCTTCAGCGACCTCGCGCTGCGGGCGCGCGGGCGCGGCTTCCTGCCGCCGTACCAGCACGTCATCCTCGATGAGGCGCATTGCATCG
>JBIKNS010000148.1:0-5519 GCA_044358545.1 Phycisphaerales bacterium | reverse complement strand
TTCTCGATGATCTGCCCCACCACATTCTCGATGATGTCCATGGGGATCGCGAGGCCAATGCCGGCAAACTGCCCCTGGCCCAGCGATCCTCCGCGCCCTGTCGCGATCGCGGTGTTCATGCCGATCACGCGTCCGTAGACGTCGGTGAGCGGACCGCCGGAGTTGCCGGGATTGATCGCCGCATCGGTCTGGATGAAGTTCTCGTAGTCGATGTCGGGCAGGCCTGCCGACCGACCGATGCCCGACACGATGCCCGCGCTCATCGAGAACCGGAAGTCGAAGGGCGAACCGAACGCGAACACGAACTCTCCCTGCATCGGGAGCTCGTCCGACCGCATCGCAGGCTGGAGGTCGTCTTCCTCGGCGCGCAGGACCGCGATGTCGGTCTTGAGGTCCACCCCGACAACCTCCGCCTCGAGTACCTGTCCCGTGTGCGTCTGCACCTCGATGCGCTGCGCCCCATCGACCACGTGCGCGTTGGTCACGATGTGACCTTCTGTGTCGTAGATCCATCCGGATCCGCTGTTGACGAAGCGCTGCCCGAGGCCGCGGGTGCGCGCCATGCCAGCGGTCGTCACGTACACCACGCTCGGCTCCACGATTGCCGCCACGTCGCGCATGGCCGTGTTCAGCTCGTGCAGCGGATTCGAGCGCGCGAGCCTGTCGCGTGCGGACACGAGCTCCGCACGGGCCACGGACTCGTCCCTGACGCGGAGCGAGCGGGGCGCCGCGATCAGCGCCACCACCGCTGCCAGGGACACGATCGCGGCGGGCACAAGCGTCTGGATTCTCATCATGTTGTCGAGACCTTTCGAGCGTGCGGACCGCTTCCCGTACGCCGCTCAAAGGCCTCGCGTTCGGCAGCGCCCATCACGTACGGATGTTCGCCGAGGTCGCCCGAGGCCACCCGCCGGACCCATTCTGCCGCCGCAGCGGAGATCTGATCCCCAATGCGTGCCGCGGGTGCCGCAAAGGCGGGCTGCCATTCCGTCATGCCAAGAAGATCCTGAAGCACCACAACCTGACCGTGGCACGCGGGACCTGCGCCACAGCCGATCACCGGGATGTCCACCGCCGCCACGATCCGCTCCGTGACCTCCGCCGGCGTCGCCTCGACAAGGAGCATGGTCGCGCCGGCCTCACGCAGCGCGACCGCATCGTCGATGAGGGCGAGCGCCGACGCTGCACTCTTGCCGGCGGCGTAGTACCCGCCATGGCGCTTGGCGTGCTGGGGCCTGCTGCCGATATGCGCGACGACCGGGACACCCGCGCGCGCAAGCAGGCCAACGAGAGGCGCGAAGGACCGATCCAACTCCAGCTTCACCACATCAGCCATGCCTTCGGTCATGAAGCGGCCTGCGTTACGAACGCCATCCGCGTCGGATGCGTGGTAGCTCATGAACGGCATGTCAGCCATCACCATGCACGCCGGGGCGCCGCGCTTGACTCCCGCCGTGAGCTGGATCAGGAAGTCAAGCGGTGCGTGGACGGTGGAGGGATGCCCAAGCACGATCTCAGCCGCCGTATCGCCCACCAGCAGCACATGGATTCCGGCACGAGCAAGCCACCGCGCTGTCGTGGCGTCATAGCACGTCAGGCACGCGAACTTCGCGCCCGTGCGGACCATCCGCTGCAGTGACCTGATGGATACAGCCTCGATCGCGGCATCGCTCATGCCGCAAGTGTAGGAGGCGCTACTCGCCGCCCGGACCCATCCCGAAGGGCCCGCGCATGGGGTTCGAGACCGCATTGTCGCGCCCGAGCACAAGGATGTCGCCGATCTCGATCGCCTCGCGGAAGCTGTCCCGTGCCCGCTCCACATCCGCGCATGGGGACATGAGCCGTCCGGCCGAGAGATGCTCCACGGTCGGGATGGCGTCGCCGCAGATCAGCACCGTATCGCGGCGCTGCGGCAGCAGAAGACCGGCGTTGCCCTCGGTCACGCCCGGCAGCGGAAAGAGGTCCACGCCCTCAGCGAGCGCGTCGGGGCAGTCGCGGCAGCGCTCGAGCAGCGCCTGCTCCACGCGCACGATCCGCGCCACCTCCTCATCGTCAACCTCGTCCGCCTCCTCAAGGCGCTCGCGCAGCGACGCATCCATCGCGGCGCGCTCAGCCTCCGGAATCCACCAGCGGGCGCCATCGAGGGCCGCGATGCCACGTCGCCGCATCGGGTTGAAGTTGGTGAGGAACACGTCGGTGATGCGGTCGGGGCTGATGCCTGAGCGCTCTGCCAGCCGAGGCACCAGGATCTGTGGCGGAAGTGACGGGTCCACAAGGATGCGCCGCTCACCCACCGAGATCAGCGTCGTGGTCGCATGTGCCGGACGCACTTCGCCCTTCTCGTCCCAGAGCGGGTGCGCTGCCATCGCGCCAATGGAGATGATCCGGTAGTCGGCCACGGCGCGAGTCTACGCGTCGGCGCACGCACGCATCCCATAGCATCGAGGCGTGCACGTGTACCGCAAGGGCATCTTCTGCCTCGAGTCGGAGTGGTTCGGGCTCACGTCGTCAATCTCGGTTCGGCACGCGCTGGAGTTCCTCAGGTCAAGCGACTACCGCATCCCCTTCGTGCACCGCGACGTCGCGACGGCCGCCGAGATCTCGCACTACTTGCGCAAGTGGATGCTTGGCGCGCACCTCCCCTACTCGATCCTGTGGCTCTCGATCCACACTCGCCGCGGACTGCTGCTTCCCGGCGACGTCCGGCGGCACGAGGAGAGGATGGACATCGATGCGCTCGAGTCGCGGCTCGCCGGCCAGTGCCGCGGGCGACTGGTGCACTTCGGCGGCTGCCGCACCGTGGCGCTGCCGGCACGCCGAATCAGGCAGTTCCTCCGGGTCACGAAGGCGGTCGCCGTATCGGGCTTCCGGGAGGAAGTCGACTGGACCGAGTCGACGCTCTTTGAGATGAGCTACTTCGTGGCGCTGCAGCACCACCCCCTCACGATGCCTGGCATCCGCGAGGTGCGGTTGCACATGCGCCGCCACCATCGCCAAGCGGCCGACGACCTCGGCTTCGTCATCACGACTGCGCGGTGACGCCGTGTGGCCCGCGGTGCCGCGTGCCGTGCGGACCCGTCGCCCTGCGTGCTCAGTCCGCCTGAGACTCCCGCGCAAGCCTGGCCAGCGGGTGCCGCGGATCCTCCATCTTCACCCGCATTGCTTCAGCCACATTCGGCGGCACGAACCTGCTCAGCGCATCGAGCGATCCTCCGAAGCCGGCGATCTGCCTGATCAGGCTTGAGGAGAGGAACGCGTGCGACTCGCCAGTCACCACAAACACGGTCTCGATGCCGGCGACCTGGCGGTTCGTGATCGCGAACTGGCACTCTGCAGCGAGGTCCGTCACATTGCGGATGCCGCGGATGATGGCGACTGCTCCCCGGCTGCGCGCGAAATCCACGGTCAGCCCGGAGTAGCGGTCGACGCTGCACGCCGCACCTGACGGGTCGGTCGCCACAAGCTGCCGCACCAGCGGGGCGAGCAGGCCAACCCGCTCCTCCGGCGTGAAGAGCTCGACCTTGTCGGGATTGCGGCCCACGCCAACCACGATCTCGTCGAACAGCGTGCGTGCGCGCGCGAGCACGTCGAGGTGACCATGCGTGGGCGGGTCGAATGATCCGGTGTAGATCGCCAGATGCCGTGCAGACACGCCACGGAGTGTAGAAGCCGCGCTGGCGCCGAAAATCGCGTGAATTCGCTTGCACTGCCCCCGGCGAATTCGACTCTTCTTGATGTCAGAAGAGTCGCTGGAGGGAGCGACTCGACTGGCACCGGCTGCTCCCGAGCGCGGAAGCTCCTCCCCGTCCAGCCGCGCTCGGGACCAGCCGCATGAGGTGGGCGCGCGTGCAGTGCGATCCACCGCGAGAGCAACCCTGGATTGGCCCCGACCCGGAAGAGTCTCCCCGGGCGGGGCCTCATTTCGTTGCGACGCCACGCACTGAGCGCACTGGCAGCCCTTTGGCGCCAGTCACTACCAGCACTACCAGACGACGGATCCCCAGCGAGTCAGCAAGAATGCAAGGTCGTTGCCATCAACATCGCCATCCCCGTCGATGTCGCAAATCCCGCCGGAGGTTTCGCTCCAGGTGCCGAGCACAAAGGCCAGGTCGATGCCGTCAATGCTGCCATCGAGGTTGAAGTCCCCGTAGGCACGCTCGCACGAATCGGGGACTCCATCGGAGTCGGTGTCGTTGAGCGTGCCGCGCTCGCAGGCGTCGAAGATCCCGTTGGCGTCGCAATCGCCCTCGCCTGCAGCGAGCTGGCAGTTGTCGGGCTGACCATCCTGGTCACAGTCGTAGGCGGGACCTCCGTAACTCACCGAGACCTTCGCGAATCCACTCGCGCACTGGGTCGGCGAGACGTCTGCGCTCGCAGTGATGCGGACACTCACCTCACCAGCCGTTGCCGCCGCTTGCATCACGCCCATCCACTCGGACATGGACAGTTGCAGGGTCACAACGGATGGCTGCGATGGGCACTCCGCTCCACCCGTCACGAAGAGGTTGCCACCAAACGGCAGGCCGTTGAGGGTCAGCTGGAGGAACTCGCCGACCGCATCAAGGTCTGCACGCGCCTCAACCAGCACGTCTACCGGGGTCGAGGCATAGGTCTGCCCCACGAGCAGGCCCACGGCCGGCTGACCCGCCCCCACCGCGCCAATGTTCCCGGTATCTGACTCCACGTATCCGTCTTCGCAGTCATCCGGCACGCCGTTGGAGTCGCAGTCCCCAATGAGTCCACGGTCCACCTCGTAGGAATCAGGCAGTCCATTCAGGTTGCAATCCAACTGGCAAGAGTCCGGCGTGCCGTTCGCGTCGATGTCAGACGAGGCGCCCGACGCAACATCGCACGAGTCTGGCAGGTTGTTGTCGTTGCAGTCGTCCTGCGTCGAGCAGGCATCCCCTGAGCCGTCGGCATCGCAGTCAGCCTGAGACGCGTTCGGGACCGCTGCGCAGTTGTCGACGCAGTCAGGCACGGAGTCGAAGTCTGTGTCCGTCTCCGCATTGCCGCAGCCGCAGAACCCTGGAGCGAGCTTCGAGGGATCTACGGGGCACGCATCGCCTCCGTCGGTCACCCATGTGGATCCAGGCGCCGCACACGCATTCGTTGCCGTGCTCGAGTCGCCGTATCCATCTCCGTCAGAGTCGAGGAAGTACGTGCGGAACTGGAGTCCTTCATCAGCGATACCCGAGCAGTTGTCGTCAAGGCCGTTGCACACTTCGGGAGCGCTGGGATTGATGGCGCCATTCGAGTCGTTGCAGTCCCCCGGGAGGGATGTCCTGCCGGGCGGAGCCGAGCATGCGGATAGTGACGAGGACGAATCACCGAAGCCGTCACCATCTGCATCGCCGTACCACGTGCTCTTGTCGCTCGCTTCCGCGGAGTCGCCGTCGCAGTCGTTGTCGGTGCCTTCGGTGGCGCACAGCTCCGGCGCGCCGGGATACGCCGCGTTCGAGCCGTCGTTGCAGTCGCCGTCTCGCGTCGAGTGGCCCGCAGGTGCGCTCGTCTGGCAGAAG
>JBIKNS010000147.1:0-5550 GCA_044358545.1 Phycisphaerales bacterium | reverse complement strand
GACACCAGCGCAAACGCGCCGTGGGCTTCATCCGAGAGCGCGGCGCGAGCGAGCGCCTCGGTGGCCTTGATCATGCTGAATCCGCCCCAGTACACATCGACTCGATCGTCGATGAAGGTCAGGTTGCGTGGCCAACGCCGACCGACGCTGTACTGCGCCCTGTCCACCTTGAGGTCAAGGTGGACATACACGTGAAATCCCGGGACGGCGAACACGCCCGCAAGGGCCTCGAGCGCCGCAGGCGCGCAGTGCGCCAGCACAAGCAGCGCCACCGTACGCGTGTCGTGCGACTCCTCCGCCTGGCCGCCAGGCTCATGCATGCCGGTGGTCCTCGGCCAGCATGTCGCTGAACGGGCTGCGCCGAACGGCATCCAGAACCTCGTCAAGGTTCGCGATGAGGGCGTGAAGGTCCTCAGGAAGGACCTTCTGGACACCTGATGAGAGCGCCATGGGACGCACCCCGACGAACTCCTGCACGCGGCCAATCATCTGCCCATCTGGAGATACAAGATCCTCGTACGTCATCTCCAGGAACGGGTGACTGCGGAACACGCTGCGCACCCGCGCCGCCCCGGCATCGACCGCCGCAAGGCTCTCCAGCAGGGCGGGGACATGCACGTGCATGGGCTCCACGCAGGGCCGGGTGGTTCCCACAGCCAGCTCGTGCACTCCAGTGAGCCGGATGAACTGCTCTGACATGAAGCGCCTGATGCCATCTCGGCGCAGCAGGTGGATCACCTTCACATCGACGTCATGCGCGAGAGCCTCGAGAAGGCCTGGCCACGCATCGAACAGCTGCCGGTAAAGGATCTTGAACCCGACCGACTGTCGGCCCTCGGGCTTGAACACCCTCCCCTGCAGGAACTTGACGGGATCCCGACCGCGCTCTTCAGCGAGGCTGGGTAAAAGCTCTGCGCGCCCCGCCGTCAACGACGAGAGATTCTCGCCAAAGACCTCGCCATGGCACCGTACGGCCAGATGCGAGTCCAGCATCCCGCGAAGCATCCGGCTGCCCGTGCGGCCGTAGGTCACGATGAAGAACCGGCTGGCATCACTCATGGCGAGGCCAGCGCTTGGTCACCGTGCGGGATGCCTTGCCTGCCGCGCAGCGCCCGCTCGCAGTCGGCCAGCCACAGGTCGAGCAGGTGGCGCTCACGTGACTCCACGATCCCCCCGCGCTCGAGCGCGGCATACGCGCTCGCGAGGTTGTCGCCGATCGATTGGCTAGCGCTGACTGCACTCGCCGCGAGCTCGATTGCACGCTCGGTCGTGAGGTACATGGGGACCTCCGATTCGAAGTCCCTGAGAAGGTCATGCGCATTCCTGAGCTGCACGACGGACGCCGGCACAAAGCAGAGCCGCAAGCCCGTTGCCCAGAGGATCGGCTGCGCGACGAGACTGCGGAGGATGTCGGTGTACCGGAACGTGACGAATGCCGGCAGGTACATCAGCGGCAGGAGCTCGGCCAGAAACGCCGTGTTCTGGCTGTTGAAGGGGCACACGACGCCGGGCGCCAGCGTCACAGGCGGCTCGTCCCTGAAGTTGCACTCGCCGCCGTACGTCAGGCGGTAGATCGCATCCACATCAGGATCTCCCTGCGCGAGCCCCTGCCACACGCCAATCCGGTGCGCGGTCCCCGAGGGGACAGCCAACTCCGGGCTAGCGTTTGATCCCACGATGGCGCGGAGCGGCAGCCCTCGCGGCCAGATGAACTGGTCCGTGAAGTGCCGATAGACGTTCACGAAGCGGAGTGCGTCGGTGGCCGGCCCGAACTCGTGGTGGCTTGAGCATCGCCATATGGCGCACTGCCTCCCGGGAATGACGAGGTTGTCGTCATCGCTCTCCAAGATGAACTCGGCGCCAGCGCGCGCCGCCTCGAGATAACCCAGCACCTTTCGGCAATAGTGGTTGTACGGAAGTTGCGCGAGAACCCGCCAACCGAGCCCCTCCTGCTCAGCAACCGACATGAACCGAACCCCGCCAAGCGCGTATGACGGTGGCGACTTTCGGTCCCCAACCACGATCACGTGGTCAATGTCCTGTGACGCCGCGAACGAGCCCACCGCATCGTTGGGGGGCATGATCGACGTGATGACACAGGCGGTTCTCATGTCGTGTGGTGTACGCGCAAGGACTGCCGAAACTCAAGGGAGTGGACGCGATAGTCGCCAGGCGTCGTGCCCGGATCGAGGCGGAACCGTCCGTTGAGCGTGCCGACAAGTTGGCTCACGAGTCGGTGCCGGCCCTCCCGGACCCGCCACCGCGCGGAGTTCTGCTCGGTGAAGCCCGGCGCATCCGCCGTCTGGAAGAACAGCTGCACCAAGGTGCCCTGCGGCACCGTGATGTCAATCACGGCCCACGACTCGGCGTTGGGGGCAACCGACACCGTGCCAAGCTCGATGATCGGATCGCCGCCAGTGGCTCGAAGGCACAGGTCCGCACCATCGCAGCGGACATCCGCGATCTGCCGACGAAAGCCGGCATTCGCCAGTACATCCGAGCCCTTAAGGCGGATGGCCGAGGACTCCTCAAGATCCACCAGCCACTGGGACAGCTTGATCGGGTGAATGTAGAGCTGGTCTGGCGGAAAGTCGCGCAGCAGCGCCTCGATCGACTTTCCGTACCGGTCGAGCTCGGCCAGCTGCTCTCGCGTCCACAGCGCCTTGCCCTTTAGCTTGAGATTCGGACTCTCTGCGATCCACTCTGCGGAGAGCGCCATCGCCGTCGGAATGGCATGCTCCACGAAGAGATCAGCTGCCGCGAAGATCCCGCACAGGCGGGCGAACTCATGGATGACATCGGCCGTGACGACGAAGATGTCCGAGTACCCGCTGGCCAGCGGGTACGGCAGCTCGTACCGAGTGCGGGTCAGTTTGCTCCTCGCGTAGCGCGCACAGAGCTTGGGATTGCCCACCAGCGCTCTCGCCCATCCGCGCCAGGATTCAGGCACCTCCCAGAGCCGCTCGAATGCGGGCGGCGTGAGGTCCACCTTGTGCCTGGAAAGGCGCGCTCGTGCCTCCGCCGGCGCTGGGATCTGGTGCGCAATCTCGAGGCCTGGGCGATTCACCCTCCAGCGAAGGGCGCGTATCGCCTGCCCCCAGTACTGATGCTTGCCCCGGCCTTGGCGGTGGAAGCCGGGGAAGAAGCAGTGCCCTGGCGGAAGGCCCATGACCTCCTGGAAGTTGTGCTCGTTCACCGCCGGATTGAGCACGAGGTCATCAGCCACAAAGAAGTAGTGCGTGAACTCGGCGCTCACGAAGTGCCGCAGGGCTTGCGCCACGAAGCCCTGGAAGTAGTAGGAGTTCCCGTAGACCGGAATCACGTTCGGCCGGTCGCCGGCATAGAAGGGCATCAGGTGGAAGATCCGCGAGAATCGCCCGCGGTAGATCCGCTCGACGAGGTCGACGTTGCGCTCGTACCGGTGGTTGTAGATCACCACGAGCGCAGCCTTGGGTGGAGTGCGGCGCTGCTCAGCCATGCGCGTCTGGCCTCATTTGGAGGAATGACTCGTCGAAGCCGGCACGGAAGTACGGTCGGTACGCAGGCAGGTGCGGCTCCAGCATGTCGAAGGCCCTTCGCACCGCCTCACGAGTGGTCAAGCGAGGCGGCGGACCGAGGGAATCGGCGTAGCGACGCGCGAGCATATCCACGGACGTGCCAAGCGCCTGTCGCACGAGCGACGGCATGTTGGTTGAATTGGCGCGGCGCAGCACCTCCACCAGGCTCGCGGGTGGGCTCGGGTTGTGGATGTGATCCTCAGATCCGCATGCGTCAATCGCGGATGCGCGCGCACCGATGGTGTGCAGGAAATCGATGGCAAGGCGTCCGCGATGCCACTGGCTTGGGTCAAATGGCGCGATGGTCATGCGCTCGGGCGGGAACCGCGACATCCACTTGGGGAACACGGTGGAGTAGCCGCAGTCGTAGGGAACGGGCTCCTCGTCGATGCGCTCGCTCCGGCGGTGTCCCTCCTGCCGCACGAGCTCGGCGAACGCCGATGCCCACTGGTGGTCGGGTCGCCTGATGTACGCCACGACATGGATCGCATGACCTGCGAAGACCTCGAGAATCTCGTCAAATGGAACCGGATCCTCCACCAGGATCTCAGAACTGAACACGCAGGTCCCGATACCGCTGGCGCCAGCCTGGTCCAGGATCGCGCCGATCCTGGCGGCCGCCTGCCTCCACCGATCGGGCGCCTTCAAGGCGTACGCCACGCAGTGATGGTTGAAGCTCCCGTCCCAGGGTTCGGGATACAGGATCCCATGCTCCCGCAGCACATGAGCGTTGGCGTGCAGGAATCTCTGTATCGAGGTGGTCCCTGACTTGTGCGGTCCGATGTGGAGGATGACCTTCACCGCGACTCGACCCCTGCAATGACGAGCTGAAGCTTCTCGACGAGGTCGCCGACCGGATCCTCCGGCGCGAACTCAAGCATGCTTTCGCGTGCGCGCCTACCGATCTCGTCCCACTCTGCACGCCGCTGCCACGCGCGCTCGAGCGCCTCGTCGACCGCGTCCGGAGTGGGCTCCCTCGCGATGAACCCGCTGACCCCATCTTCTACGACCTCTCGATGACCCCCGATATCCGTGACGATCGGCACCCGTCCATGGAACATCGCATTCAGCAGCACGAGTGGCATGCCCTCCATGAAGGAGGGCATCAGCAGACCATGACATGCGCGCCAGATCGACTCCATGTCGGGACGAGGAAGCTGCCACTTTGGGTCGTGGAAGTGCACGCTGACAAGCCCGCGGCGCGACACCCCATCCCGCAGGGACTGCTCGTCTGGCCCGTTGCCGTAGAGATGCAGCTCGATCCGGCGTTCCCGCCACTTGCGCATGCTGAACACCTCAATGGCGACAGCCTGGCCCTTGTGGATATTGAGCAGGCGTGATGGGATGGCAAGGCGCACCACGTCCCCGACCGGCGGCAACGCCACATCACGCGACCGGTCCAGGAAGAGCGGGTTGTGGAAGAGCTCTGCACTCGGAATGCGGCACCCGATCCGCCGTTCCATGAGGCTGCGGTTGTTGCGGGAGGTGAAGAACACGCGGGCGGCCGCCAGATTGCCCCTGCGCACGTCATCCTGCACCTGCTCGCGGATAGGCCAGTAGCGCGGTTCCTTCGTCAGGTGATTGACGATGACGTACGGCAGGGAGCGTGATCGGCACTCCCGATACCACTCCACGCCCTCATCCTGGTCGCCGATGTTGACCACGACCAGGTCCGGACTGAATCGGCTCAGCGCCAAAGCCGGCTCACTGTCCTTGAGGACCACATCGATCCCCAGACGCCGGAAGTCACCGATGAAGTACGGCTCAGGCTCCCATCGGCGGATGATCGCCATTACGCAGTGACCCTCCTGCGCCATCCTCTTTGCGGCATGGATCCAGAGCTGCTCGCTGCCGCCATCATGCGAGCAGTCATTCGTGGTGATGAACGCGATGCGGCGGCGAGTTCCCGCCGTACGCAATGCTGCATCCGTGGCCCTCGACCGCGTCTGATCGATCGGGTAACGCGCGTTGCCTGAGGCTCTGCGGTCGCCAG
>JBIKNS010000028.1:0-17530 GCA_044358545.1 Phycisphaerales bacterium | reverse complement strand
CCTCGTGGATGGATACGCGGCCCTGCTCTTCAACAGCGGCACTGGACAGATCCTTCTGGTGACGGCAGCGCTGATGCTTGTCGTCGGCGGCGTGATGATCCAGCGCATGACCGGCGTCGATCGGACCCTCTCGCCGCGGGGTGTCGCATGATTGCGGTGCCGGTCGCTGCGGCTGCGCTCGCATTCGTCACCGTGCTTCTGGCGGGTCGGGCCGGATCCCGCACGTCGGAGGCATCACCCGCTGATCCGCGACTTGACCTTGCAGGCATCCGTGGTCCATCGGACCAACTGTCCTTCCGGCTGCTTCGCATGGCGAGCCTCGCATCGGCCGCTTCCAGCGCGGGACTGCTCACCTCAATGCAAGGGGCCCAGCTTCCGGGCTGCATGGCGGCAGCAGCCGTAGGTGGAGTGGTCGGCTACTGGATCCCCGGAGCATGGCTCGAGGCGCGCGCCGCACGGCGCCGCATCGAGATGCTGTCTGAGCTTCCGGCGATGCTCGACCTGCTACAGATCTCCATGCGCGGGGGTATGGGGCTGCACGCCGCGTGGACGGCGGTTTCCGAGAGCCTTCGAGGTGGAGGCGATGCGCTGGCCGAGGAGATGCGTCGGATCGATCTCGACGTGTCCTTCGGCAACGGGTGGAGCGTGGCGCTTGCGCGGGCGTCGGATCGGACGGGGATCGGCGAGTTGCGCTCGCTTGGCTCCCTGCTTGGGCAAACAGAGCGTTTCGGGAGTGATCTCGCAAGGACCCTTGAGGTGATGGCCGACTCCCTCAGGCACGAGGAAATGCAGACGATCGAGGAACGCGCGCACCGTGCCTCGGTCAAGATGCTCTTCCCCCTCGCCGCACTGATGCTCCCCGCCACACTCCTGCTCATTGTGGCTCCACTCCTGCTGCTCCTCTTCGAGGCCCTCATGAAGGCAACGGCATGAACCATCGCGACGACACATCCCCTCGCCACGGCCAAGTTCTCCAGGCACGCAACCACCCCCCGGCGCGGGCAACCGGTTCGCAGCGGCCCTGCTTGACCTCCGGGGTCAGCGCCTCGCTTCGTGCTGGCCTCGCGCTGGCATCTGTGGTTTCAGCAATGGCCTGCGAGACCGCGCCTCCGCAGTCACATGACCGAGTGACGATTGGCGACGCTGACCAGCGCGCGGCGGACCAGGCCTTCGTGCGGGAACCCTTCGGTGACCAGGCCCGGCGCGGCGTGATCCGTCAGCGGGCGCTCTTCGACGCGCACTTCGTTCCCGACTCGGACCGGCTCAGTTCGCTCGGCCGGCGCGATGTCGCCATCCTTGCCGATGCCCTGCGCAACTCGGGAGGGCGCATCTCATTGCGACGGGGCTCTACGAGCGAGCAGCTCTACGCGGCGCGTGTCGCCCAAGTCCGAGCTGCCTTCGTGAGCTTCGGCATCGATTCCTCGCGAATCTCCATCGATGACGGGTTGCCCGGCGGAGCTGGTGCAACGACCGAAGATGCCCTTCTTATCCGAGCGGATATCCGCGAGGTTCCGATGGCCCCAATATCCGATGCAGTCGTACCGCCCTCCGGCGCCGGCACACCACAGGATCCCACGCCATGACTTACTCCTTAGAGGTCGTCATCCGCTCAGCACGATACGCCCTTGTCATTGCCGCAGTGTCGATCGCTTCTCCTCTCGGGTGCCAGTCGGCGCCCGACCAGGATGCTGACTGGTTCGAGGGCGGACCGCTGAAGCCTGCGTCCGCAGACACGCTTCAGCTCACCGCGAGGGTGCTTGCCGCCAAGGGCAATACGGAACAGGCTGGCTTCATACTCAATCGCCTGGCCGCCGACTACCCCGACCACGTGGGCACGTACACGGAGGGCGCGGAGGTCCTTCTCGTGGAGGGACGCGTCGCGGAAGCGATTGGATGGCTCAATCGAGGTCTTGAGCGGATGCCGAACGAGCCGGTGCTGCTGAATGACCGGGGCATGTGCCACTTGCTTGCCTCAGACCTCGCGGCCGCCACGCGTGACTTCAAGGCTGCGTACCTTGCGGACCCCGGCGATGCCGACTACGTCGCCAACCTCGCGCTGGCGAGAGCGCTCGCCGGGAACGAGGAGGTGGCGACCGAACTGTGGAGCCGGGTCCTTTCTCCTGCCGATGTCGCCAAGAACTTGGCACTTTGCAGGAAGGCGAGTGTCCACTTCAAGAATGATCAGTAGCACGCTCTCCCATCGGGTTTGTTCAAGACTCTGACCTGACCCGGCGGCATCTGATAAGTAGCCGACTTTGCGCGATTCGCGGTGATGGAACTTGTGGGCGCCGTGATCTCGGGTACACTTTGGGCACGAGTAGTTGGCGGTCAGGGCGTCCTGGCCGAGAGTCACCCCTGCCCCCATCGTGTGGGCGTTACTAGAAAAGAAGGCACCATGAAGAACTGGATCATGAATTTCATCGCCGACGAGCGCGGCGCCGAGACCACCGAGCTGTCCGTCACTGGCGTTGTCGTTGCCGGCGGCGCGGTCAGCGGCTTCCTTTCGCTCAAGGAGGCGATCAAGACCAAGCAGGACGAGGTCATCGCCAAGCTGGACGATGCCGCTGCTACCTGATCGATTGGTCTAACGACTGAATTCGATGCGCAGCCCCGCTTTATGCGGGGCTGCGCTCGTTTTGGGGGCGCATTGCGTGCGGAGTCGTGTCGGCGGGAGCGCGACCGTTACCTTCCCTATCCTCGGCAAGCGTGCCTTCAGACGACACCATCATCGGTCCTGACTCGGGCTCGGGGGCTCGCCCAGCGGGCGCCATGGAGTCGCCGGGCGATGTCATTGGGCCTTACACGCTCGTGAAGATGCTCGGCGAGGGAGGCTTCGGCTCCGTGTGGCTCGCGGAGCGCAAGCTGCCGTACGTGCAGAGCGTCGCGCTCAAGATCATCAAGGCAGGCATGGATTCGAGGGCCGTGGTTGCACGCTTCGAGCAGGAGCGCCAGGCACTGGCCGTCATGAACCATCCGCACGTGGCGAAGGTGCTTGACGGCGGTCTGTCAGCGACAGGTCGGCCCTACTTCGCGATGGAGTTTGTGCAGGGCATGCCGATCTCGGAGTACTGCGACTCGCGGTCACTGCCCGTGCGCACACGTCTTGAGCTGTTCATGCAGGTGTGCGACGCTATCCAGCACGCCCACACGAAGGGCATCATCCACCGGGACCTCAAGCCTGCCAACGTGCTCGTGGCCGACATCGAGGGCGAGGGTCCGGCCGCGAAGGTGATCGACTTCGGCATCGCCAAGGCGCTCACGCAAGGTGGGCCGGGCGAGGAGCAGGTCACCGAGGCCGGCATGATGGTCGGGACCCCTGAGTACATGAGCCCGGAGCAGGCTGAGGGCGATGCGCAGCGCATCGATACCCGCACCGATGTGTACTCGCTCGGCGTCATCCTGTACGAGTTGCTGACCGGAACATTGCCCTTCGAGCCGAAGGAGCTGCGCAGCAAGAGCTACCGCGAGATGCAGCGCACGATCCGAGAGGACGATCCCCCACCGCCAAGCGCGCGGCTCACCACCATCGCCTCGCGCGACCGCGACCGTGCGTCACGCATTGAGCTTGCGCGCGGGCTCGCGATGGCCGCGCTCGCACGCGACCTCAAGCGTGAGCTCGAGTGGATTCCGCTCAAGGCGATGCGCAAGGAGCCGCAGGAGCGGTACCAGTCGGCGATCGCCCTAGCCGAGGATGTGCGCAACTACCTCGCCGGGCGGCCGCTTGTTGCGGCGCCGGAGTCGACCGCGTACCGAATCCGCAAGTACGTGCGCCGAAACCGCGCATTGGTGACAGGGGCCGCTGCGGTGCTGGTGGCGCTGATCACGGGACTTGGGCTCGCCACGTGGCAGTGGCGCGTGGCCGTCCGCGAGAAGCTCGCGGCAGAGGAAGCGCGGCGCCGCGTCGAGGCTGCGGCGTACATCGCGAACGTGCAGATGGCGGACTCCTGGCGCGAAGCGAAGGAGACGCAGCGGCTGCAGCAGCGACTTGACGACTGCGTGCCGGCCCGGCGGGACTGGGAGTGGGGATGGCTGGCATCTCATGCGGATGCGTCGCTGGCCACGCTTCGCGGCCATCGCGGCGAGGTGCTGGCAGCGCGCGTGCTGCCGGATGGACGAGCGCTCACGGCCTCCTACGACGGCACGGTTCGACTGTGGGATTTGGCGCGCGCCGAGTCCACCGCGCCACTCACTGGTCATGCGGGTCCTGTGCTCTCTACCGCAGTGACGCCGGACGGGCGCGTGGCCGTCACGGGGTCTGCGGACGCAACATGCCGTGTGTGGGACGTTGGTGCCGCACGCGAGATTGCCCGGCTCGAAGGCCACACCGCACCCGTCAATGCGGTCGCCGTGGCACCGGACGGGACCCGCGCAGCGTCAGGCTCGGAAGATGGCACCGCATCGCTGTGGGACTGCAGCACAGGAGCTCGCATCCGCGAGCTGCCGGGACACGCTCAGGCGGTCGATGCGGTGGCGATCGATCCCGGAGGCGCAATGTGCGCTAGCGGCTCTCGTGACGGCGTCGTGAGGATGTTCGATGCGCGCACCGGCGAGCCGCGTGCGACACTGACGGGCCACTCTGGACCGGTGCTCTCACTGCGGTTCTCGGGCGATGGATCGAGGCTGCTGTCAGGTGGCGCCGACGGCTCGGTGCGCGTGTGGTACACGGCATCGGGTGCGGCAGGTCCGGTGCTTGCCGGGCACGGCGGCGCTGTGTACTCGATCCGATGGAGTCCTGATGACTCGCGAGCGATCTCGGCGAGTGCCGACGGCACAGCGCGCATCTGGGATCCGGCGGGCGGCGCATCCCTTGCCACACTCGAGGGTCATGGTGGACCGGCGATCACGTGCGACTTCGATCCTGACGGGCATCGCGCAGTCACGAGCGGCGCGGACGGAGTTGTGCGCGTATGGGACGCGGCGACAGGCATCGTGCTGTCTGAGCTTCCCGGCCACACTGGAATGGTGTTCGCGGCCACATTCACTCCGGATGGCCGTCGCATCATCAGTGCCTCCCAGGATGGGTCGGCCCGGGTCTGGGATCCGGGCGCTCCCCCGCCTGCTGTGGAGGCCGTCGGAACACGTGACGTGATCCTGTCGATCGTTCCAGATGCTGCATCGGCTCGTGTGCTTCTGATCTCGACGGATGCGCTGCCACGGGTGCATGATGCGCGCCGCGGTGATGTGGTGGCCCAGCTGTACGGTCACACAGCGCCTGTGACGGGCGGAGACCTCAGCAGGGACGGCACCCGCGCTGTCACCGCCTCCACGGATGGCACGGTCCGCCTGTGGGATGCATCGACGGGAGAGGAGATCGGCCGCATCGGCACGGATGGCATGTCCGCCCGCACGGCACGCTTCAGCCCTGATGCATCGCGCATCGCGACCGCAGGCAGGGACGGCACCGCCCGCATCTGGGATGCGCAGTCCCGGGACCTGCTGCACGCACTTTCGGGCCACTCCAACCGGATCAACTCCGTCGCCTTCAGCAAAGATGGTGCGATGCTGGTCACCGCGTCGCAGGACCAGTCGGCACGGGTGTGGAACGTGCGTACGGGAGCACTGGTCCACGCCCTGCAGAGTGCCGGAACACCTGTGCTGAACGCGTTGTTCTCGCCCTCTGGAGCGCAGATCCTCACAACGCACGCCGATGGCACCGCCGCGCTGTGGAGCGCTTCCGATGGAAGTCGGATCCGTGCGCTCACCGAACACTCGAAGCCCATCATGTCCGCAGACTTCAGTCCCGACGGATCTCGCCTCGTGACTGGGTCGCGTGACGGCATCGCGCGCGTGTGGGATGGTCGCACTGGGGAGCCGATCATGTCGCTCGACGGCCATGATGGGATCGTGACTTCAGTGGCGATCCATCCTTCGGGCCGGCGTGTCGCAACCGGCTGCTTCGACCAGAGTGTCCGCATCTGGGATCTTGAGTCCGGTGCCGAACTTGTGGTGCTACCTGCTCACGCGGAGGCGGTGACAGCGGTCGCGTTCTCTCCAGACGGGGCGAGGCTGTTCTCGGGCGACGGCAGCGGGATCGTGCGTGTGTGCAACAGTGTGCTGGCCCGCGATCAGCATGCTGCCGTTCAAGAGGATCGCGCCGACTCGGACCCTGCATCTGGGCTGACCGGATCGACGAGGACCAGGTTGCTGCGGCAGGCCATCGCCCTCAAGAGGTTTGCGGAGGCCATCACGGCCGCCCGCGTGTGGGGCATCGAAGGCGTCGATCCAGCTGTCCTCAACTCGCTCGCCTGGAGCGGCAGCACGGGCCTTCGACCCAACAACCCGCACCGAGATCTCAACCTTCTCCTGGCGTGCGCGAACCGTGCGGTGAGCGACACTCGCAGGACCAATCCGGCGTTCATGGACACGCTCGCGCGGGTTCGCTGGGAGCGTGGCGAGCGTGATGCGGCGATCGCCACCCAGCGCGAGGCGATCGCCGTGCTCGATGCGCAGCCTGCGCCGAGCGATGCGACCCGCGCCGCGCAGCGCGAGAAGCTGCGAGCGGACATGGCGGCGGCGCTGAACACGTACCTTGACGCCCCGGTAGAGAGGCATCCGTGATGCCCTCGTGAGCCCTCAAGCACAAGAACCAGACACGCCGGAGGTCCCCACATGGGTGCTCCTGGGCTCACCCCTTCCATGCTGGGGCACGGCGCGATGTACGAGCTACTGATCCCAGCCGAACCGAAGACGCCTACGCCAGCCGCCTGACGAGGATGGCGGTGCGGTCATCGCCGGGCTGGAGCGGCTTGCAGAAGTCGAGCGATCCGCGATCGAGCGCATCCAGGATCTCTGCGCATGGGCGGTCGCGCAGCGATCGCACCACCTGCTGCACCGCCGCTTCGCCCCACTGCGTGCCCGCTGGGTTCATTGCCTCGTAGTAGCCGTCGGTGATGACAAGCAGGATGTCCTTGGGCTGCAGCCCAATGCGCTGCGACGCATCCGGCATGAATCCGGCAGAGGTAACGCCGAACGGCATCGCATCGCTGTCGATGAAGTCGAAGCGGTCCTCCGCGTAGCGGTACACGTAGATGGGTCCCTGGCCGGCACTGAGGCTCTCCACCGAGTGCGCCGAAGGATCGAGCATCCCGTACCAGGCAGTGACGAACCGGCCCGGCGGCAGGTCCTGGCAGAGCTGCGCATTCACCTCGCGCACGATGTCCAGGAGCGACTGCCCCAGACGGGCGCCGAGCCTAGTCATGCCGCGAGCCTGCATCGAAGACAGCGCCGGTCCCACGCCGTGCCCAGTGGCGTCGGCGAGCAGCAGAAGCACGCGCTCCGCGGTCGCTTCCGCATCGGCGATGCCCGGCCCGGCTAGCCCGACGCAATCGAACGCATCGCCTCCGCACTGCTCGGCGGGAGTGCTGCGCGCTGCGATGTCATAGCCGCCTACCTGCGGAAGCGCGCTCGGGAAGGATCCCTGCTGGATGCTCCGCGCCACACCCATCTCCTCCTCGAGCTTCACGCGCGCGAGCTGGTCCTCGGCAAGCGCTGCAAGCTGGGCCACCATGTCCACGAACGGAAGGGCGGCGTCGCCCATTGTGCCGCCTGCGCGGGTGTCCGCGTAGAGGAATGCGCTAGGCGAATCGCCACGCGGCAGCGGCGCGCACACGATTGCCGTAGCGCCTGAGGCAACGATGCTCTGCGCACCCGCGAGGCTTCCGGCGCCAGCCTCCACGTCGAGCCGCACGGTGCTCTTGGTGTGCAGTGCCTCCTGCAGCACGGTGCGGCTCAGCGGGAGGTTTCGCGTTCGCTCATCGCTGCCCCACAGCGCCACCGGCTCCCATGTGTCGCGATCGCTCTCGCGAGAGTGCCGCACGAGAACGGCGCGGTCGAAGTCGCCGGACTCGCAGAGGATGTCGACGACGGCCTCGGCCACCGCCTTCTCATCGCGGCACGTGCCGATGCGGCGTGCCGCGGCGAGCAGCGCCGATAGACGAACCTGCGCAGACTCGATCCTCTGGCGGCCGATCGACTGCGGCTTGCCCTGGCCCGGCTCGTCGGAGAACTCCACTGTCTGCAGGTTCGGCACGCTCTCCGAGCCGATCCCCAATCGCAGCCTGAATCCCGCGATGCCCATGGTGGCACCGTGACCGATCTCCTTCCACTGCTCCGGCGCCATGAAGTGGCCATCAAGGATCGTGCCTGCCTTGCCGAGGCTCCGCGCATGCCACCGTCCGTCGCGCACCGCGATCTCGACGTGCAGGCGCGACACGGATGCGTCCTGCAGCGTGATCGACGGCGCCGGACCCGATGCGGACGGCCTCCCGATCGTCAATGGATGCGACTCGGCAGTGGGTTCGAAGCGCTCGACCGGTCGGTCGCCGCCCGCAAACGAGACGAACAGAGCAGGAGCGTTGGTCATGGGTCAGTCACTCGCGTCAGATTCGGGCAGTTCCGGCCGCAGCGCGTGCCGCAGCGACACTCACAGCCCCATGATGGAGTAGCCGCTGTCGACGTAGATCACCTGCCCGGTGATGCCCGCCGAGAGCGGAGACAGCAGGAACATGCCGGTGTCGCCGACCTGCTCGGTGGTGATGTTGCGGCGCAGCGGCGCCTTCTTCTCGACCCAGTCGAGGATGTCGCTGAACCCGCCCACCGCCATCGCGCTGAGCGTTCGCATCGGTCCCGCCGAGATGCAGTTGACGCGGATCCCCTTCTCGCCGAGCTCCATTGCGAGGTATCGGTTGGTCGCCTCGAGCGCGGCCTTCGCCACACCCATGACGTTGTAGCCGGGCACGGCCTTCTCCGCGCCGTAGTACGAGAGCGAAATGATCGATCCGCCATTGGGCATGAGCGGCGCTGCGCGGTGCGCCATAGCCGCGAGCGTGTACGCCGAAAGGTCCATGGCCTGCGTGAACACCTGCCGTGGCGTGGCCGTAAACATGCCCGCCTTCAGCCAGTCCTTCTCGGCGAAGGCGATCGAGTGCACGATGAAGTCGATAGTGCCGAAGTCGGCCTTGATCTTGGAGAAGGTGGCGTCGAGCTCCTCGTCCTTGCCGGCATCCATGGGCACCAGCCACGGGCTCTCGTTGCCGAGCTGCGCGATCGTCTTGCGCACGCGACGCTCCATGTTCGCGCCAAGCGGCAGGTACGTGTAGATGCACTCGGCGCCCTCGCGCAGGAGGCTCTGCGCGATGCCATAGGCCGCGCTGTAGTCGTTGGCGATGCCCACCACCAGTCCACGCTTTCCCGTCATGAGTGCCATAGGGTCGCAAGGGTAGCGCGAGAGCCGGTCCCACCGCGCGCCCGCTCCCAAGCGGCAAGGAAGTCACCGCACGCACGCTGATCCCGGGCTTACGCGCGCGGGGCCGCAGGCACAGCCGCGGGCACCACCACGTGAGCAGGGTCATCGAGCTCCGCATCAAGCCCCTCCTTCATGCGCACTGCACGCAGCTCGTCCACGACGGCGCGCTGGGCCGCGACCTTCGCGGGCGCCACGTTCAGGTCTGCAGGCGCCTGCTCGAGGTAGCGCAGCAGCCGCAGCGCAATGTCCCAGCGAATCTGGGATGTGGGCAGCGGGCGCGTGCGCACGGCATCGCCTTGCGCGGCCTCGAGCGTCGAGATCGAGTCGGCCCAACGCCCCTGCATCGCGATGGCCCTGGCCAAGTCAATGCGGCAGCGCAGCACTGCGAGGTCACCGGGGTCGAGTCCGGGTGCGCCATCAGGTCCGCGCGTGCGGCGCTCGATCACGACGAGCAGGATTCGCTCGGCAGCAGCGGGTGCACCTGCCAGGAGGTGGATGGATGCGAGCGCCACCTTCGCGTCAAGCACCTGCTCGTCACGCGGCCCCGACCTCGCCTCCATCTGCCGCACTGAGCTCTCGGCGATGCGCAGCGCCTCAGCGAGGTCCGCATCGCGCCCAGTCGAGCCGAAGGACCCCGCGTTGCGCGCGATCGTGACGGCAAGGCCGATCAGGCCCTCGTAGTGCGCGCGCGGACGGAAGGGCATGCTCTCGCCGATGGCGCGCGACCGCCGCTGGATCGCGAGTGCCTCATCGCGAAGTGCCACATCGACCTCAGCAAGCTGCTCGAGCCATGCGGCGAGATTGCCGCGGCTCTCGAATGCCATCGGGTGCGTTTCGCCGTTGACCGACTCGTCGATCTGGGTCGCCTGCCGAAGCGCCGCGATTCCCCGCTTGACCTTCTCCGCGTCGCCATATCCGCTGACCTGCGCGAGCCCCAAGTTCGTGAGCACTGCAGCACGCAGCCTCGGGTGCATTCCGGGCGTCATCTCGAGCCGCTTGAGGGCCTCGCCAAGCCGTGCCTCGCTTCCCGGAAGGTCGCCCGTCTCGCGAAGCAGGTCACCGAGCGTCGCCAGGTCAGCGATCGCGGCGTAAGAGCGAGGATCCTGCGCAGAACTCGCGGCCACGACATCCTCCATCAGCCCAATGGCGCGGTCCCGCTGTCCCGCATCTGCATGCGCGATCGCCAGCGCCCGCTTCGACGCCAAAGAGTCGGGATGGTTGGTGCCAAGCGCCACGGTGCGCCTCGTCAGAAGGGCCTCATGATCCCGGATGATCGCGAGTCGATCATCACCGAGAGCCATTCGTGCGCGGAGCGCGTACTCCTGCGCTTCGAGCGCCCGCCTGTCGTCGACTCCGGCAGCCGACTCGTACGCCGCCGCCGCGTCGTCGAAGAGCGACTTTGCGCTCTGCCCGTCGCCAAGCTCCAGGAACGTCCTCCCTAGAGCCACCATCAGCCCGGCTTGCAGTTCCGGATCGTTCGCGTAGTCGCACCGCGCCGAGTCTGATGCCTGCCCGAGGATGACCTGCCGGATCAGGTTGTAGGCGACGTCCGACGGGTTCACCGCCCCGAGCAGCTCCGCGAGAGACGCCGCCGATCGCTCCACATCCTTGTCGCCCATTCCACGCAGCGCAAGGTTCGTGCGGTGCTGGCGCAGGATCTCAGAGAACATGGCGATGCCAGACTGCTCCTGCGCCACGGTCGCGAGCTGCGCATGCTGGAATTCGAGCACATCACGCATATTCCGCTCCCGGCGCTCGGCGAGCGCCCGCGCCCGCGCCTCGGCCATCCAGGCGATCGTGCTCACGACCGCAGCCGCCGACACGGTGACCGCGAGCAGCGCAGTGACGGCAACCCCCACGCGGTGCCGTCGCACGAACTTGCGGATCCTGTACGCCGTGGACTCGGGCGCCGCATTGAGCGGCCGACCCGCGAGGTAGTTGCGGATGTCCTGCGCAAGGTCGTTTGGCGACGCGTACCGCTCCGTGCGGTCCTTGCGCATCGCCTTGAGCGGAATCCACTGGAGCTCCCGCTTGAGGACCGACGCCAGCGACTCGACCCGCTCGGAACGTGCGGTGGCGATCTTGCTGGCGAGTGCGGCATCATGCGTGGCGACTGTCGAGAGACGGGTCGCCGGAGCCGGAGGATCGACCTCGCGGATGATCCGCTGGATCTCGCGGAAGGCGCGGCTGCGAAGGTCTCTCGGCTCGAACGGCAGCGATCCGCAGAGCAGCTCGTACAGCACCGCACCGAGGCTGTACACGTCGCTGCGCGTGTCGATGTCGGTGGCGTCGGGCTCCGCCTGCTCGGGACTCATGTACTCGGGAGTCCCGAGCATCTGGCCGGTCTCGGTGAAGATCGTGCGCTCAGTGAGCCGCTGCGTGAGCGCCTTCGCCACACCGAAGTCGATCACCTTCACGACCGGCGCATCGCCGTCGCTGCGGTGCACAAGGATGTTTGAGGGCTTCAGGTCGCGGTGGATGATGCCCTTGGTGTGCGCATGCTGCACCGCATCGCACACCTGGATGAACACCGCAAGCCGGTCGTGGATCGTCATCCTGCGCGAGTCGCAGAAGGCCGTGATCGGCGCGCCCTTCACGTACTCCATCGCGAAGTACGGGCGCCCGTGCTCCGTGATCCCGCCGTCGAGCACGCGCGCGACGTTGGGATGGTTCATGATCGCGAGCGCCTGGCGCTCCTGCTCGAAGCGCGCCACCACAGCGTTGGAGTCCATTCCCGCCTTAATCACCTTGAGGGCCACCTGCTGCACGAATGGCTCGCGGCGCTCCGCGAGCCACACCACGCCGAATCCGCCCTCGCCGAGAAGGGAGATCAGCCGGTACTGGCCGATGGTGTCACCCGCCGCCTCGCCGACGTATCCGCCACTGCCTGAGGATCCGCTGCCTCCGATGATGGTGTCATCGGGCGTCGAGGAGTCGGGTGTCTCGCCGGCTCCCTGCGCGCTCTCGCTCACGGGCAAAGTCCCCAGTTGGCGAGCAGGAAGGCGAGGTCGACGCCGTCGACCGTGCCGCTTGAGTTGATGTCCGCGCTGCCGGACACCCCCCACTGCGCTAGAAGGTTGCCGAGGTCTACCCCATCACGCCTTCCGTCACCGTTGATGTCTGCGAGGCACGGCGGCGTGCCGGGATCGCCGCGGAATGGACGCACCGCAGGACCACTCCCGCCCTGCAGCGACAGGCTCGACGTGCCGGAGTCCACAAGGAAGAGATCCTCCCCGCCGACGCCATCGAGATTGCCCCGAGTGCTCAGGATCGGACGGGACGCATCGAGATCCGTCTGCGCGCCGATTGTCAGCGGCGCGCCAGGTCCCGGCGTGTCGATCTGGATCAGCACCGCCTTGCTCTGGCCGACCACCGTCTGGTGCACGCTCACAAGGTCACGGTCACCGTCGGAGTCCGCATCGATCAGGGAGATGTCGAGGCCCGCCGTGCCACCCACTGGCGCAATCGGCACCGCCTGGCCCACCTGCACCGGCCCGCCGCGGAAGAGCGTCAGTACCGGCAGCGCAGTCCCCGTGCCCTGCACCTGCGGGCTCGCGTTCGCGCTCACGATGTCCTCGTACCCGTCGCCGTCGATGTCCGCCGCGTCCATCTGCTTGGGCACGCCAGGCACCGCCACCTGCTGCGTCACCGCGTACTGACCCTGCGCGTCCGGCGTCAGCAGCGCCAGGAAGCCGGGAAGGTCCGAGCCGCCCACCGTCGACGCGTTGTTGCCGCCAGTGCCCAGCTGCCGGCCCCGCCGAACCAGCGCGTTTGGCGTGCCGGGCACCGTCACCGACTGCTGCACCTGACCCGTTGTCGGGTTGAACACCTTCACGGAAGTCCCCGACCCGCCACCGCCGCTTCCGCCGCTGCCCATTCCCACGCTCGGGCCGCCTGGACCCTCCACCAGCGACGAGCCGCCCGCCGGCGGAATCACGATCGCACTCAGCGGGTTCCCCCCCACAGGAAGCGTCGCGCCTGCCGTGAACGGTGCGCCCTGCGTGCTTCCAGTGAATGCGTTCAGGTATATCTGGCCCGTCTGGTTGCTGCCGATGCACACTACCGCGTCGGTCTTGCCGTCTTGGTTCACGTCGCCCACCGCCAGGCACTGCGGGCCCGCCGGCGTGCTCACCTGCACGCTGGTGCCGCCAAGGTTGCCCTCGCCGTCGTTGAGCAGCACCTGCAGGCGCCCCGGCTGGCTCGTGCCGAAGTCGATCGCCAGCGCGAGGTCGTCAAACCCGTCCCCGTTCCAGTCCATCGCCTCCGCCGCCACCGCAGTGCCCACGAATGTCCCCGACGAAGCGCCCGTCAGCGATGCCGACCCCGGCAAGTCCAGCAGCCGCAGCGAGTACGTCGTCCCCCCGCCAAGCGAAGAGCTCGGCACCAGCGTCAGGAACTTTCCCGCCGGCGGCGGCACCGTCGTCTGGATCACGTCGAATGTCCCCTGCGGGTTCCCTGTCACCACCACCGGGATGTTCAGGTCCGCAGGAAGCGTCGACGCGCCGGAGCCAAGAAGCCACACGCGCCCCGCCATCGTCGCCGCGCCCGACACGCTCACCGAGTGGTTCCCCCACGTCGAGGCGTCAGCCAGGTCCGCAGGCACGATCAATGTCGAGCCGCTCCGGGCCACCAGCGTCGCGCACTGCGCGTCGCACGTCGAGCCCACGCTTCCGAAGTCGCCAAGGTCCACGTTCGTCAGCAGACCAGGCACCTGAGGGCCGCCGCCGTCCGACCACGACCAGATGCTCACGTTTTCCCACGCCGAACCGCTCACCGACAGCGTCGCCGTACCCGTGCCACCAGGATTCGAGCACGAACTCGCGGAGGGGGAGAGGAGGGCCAATGTGTGGCCGAATCCGCATGCCACTCTCGAGAACGCACCCGCATTCCCGCTGACACTCGTAACACCTGGGTCATTGGGGCTGCCACCGAAGCCGCGGAGCGAACCATCGGCCAGGAGCAGATACGTGTGAAACGCGCCACACGCCACCTCGACCACCGAACCGAGGTCGGCAGGAATGGCCACCTGCCCATAGTTATCGAAGTTCCCAGCTCCCCAAGCGCGTACGGTTCCATCGGACCTGAGAGCGCATGTGTGGGTGCCGCCGCATGCCACCTGGACCACGGATGCAAGGGAAGCGGGAGTGTTGATCTGCCCGGACTGGTTGTCGCCCCAACCTCGCAACGTGCCATTGGGACGAAGTGCGTACGTGTGGGTTTTCCCACACGCGACTTTGGAGGCCACCCCAACGTCAGACGGAGTGCTCGTCTGCCCAAAGCTGTTGTTGCCCCAACCGAACAGCGCGCCAGCGGCATTGAGCGCGTAGGTGTGGTACCAGCCGCAGGCGACCTGGGTCACCACTCCGAGACCGGTCGGCGTAGTGGTCTGCCCATAGTTGTCGATCCCCTCTCCGCCCCATCCTTGCACCGTGCCGTTGGGCTTGAGGGCGTACGTATGGGACCCGCCGCATGCCACAGCGGTCACCGCGCCGAGGTTCACGGGAGTGTTCGTCTGACCGTAGTCGTTTCGTCCCCAGCCAATCAGCGTGCCATCGGTACGAAGCGCGTAACTGTGGTGGAGTCCGCCGGCCACTTGAGTCACGCCCGAAACCTGCACTCGCGCACTGGTCTGACCCTTGTTGTTTCGGCCCCACATGCGGACGGTTCCATCCATCAGTAGCACGCACGTATGGTGGGCGCCGCACGCCACCTGCATGACCGCACCGAGGTCTGTCGGCGTGTTTCTTTGCCCGTATTCGTTGGCCCCCCAACTTCGAAGGGTGCCGTTCGGAAGCAACGCATACGTGAAGTAACCCCCGCACTCGACCTGCGAGACAACGCCGAGGTCGGCGGGAGTAGTGGACGCTCCTTCAGAGCCCCCGCCCCATCCGACGATCGTGCCGTTGGTACGGTGCACGTAGGTGTGGAATGAACCGCACACGACGCGGGCCACGGGGCCTATGCCTCCGGGAATAGTCCCGGTCGACCCCCAGCCGCGCAGTGAGCCATCCGCCAGGACGGCAAAGGTTGCGACGTTGCTGCAGGCGACCTGCGTTACCGTGCCGAGACCCCCGGGCGTGTTCGTCTGGCCCGCGTTGTTTCGTCCCCAGCCCCGCAACGTGCCATCCGCAAGCAGTGCGTAGGTGTGGAGCCCGCCACACGCGAACTGGGACACGACGCCCAGATTCGAAGGAGTCATGGACTGACCGTAATGCGGATGACTATCTGGTGAGTTCGCCGACCCTGCGCCCCAGCCTCGCAACGTGCCATCCTGCGAAAGCGCATATGCATGGGCGTCACCCACCGCAAGTTGCGCGATGGGCCCCATGTTCGCCGGCGCGCCGAGCTGTCCCGCCCCGTTGTCGCCCCAACCCACAAAAGACCCATCGCTGCGCAACTCGGCCGTGAAATCGCCCCCGGCCACAAGCACCCGAGTCGGCAGCATCCCCGGCGGTGCCGACGAAGCCTGACCAAAGCTGTTCGACCCCCAGCCGAAAACCTGCCCACCCTGCGCAAAGACCGAGTTGATTGGAGAAAGGGCGGCGACAAGGGCGACTGTGCTGAAATGGCACTTCATGGTGTGGATCTCGAGTTCTCCCTCACTTGGAGCGACGTTGCGGAAAGAGCATGCCACTGATTCGGGGAAATACCCAGAAACCATGCCCATGAGGGGAACTTCAGGTGCGCCACGACCTCACGCACAATGAGCGCTGCCGCACCCCGCCGAGCGCGCGCATTCGGACCACCCATGTTGGCGACGTTGGAACAGGTCATCTTCTAGTTTCTCCCGTTGGCTCACGGTACAGACCGACAGCCCCGCACACGAGGAGCCCACGCCCCGGAGAGCGGGAGATCTGCCCCCACGCCTGCCACGAAACTCCGGGATCTATGCCGCGGCGCCTCGGTTTGACCGGTGCCCCGGGGCAGTCCGGGACGGTCTAATAAACGGCATCGTGGAGCCGACCCCTCTGACCGATCCGGTACACCCTGCGGCCGATCGCCCCGCATTTGAGGCTGCTGGCTCGCTGATCGGTCCGTATCGCCTGGTCGAGCAGGTCGGCCGCGGCGGATTCGGCACCGTGTGGCGCGCGGTGCGCGAGCGGCCCTTCGAGCAGCTGGTGGCGGTGAAGCTCATCAAGCTCGGCATGGACTCCGAGGCGGTGCTCGCGCGATTCGACCATGAGCGCCGTGCGATGGCGCTGATGGACCATCCCGGCATCGCGCGCGCGATCGATGGCGGCATCACCGACCGCGGCCGCGCCTACTTCGTGATGGAGTTCGTCGACGGCCTCCCGATCACCGAGTTCTGCGATCGCAGCACGCTCTCGTTGCACGAGCGCGCACTGATCCTTGCGCAGGCTGGCGATGCGGTGCAGCATGCGCACCAGCGTGGAATCATCCACCGCGACCTGAAGCCATCGAACATACTTGTGCGCAGACGCGATGACGGCACTCCTGAAGTGAAGATCATCGACTTCGGAATCGCCAAGGCGCTCGCGTCGACTGAGCGCGGCATGACGGTCACCGAAGTTGGCGAACTCGTGGGCACTCCCGAGTACATGTCGCCAGAGCAGGCTGATGTCGATGGCGGAACTGCTGACACCCGCTCCGACGTGTGGAGCCTCGGGGCGGTGCTGTACGAGCTGCTTGCAGGCGCCCCACCGTTCGGATCCGCCTCCGATTCGGATACCCAGCGCACCGGCGTGATGCGGCAGCTGCGCGAGAGCGCAGTGCCACGCCCGCGCACGCGCGCGTCCGCGTGCAGCGAGCAGGCTGCCGCCGCGCGCCACTCCACGCCACAGCGACTCGCCCGCGCGCTTCGCCGCGAGCCGGAGTGGATCTGCCTGAAGGCGCTCCGGCGCAGTCCCGACGAGCGGTACGAATCGGCGGGCGCGCTCGCGCGCGACGTGCGGCGATGGGTCAGCGGCGAGCCTGTGCAGGCTGGGCCCGAGAGCGCCGCGTACCGAATCCGCGCCTATGCAAGGACGCACCGTACGCAAGTGGCCGCCGCGGTCGCGGTGCTCGTGAGCCTGGTGGCGGCCACCGCCACGTCCACATGGTTCGCGGTGCGGGAGTCTCGCGCGCGCGCCGAGTCGGAGACGCGTGCGGCCGAGACCGCACGCATCGCGGAGCTGCAGGCCGATGTGCTCTCTCAGATCAGCTCCACGTGGGTCGGAGCCGCCATCGTGCAGGACATACTGAACCGTCACCGCGACGTGCTTGTCGCAACGGAGCCTGATGCCGCTGTGCGCAAGCCGCTGCTGGCCACGATGTACAAGGAGATGA
>JBIKNS010000146.1:0-5618 GCA_044358545.1 Phycisphaerales bacterium | reverse complement strand
CTGCAGCACGATCACCGCCACTTGCCCCCGTGAGATCCCGAGGTGGATCGGATCGCGCGAGTCAGGGCGGAACCTGGACAGCCTGATGAAGTCGGGCGTTCGCGCTGGCCTCGCCGCAAGCTCCGCGCTCTGCGACTCGACGACGCGCTTGCGCGCCTCGCGCTCATCAAGCGCCTTCCTGCGTGCCTCCAGCTGCTCGCGAAGCGCTGCGATGGACTGCTGGAGCGCCGCATGCCGAGTGCGGAGCTGCTCCTCCTCGGCGAGGAGCTTTTTCCACCGCTCGACCAGCGCCGGATCTCCCGACGGCGGAAGCTTCGAAAGCGACTCGAGCAGTCCGTTCAGTTCCCGCTCTGCATCGAGTGCGGCCTGTTCGAGCTCCACAGCCCTGGCCTCGACCGCCTTCGGGTCCTGCGCCTTGCCCTCATCCTTCGAGAACATCAGTATCACCATCAGCAGCAGCATCACGACGCCAAGCGTGTTGCAGAGCGCATCAAGGAAGAGTCCGAAGGGATCGGTGCCGATCGATCCGCCCTTTCGGCCCCTGCGGTGCGCCCGTGCGAGCATGGCCACCGATGCCGGGACGGCGAGTGGCGCTCCGCCTCCGGGCGGCTCTGCGGGTGCGGGCGGAGGTGCGGCCGACGGTGCGGGTGCAGGCAGGTCATTCGGGGGCCGCTCGAAGAATCCGCCGCCCGCGCTGTCCCAGAGTTGCCAACCCACCTGGTACCCCCGACCCATGAATGCCGCACGGAGGTCGCGGAACAGCGGCAGTCCGTCTGGCCACACGATGAGGAGCCCATACCACTCGGTGCGCGGGTACGTGGGCAGCAGCTTCGCGAGGCAGTCGATCGCGACCTGCCCCGCGCCCTTGCACCTCGTGATCTCTACCGGCATTCGCCGCTCATCGAGCGTGCCGATGACGATCGCGTCAGGCCTCACCTCCACCATGAGCGGCTTGAGGGGCTCCGCGGGACCTGCGAATGCCCGCACGCGCGACTGCATGACCCGGTCCGCCTCGGCCTGGAGCCGACGCGCGATCTCGCGCTCGATGTCCTTGGTCTCCGACTCCACCACGAGCAGTCGGTCCTCTACGGCCCGGAGTTCCGCGTCGCCCGCGGCTGCCATCTGCTCAAGCGCAGCGACGCCCTCGCGCTCGGGACCCACCAGCTTGTCCATTCGCGCGACAAGGTCGGCGGTGACGTTCGGCTGCGCCTGGCGCTCCTGCAGCGCCTGTCTCGCCTGCGTGATCGCGGCGTTGGCCGCCTCAAGCCTGATGCGCGCCTGCTCCACCCGGCCCGACTGCGACATCGGATCGGCCGAAGAGCGCTTGCGCAGCGAGATCTCGTCGCCTATCGGATCGAGCGCGATCACCAGCGTGATCAGCACCATCAGTGCCGTCACGCTCGCGATGATGTCCTGGAACGAGAAGAAGGAGAGCGGCGCGTCCTTGCTCTGCTTCAGCTCGGTTCCGGCCATGGGTCACTCCTCGCGGAAGCGGCTCACCAGTCCACGAGCTTGAGCCGCGCCACGATGTTCTCGTGGCAGTACGACTGCACGTCCGCGAGGAAGTCCTCCTCGAGCGAGTACACCCATGTGGTGAGCAGCTGCACGACCACCGTCGCCAGCAGCGCCACAAGTGTGGTGTCGAACTTCGTAGCAAGACCAGCCATGACCGGGCCCAGCCGGTCCTTCACGCTCGATGCCGACTCGCCTGCACCCACGTCGAGCACATTCTGGAAGGCACCGATCGCCTGGCCGAGGCCGATGACCGTGCCGATGAAGCCCATCACGGGGATCGTCCAGATCAGCACGCGGAGCGCGGTGTAGCCCGCATCGACCTGCGCGGAGTCGGAGTGCGCCTGCGACTCGAGCACGACTCCCACGTCTCGCGCCTCGCCGATGTTGCCGAGGTTCGAGAGCGCCACCCACACGCGGTTGAAGAGCGTGAACTCGCGCGGCCGATCGACCCGCGCACGGATCCGCTGCAGCACCTCAGGAGCAGTTCCCGGCGACAGCACCCAGTCGGTGCGAGTTGGGAAGATGCCCGGCACCTTCAGGGCTCGGCGCTGAATCCTGATCTTGGCCAGCTTCACGAGCAGGATGAACAGACACCATATGGAGAGCCCGATGCTCGCAAAGTTGGTCCACGACCGTGTGAGCACATGGTTGAGCTTCGAGTCGGGAAAGAAGCTGAGGGCCAGCCAGATGCCAGAGGTGAGCACAAGCGCAAGGCCACACCACAGCGCGCCATATGGGCGCGTGCCCCGGGAGCTCGAGAGCCCCACAAGGCACTCCGGGTCGCCGGATGCGGCATCAATGCGTGGTGCTGACGTGTCAGTTTCGGAGTGTGCGCTCATGTGTTCAGCGTCCCGGGGTTCGTTGCGTATGCGTGAGGTGCCGGAGGCGCCGCAGCCCTGTCGCGGTGCGCAAGGTACGCGAGCGTGCACTGGCACAGCAGCACTGCGATCACGCGAGTGGCGTCAAGCACTGCGGCTCGTGTACCGGTCACGGGCGGCGTGGGGGTTGCGCCCATGGCCGCAACCCCATCGCACACGAGCGCGCCGCAGGCCATCACCATCACGCCACACGGGATCACGGTGGTCCACTCATCCAGCCCGGCGACCCTCCAGCGAATCGCACCCGCGAGTGCACCCACGCCCGCCACAAGCATCAGCAGTGCGCAGGCCATCGCGGCTGCCCCGTCCCGCACGCACATCGCCACCACGGCGAGGATCACCGCGATGCCGCCGAGTGCGGCCATAGCGACGCCCGTGCCGCCGATCGGATGTGCGACGCCTGACGCCACCCGCGCAGGTACACGTGGGCGGTCGATGGAGCGCACGATCGCGATCACCAAGGTTGGCATGAGGGCGCACATCGGCATCGACCATACGCCGTATGCCATTCCGGTCGCCCATGCCGCGGTCGCAAGCATGATGCACGCAACCGCACTCGCCATGACGACAAGGAGCCGGCCCGGTCCTGGAGCGAGCCAGATCGCCACCGCGGTCACGAGCGCAGACGCCGACACAAGCGCCCATGCCACGCCCGCAGTCACGAGTCCGGCGCCGCCGAGGTCCCAGAGCCGCACGATGTGCCACCACCACAGCGCCCCTTCGCCGTCCCGCGACATGGGCAGCCCACACGCCACGGCGAGCGTGACCGCGCATGCCAGATGGGCGGGCCATGCGGACACGGTTGAGGGTGCGGATGCCGCCGCCGCAATCCCAACTCCCGCATCCATCGGCTGGGTGAGCGAATCTGCATCCCACTCGGTCGCTGCGCTCTCCTCGAGCGGTTCGAGCGCAAGCCCGCCAGCCTGACCGGGCTGCACCGGAGTGCCATCCTCCGCATAGATCTCGGGACAGCGCCGGACCACCATCCATGTGGTGCCGTCTCGCGACACGCTGTGTGCTGGCGTGACCCTCCCGCGCACCGCACGGCGCCGAACCTCGTCGAGCGACAGTGGCCCTTCGGTCCGGCGGCCAAGCCTCAGCCAGTACGAGTCGGGCATGCGTCAGGGTTCCGCCGGCGTGGGCATCGGCGGAGCCTTGCCGCCGAACAGGAGCGTGCCGGCCGGCAGCGAATCGACGGCGCCGTTGATGGTCGGTGTCCCGTCCGCGGCGACCGATCCGATGGCACGGAGCCTCGGCGAGCTCGTGTCCGCATCCACCACCGCGTACAGCGTGTACGGCGGCTTCGGAGCTGCCTTGCCGGAGAGGCGCACGGCCGCAGACTTGTCTGGCGCCCGATCGAGCATGCCCACCGGCGCGATCTTGGTCTCAAGCATCCAGGTACGCACCTCCGCCAGCCGCTTCTCGTGCGTTCGCTGCCATGAGGCGATGTCGACCGCGCGCTTGATGACGCCTGCTGCCTCGCGAGACTCAGGCCGCGAGGCGGGGTTGCCCGACGAGATCCACTGCACGCTGCCAAGCTGGAGTCTCCTGATGGCTGCGATCGCATCACCCATCGGGACGGCAAGATGTGGCGCGCCTGCCATGCCCTCCTCCATGATGCGCTCGAGGAACATCGCCTGCAGCACCGGATCCATGCCTGCGCTTCCGCGGATCCGCTCGATCACCGTCAGGAGCGTGCTCACGCTGCCGTTGGCGCGCTCACCGCGGATCATCGGCCTGATCTGCTCGAAGACGGTGGCCTGAGGGCTTGGGCCGTCGTACGCGATGTCCTTCACGTCGAGCGCCTCGGCCTGCGTTCGCCCGTCTGGCGACACGAGCACCGTATAGACGCGCTTGCCACCACTTGCCTCCGTCGGAGCCTTCGACGACGGGTCGTAGTAGTGGCGCGTCCCGTCCTTCAGTTCGACCATTCGCAAGCGTGTGATCGGGTTGATCGTGATGAAGTCCTCGAGCATCTGGACCCACCGGTCCTGGGGGGCACAGAGCTCCCGGGCCGACTTGAGTCCAGGCATCCACGGGGACTTCGGGCTTGCCCCAGTGGCTGCATCGATCGCGGCAGCAGCGCGCGCGCGCACGGACGTATCGCCGGCGTCGAGGTTCCGCGCGACGCGTCCCGCGATTTCCGGCAGCGCCATCGCATCGCGCCAGGCCGGCTCCTGCGTCTGCGCCGACCTGAAGTCAGGAGTCCTGCTCGAGTTGGGGTAGTCCCTCACAAACTCCTCAAGTGCCGCTGCGAACGACTCTGGCGCCCGCGCGACGGTCATCTCGAGTGAGCGCCTCTCGGAGTCCTCGGCGACCTGCAGCGCCCGCTCGCGCGCCATCATGTCCTTCTGCATCCCGATGCGCGACACGAGCCGTTGCAGAGCCAGCTGCGCATCTGGCCCCGCCGTGCTTGCGCGCCCGAGACGCTCGGCCTCGGTCGCGATGCGCGAAAGCTCGTCCTCCTTGCCGGTACCGCTCGCCTCCACCGCACTCAGGCGTTCGGAAAGCCCCGCCAGCTGGGCCATGAACGCCTCATCCACCAGACGCTGGCGCCTCACGCGCTCAGCCGAGTGGCTCGTGAGCCACTGCTCCGCACGTGTGCGCTGCTCCGGCGTGCGCGCTGCCTTGAGCGCCGCGTCTCCCAACGATGCGCTCGCACCCTCCGCACGCGGATCGCCCGCAGTCGCCAGCGCCTCATCAAACGCCTTGTCCTGTGCGTCCCGTGCGGCCCGCGCCTCCGCCACGCGTGCGCCTGCAGCGGCAAGTGCCTCATGTCCGCGCATCCACTCCGCCGACTCCGGAGCCTCCGACACCATGCGCTGTGCGGCGTCGATGTCGCCGCGCTCCAGCGCCGCACCAGCGGCAGCGACCAGCTTGGCAACATCTGCCTCGCGCTGGAGCGCCACCGCCCACCATGCGCCCCCCGCGGCAAGTCCCACAATCGCAAGGACCACTGACGCCACCACGACCGCGCGCACACGCGATGCCCTACGTCGCTCCAGGTCGATTCTCCGCTCCACCGACGTGCGCACGGCATCCGAGACAGCCACTCCAGCGCGATCGCACTCGAGCAATGCGCGCTCGAGCTCGGGAACTGTCGCTGTCTCCGAGAGCGCAAGCGACTCAAGGTGGTCGACACGCTCGCGCTCTTCACGCTCGCGGGTGTGCGCAGACTCGCGCTCGGCCACCCAGCGCGCGAGGGGATCGGCACGTGACCGCAGC
>JBIKNS010000145.1:0-5630 GCA_044358545.1 Phycisphaerales bacterium | reverse complement strand
GAGTCCCTCCAGTGCGCCCGCGGATCAGCGGGCCGATGCGTGCCACCGTCGCAGCAGGAGCCACGACGCTGCGTTGACGATACCGAAGAGCGCGAAGCCCACGATCGCCGCCAGCGCAATCGCCGCGAACACAAGGTCGGTGCGCGCCTCACGCATCGCAGTGAGGATCACGATTCCAAGCGGTGCGCCGCTGCCGCCGTATCCGCTCACGAACTCCCCCACCACGGCGCCAATCACCGCGAGTCCGGCCGCGATGCGCAGGCCTGTCGCAATCGACGGGAGCGAGGCGGGAAGGTCAAGCTTGCGCCACCGCGAGAAGCCGCGCGACCCGTGCATCGCGAAGAGTTCACGCAGGCCAGGGTCCACCGACGCGAACCCGTCAATCGTCGCAGCGAGTACCGGAAAGAACGCGACAACGGCGCTTGCCGCAATCGTCGTCTTCACGCCGTAGCCAAACCAGATCACCATCAGCGGCGCGACGGCCACCAGCGGCACCATCTGGAAGATTGTGGCCAGCGGATAGATGCCGCGGCGCAGGAAGCCGACGGCGGCGATCGTGCTGCCGAGCACAAGACCGAGCGCACCCGCGACCGCGAAGCCGCCGGCGGAGCCGAGCGCGGTGCGCATGGTGGCCGCCGCGAGCATGGGCGCCTCCGCGTACGCAGCCTGCGCCACCGCCGAGGGTGCCGGCACGAGGTAGACGGGCGGATTGAGAATGCGAACTGCAGCCTCCCAAAGCGCGAGCACCGCAAGAAGCGTCACGATGGGCGCCACGATGCGTGACACGCTCATCGCACGGCTCCCGCACGGGTGCGCGCAATCTCCCGCATCAGCGCCGAGAGCGCGTCGACAAACGCATCGCACGAGCGGTCTGCGCGCTGCTGGTGGGCGAGCGCCACCGGCTGCACCGAGTGCAGTCGCCCCGGCTGCCCACCAAGCACGATCACGGCACCCGAGAGGCGCACGGCCTCGGCCAGTCCGTGCGTGACAAGCAGGCACGTGGCGCCGGTGGCCTGGTAGAGCCGCCAGATCTCGTCGTCCATCTCCTCGCGCGTGAAGTCGTCGAGCGCGCTGCACGGCTCGTCGAGAAGCAGGACTCGCGGCCGTGTCACCAGCGCGCGCGCCAGACCCACGCGCATGCGCATGCCGCCCGAGAGCTGCGCGGGAAGCCGCCGCTCTGCGGCATCGAGCCGTGTCACGGCAAGCATCTCTCTCGCGCGCGCGAGCCGCTCGCGGCGCGGTACGCCCGCAAGCTCGAGCGGAAGCGCCACATTCGCAAGCGCGCTGCGCCAAGGCAGCAGCCTCGGCTCCTGAAAGCACACCGCGATCTCGCCGTCGCGGGGCATCACGCGGTGCCCGCGGTCATCAACGAAGGTCACCGATCCGCCCGAGCACACCTGCAGCCCCGCGGCGACTCGCAGGAGCGTGGTCTTGCCGCAGCCAGACTCCCCCACGACGGAGCAGAAACTGCCGTCAGGCACGTCCACCGAGATGTCGCGCAGCACCTCCGTGGCGCCAAAGCGGACCGACACTCCCTCGAATCGGATGCCGTATCCGGGCCCTGCGGGGCGCATGAGGGATCAGCCCATCTTCAGGTCGATGTCGAGGTCATCGCCCCGCGGCAGGCGCTGCCTGAGTGTCGCGCTGAACTGGATCGGGTCAAGCTGCGTGGGCATCTTGCCGAGCACCACGATCTGCCGCTTGTGCTCGTAGGTGTTGGCCGCGGTGATGCGCACCTTGTTGCGCCGCATCAGGTCAAGCAGCGCGAGCATCACGTCCTTGGGGTCGTGCGATGCCGTCATCTTCAGCTTGATGCGGCATCCCACGTTCGAGTCGAGCCAGAACACCAGCATCCATGCGAATGCGGTGATGAACACGGCCATCGCGAACTCGCCGAGCCCGCACGCGAGACCGACAACGACGACAAGGATCGCCTTGCCCGTGAGCTTCGGGTTGTCGAGCACCGTCCGGAACCTGATGAGGCCACCGATGCCGAAGATCACCAGCGCCATCGCGGGGTTCACGCGCACAAGCTCGCTGACGATCGCACCAACGATGCCCATCAGGATGAGCGTCTTGCGCTGCTCGAGGTCCTCGACCGGATCCGACTTGACCGAGCGGCGCGGATGCCACGCCATGGCGCTCGCGCACACCGCGGCGAGCGCCAGTCCCGACAGAAGGCTGAGCGCGTACCAGGGATTCGTGAAGTGGCTGAGCGACTTCTGGAGGTTCATCAGCGAGCCGCTGCTGCCGCCCCCGCTTCCCGCCACCGGCTCGACCTGCTTCATCACGCCTGAAAGCGCCTGCGCAGCATGGTCGCCGGAGGTGGCCCATGCGCTCGCGGCGAGGGCGAGAGCCACGAGCCCGACCGCAATCCATGCGACGCGCTGCAGATTGAGCATCGGTGCATTGTGTGCGCGGAGCCCCCCATCCGCAAGTGAGGCAGCGAGGTGCCTCGGCGCTGGTGTGCAGCCAGATTGGCGATGTGGTGCCCGCGGACCGCGAATACGCTTCCCGCATGCGCACCTTTGCTGCCGCCTCCACACGGATGGTCGCCCTCGTGTCAGTGCTTGCCGCCGCGCTCGCAGCCGCACCGAACGATGACGACAAGAAGCACGGCAAGCACGATGACGCTGCAGCAGCGCAGTCGCCGCCGGCCGCGAGCGCACCGAACCCGCACGGACACAAGCGCGCTTCAGAGGCCGTGCACTGGTTCATCACGATGCATGGCGAGCCGGGCGGCAACACCATCCGCGGCATCGATGGAAAGGGCAAGGTGATGGGCTCGATGCTTGGCCCGGTGCCCGCGGAGGCCGGCGGCGCGCCGCGCTCGATGCGCGGCATGGTCTATCTCGGCGACGGGACTCTCCTCGCGGCAAGCGCGTACCTCGAGGACACGCGCCTGATTCGCTTCACGAAGCCAGGCGCCGACGGCACGATGAGCTTCCACTCCGTCTTCGCACGCGAAGGCGCATCCGGCAGCGAACTTCAGCACACGTACGCGCTCGCGGTCGGTCCTGATGGCACCGTCTACGCATCCAACCAGGACAGCAACACGGTCACGCGCTATTCCGGCATCGGCACCCCAAATCCGGGGCAGCCGATTCCATCGCCCGCTGCCATCGCCGGGCTGGGCCTTCCCGCGGGCGTGATCGTGCCGAACTCGAAGGTCTCCCCCGAGGGCGTCAACGAGATCCGAGGCATTGTGATCGGCCCTGATGGGCTGCTGTATGTCGCGGACCGCGATGCGGCTGAAGTCGTCGCGTTCGACACGGCCACGGGCCGCCGCGTAAAGGTGGTCGCCTCCGCGAAGGATGGACTCAAGCGGCCGATCCAGCTGCTTGTGGGTCCGCGCGGGACGATGTACCTCACCGACAACGGCGCGAAGGCGGTGTTTGCCATCGACACTGCGGCGGGCACCGTCAGCGTGTTCTCAGACGAGAGCCGCGGAGTGCCGGACGAGCCGAGTGCGCTTGCGATCGACGGATCGCACCTGCTCGTCGGCGACCGCAAGTCGCGCAAGGTCGTGCGCTTCAAGATCCCCGACGGGAAGGCCGAGAACGACCCTTTCGTCGCGGAACTGCCGGATTCGCCTGAGTTCATGGTGCCGGCGGTGCTTCCGGCGCCCTGACGCGCGAGGTGCAGCCCGCCGGACAGCGCCGCGCGTGCCGCGCGCCGCCTATGCACCCTCGTGCCGCACACGCAGGTCCAGTGCGCCAGGCACGTCGGCGCGCGCGATGATCCATGCGCGGTGCGCAGGTCGCTGATCGGGTGCCGCCGCGGCAGGCCCGCCGAAGTCCTCGGGCATCGTGTAGCGGGTGATCTCGCGCGAAGCCCATCCCTCGGGCAGCATCGACGGGTCAAGCATGAATCCGCGCGCGTTGGTGCTGAACCAGAGCTGCCCCGCATGCTCGAGCCACGGCAGTGTCGATGCAATGAGCGATGACCAGTCGCGCTCCACCGCGAAGCTCGAGTCGCTCATGCGCTTGCTGTTGGAGAACGTCGGCGGGTCAAGCACGATGATGTCGTAGCGCTCGCCCGGACGCGGGCCTGCACGCAGCAGCTCGAGACAGTCGGCGTGAGTGAACTCGTGGCGCGCGTCATCGGCGAGTTGGTTGAGCGCGAGATTGCGCCGGCCCCAGTCCAGATATGTTCTGCTCATGTCGACGGTGCGCGTGGCTCGCGCGCCGCCATGAGCCGCATACGAGGTGAAGGATCCCGTGTACGCGAAGAGATTGAGCACGCGGCGACCCTTCGACCGCTCGCGCACCATCCGCCGGGTGGTGCGGTGATCCAGGAACAGCCCGGTGTCGAGGAAGTCTGAGAGGTTGACCTCGAAGCGGAGCCCCTGCTCGCGCACGGCGCGAACCGCCATGCGCTCGCCCATGCGCTCGTACTGCGCGAGCCCCCGCTGCCGCTCACGGCGCTTGATCCACAGCTGGTCGGTGCGCACTCCGAGCCCAGCCCGGATCTCGTCGAGGGCCGACTGGTAGAAGGCCTCCTCCTTCTCAGGGGTGTCATCGCGCGTGCGGGGGTGGAACCACACCACCACCTCGCCCTCGTACCAGTCAATCACGAGCGGGAATTCGGGGATGTCACGCTCGTACACCCGGAAGCAGGGCGCATCCTCTCGCGCCGACCACTTCGACAGGTGCCTGAATCGCTTGCTGAGACGGTTGGCGAGCATGACCCGCCTAGAAGCCTATTGGGTGCCTCGAAAGTGACCGACCCTTGCCCTTTGTGCCGAAATCGGTATCCTTCTCGCCTTTCCCGGAGGCCGTCGGCCTCCGAACAGACACCGAACGGAATCAGACACATTATGGATACGAAGGCCCTCCCGCGGATCGCCCCGATGCTGTCGTACCTGCTTCCCCTCGCGCTCGCCCCCGTGGCGCTCGCCGGAGAGGCCGACCTGCAGCTGCCGGACATGCGGTCCATCCAGATGACCCCGAGCCTCACCGGCGGGCACATCCTCTGGGGCGGCATCATCATCTCCATCCTGGGCGCCCTCTTCGGTCTCCTGCAGTACCGCCAGACGGTGGCGCTGCCGGCGCACAAGTCGATGCTCGCGGTCTCCAACATCATCTGGGAGACGTGCAAGAGCTACATCATCCAGCAGGGCAAGTTCCTTGCCATCCTCTGGGTGCTGATCGCGGCCGCAATCATCTTCTACTTCGGCTACCTCGAGCACAAGGGACTTCGTGACGTCGCCGTGATCCTTGCGGCCAGCGTTCTCGGCATCCTCGGCTCCTACGGCGTGGCGTGGTTCGGCATCCGCATCAACACGCAGGCCAACAGCCGCGCGGCATTCGCCAGCCTCAAGGGCGATGCGCTCCCGGTGCTCGGCATCCCGCTCAAGAGCGGCATGTCGGTGGGCATGCTTCTGGTGAGCGTCGAGCTCTTCTTCATGATCTGCATCCTGATGTTCCTGCCCAAGGAGCTCGTCGGGCCCAGCTTCATCGGCTTCGCGATCGGCGAGAGCCTCGGTGCGAGCGCGCTGCGCATCTGTGGCGGCATCTTCACGAAGATCGCTGACATCGGCGCAGACCTCATGAAGATCGTCTTCAAGCTGCCTGAGGACGACCCGAAGAACCCCGGCGTGATCGCCGACTGCACCGGCGACAACGCGG
>JBIKNS010000144.1:0-5655 GCA_044358545.1 Phycisphaerales bacterium | reverse complement strand
CTCCACCTCAGCCTTCCAGGCATGCAGGAACTATACACCGCATATCCACAGGGTTCCCGGGCGCTCTGCTGCCCGCCGGACGCCTTAGCTGATCGCAAACCCGCTCCGGACAGCGCGTTCAGGAAAAAAGTGCGACGTTCAGACCCACGATGAGCGCATTGTTGATGCCGTGCGCCACCATCGGGGCGATCAGGCTGCCGCGCAGCTCCCGGGCAATGCAGAACGCCACCCCAAGCGCTGCGAGGATGGGCGCGAACACGAGCCCCTGCGGGTGGATCGCCGCAAAGAGCGCACTCGACGCCAGCGCGGCCATCACGAACGACGCGAAGTGGCCGATGCCGCCGAGTCGCTCCCGCAGGTGCCGGTAGAGCACGCCACGGAAGACGATCTCCTCGACCAATGGCGCGAACACCGCCGCAAGCACGAGAAGTGCGAGCCGAACCGCCACGCCGCCATCCGCAATGGCCTCTTGGATCGGGTGTGTCGCATCGGATACGGACTGCCCGGTCAGCGCCGAGAGGATGAAGGCCAGCACGAATCCCACGGCGGCGAGCGGCACCGCAGCGCACCATGTGAGCACTCCGAAACCAATCTCGCGCACGACGCCAGCACCCGCGGTGAGGCCCACGTCCTCGCGCACTTGCGACCACGATCTCCCGCCGCGGCAAGCCCACAGGAGGCCGAGCAGCGGAATCACCATGATGGCCATCTGCATCACGAGACCGGAGACGCCCATCTCAACCGTCTCGTCCGCTGGCTCCGCAGTCGCGCCAGAGCCGCCGAGCAGCACACCAAGGGCAAGGCCCATGCCGGTCATCACGCCGAAGATGACGACAAAGGTCCATGCGTACCGATCGCCCCTATCCGCTCGTGGCGAGCAGGCAAGCGCGGTCGGATGCGACAGTGCGCGCCACCCTGCGATGCCCAGCCAGACGAGCCCGATCAGGCCGCCGAGCGCCACCAGGCAGATGAACCCGCCGAGCGCCGCCAGCATGCGCATGGCCGACGCCGACTCGCGCGCGCGGAAGGACGGATCGGGATCGAGCATGTCCGAGAGGAACACGCCGTACCAGCCCATCGAGCCTTGAAGCGACTCAAGCAGCGCCGGATCGACGCCAGCATTGGTGTCTCCCTGCTGCCTCGCGATGATGGCCGAGATGGCATCGCCCTGCAGTGACGCGGCCCGCGCGAACTCCGGCCACTGCGACTCCTGCACCGCGAGCTCGCGTGTGGTCTCGAGAGCTTGCACCGAGTCGCCGAAGCGCGCATCAAGCGCGGCAGCGCACAGGCGGTCCACCGGATCATCCGACTTGGCCAGCGCTGCATACTGCTGCTGAAGCATGAGCCGCGACGAGGCGTCGCCCGCGGGGAACCAGTCGGACATCGCGAGCGTGATCCGACCGAGGATCGCTTGGCGCTCGCCAACGATCGGACCATCGGATCCCGCGTCATCCGCGAACTCGCCGTCACCCGTCCCAGCGTCAATCTCCCGTCCGGAGGCTTCCCCGGGGGTCCCCTGCACCTCATCGAGCCCCGTCTGGTACCGGATGAAGCCCGCCAGACTGTCAGATTTCACCCACACCACACCAAGGGCGACCATGAGGGTCCACGCAAGGAAGGTCCGGGAAAGTGAGGGCATCGGCGCAGGTTACGGGCTGTGTACAGCCCGCAACCGTTGACAGGGGCGGGCGTTTCGATACGATCCTCGATTCCCCCAAAGGACCGACACGACATGCCCCGCCAGACCTATTTCGCGACCACCGGCGACATCCCCACCACCTGGCGTCACATCGACGCTGATGGAAAGGTCCTTGGCCGGCTGGCCACTGAGGTGGCCACCATCCTCATGGGCAAGCACCGCCCCGAGTACACGCCCAATGTCCTCTGCGGCGATTCGGTGATCATCACCAACGCGTCGAAGATCGTGCTGACGGGCCGCAAGGGCGAGCTCAAGACCCTGCGCCGCTGGAGCGGGTACCCGGGCGGCCTGCGCGTGCGCAACTACGACACGCTGCTCGCGACCGATCCCGAGACGCTCGTGACCGAGGCCGTGATCCGCATGCTCCCCCGCGGTCGTCTCGGACGCCGCGTGCGCCGCAACCTGCGCGTGTTCGCAGGCCCGACCCACACCCACCAGGCACAGCAGCCCGTCGCCGTCGATGCGCCGAGCAAGCCGCGCCTGTCCGCGACCCCGAAGGCCGCGGCCAAGTGACCGCCCACTGAACTCCCGAACGATCACGGAACCACGCCACAATGACCACGATGACCATCGGCACCACCAAGGCCTCGCTTCCCAAGGGTCCTGACCAGCGCGGCTGGTACTGGGGCACGGGTCGCCGCAAGACCGCGACCGCACGTGTGCGCGTCAAGCCCGGCACTGGCGAGTTCCTGATCAACGAGCGCCCGATGGACGAGTACTTCCTCGAGGATCGCGATCGCAAGGCGATCCTCGGAGTGCTCGACAAGACCGGTCAGCGGAACAAGATGGACGTGCGCGCGACATGCGCCGGCGGCGGCTTCACTGGCCAGGCTGGCGCGGTCGTGATGGGCCTTGCCCGCTCGCTGTTCGCCTTCGATCACGGCCTCGAGCCGGCCCTGCGCGAGCACGGCCTGCTGACCCGCGACGCCCGAAAGGTCGAGCGCAAGAAGCCCGGTCAGGCCGGCGCCCGCCGCCGCTTCCAGTTCAGCAAGCGCTGAACCACCCCCCCAGCTACCGCTGCCGAGCCACCAGCTCGCGGCCGATCGCTGCAGCGACGACCCATGGAGGTCGCTGCATGTGGCATGCGATCTCGTCGATCGTCTGGGGTGCTCCGCCGTGCCATCCGTAGCGCAGCTGAGCCATGCGGCCTGATGTGCCCTCCGGATGCAGCGGGCCAGCGAACGAGCGTTGCGCGGCGCGCGCATCGTGCAGCGGCACGAGCGCAGTCCATGGAGCGGCGCGCTCCATGGCACGCTGAGCAGGCGCTGCGTCTGCACGCGGCGACGCCCCCGTGCGCGCCGAGGTGTCAGTGCGCTGCGAGGATCCTGCGCGCACTGACGTGTTCGTGCGCGCGAGCGCAAGGTCCACCTGCGCGGTCGCCAGCCGCTCGATGCGCGTCCTGCCGCTACGCAGCGACGAGATGTCGGCCGCACACGCCTCGAGCACGGCGCCGATGGCAATCGATGCGAGTTGCGGCGGGAGCGCCGCGGACCGCGCGCCGTCGGCCGACGCGCGCCACACACGTACGCGTGCATCGATCGCGGGCATGGCATCTACCGTCAGCGTCAGCAGGATTCGTGCGGCCCAGCGGAGGTCAGTCTCTGCGCGGTCCAGTGCGGCAGCGGACACGCGCGAGGAGCGCCTCGTCGCCTTCGCGGATACGGCCGCAGAGACGGAAGCGGCGCGTGCAAGCAACGCCCTCATCACCACGGCGAGCGTGCCGCTGCGCGGACGCGCCGCGCCATCGGGCATGCGGACCGCAAGCCAGCCCTCCGCGGAACGCGGGGGCGGCATCACCACCAGCCCTGATGACGCGACCACCCACTCCGAATCCGTGACCAGTGACGGATCGAGTCCACGAGCATCGCGTGCCATCCATTCGTGCGCCACGGCGAGCCTGCGCACCCGCTCGCCGCGAATCGCATGCTGCGCCATCCGGTCGCTGATGCCAAGATGGCGCGCGGACGCCCCGGTCGGCACGCCCATGCGCCAGAGCCGCCACAATCTCCCGCCCCGCGCGCGCGACTCGTCCGCGCGCCGTGACGCGGCACGCGAGCGCTCCATCACCGGCACGGCAAGCGACCGCACCGTTCCAGGGGCGCGTCCATGCTGCGTCGCGACCTGCGCGATCGCGCGCCGCTCGCTGACTCCAGATGCGCAGAGCGATTGAACCGCATCGCGAATCGACATCCGTTCACGCACGGATGTTGGGATGAATCGCGCCGCGCGCTCGACCTTCCCTCGGTTCGCCCGAACGAACGACTCCAAGTCGCCGCGAAGGACGCCAACCCGCGCGCGTGCGCCCCCATCGGCGATCCAGTGCAGCAGGAGCCCCTGCTCGCGCCAGCGGCGCAGCGTGCGAACCGACACCCCGCACGAGCGCGCCGCCTCCGCGAGATCCATGCCTTCGCCGCCTTTCGTGGGCACGCGCCGCGAGAGCCTCAGGTAGAGCTCGGCCAGGTCGGCGCGCAGTGCAGCGCCGACGAACATCGCATCCGCATCGCCCGGCACCTGCTCGACAGGGAAGCGCACGACCTCACGCACCACAGTCGCCGGCGAATGCAGCGTGTCCGGGCCCACAGTCGGGATGAAGGACCTGATACGCGACACCATGCGCTGCGCTGCGCTTGCCGGCGCGAACTGGAGCTGCGCCCATAGCGCCTCCATCGCCCCGATTCGGAAGCGTCCGGCGCGAGCCATGAAGTCAGTCTAGATGCGGGACAGGTGCCCTACGCGGTCCTCGCGTGCGCGATGCGTCGCTCGCTTGACCCGGACGAATCTGCCTCTTCGGCACCCTGATCCGTGCTCGAAGGGGCGCTCCCCGCAGACAAGCCCGATCCCGCGCCAACATGCACGCGCGGCACCGAGGGCCCGACGCGGCACAGCAGCTCGTAGGCGTGCGCGCCAACACGTTCAGCCACCCGCGGCATCCAGTTGGCGGCCGTGCGGTCATTGCCGTAGATCTCCACGTCAAGACCAACTGCAGACTCGCCGTGCGCATGCTGCGAGGGCACATCACTGATGTCGATCACCAACTGGTCCATGCTGACGGTGCCAACAACGGGAGCCTCCCAGTGCTCGGCACCTCCGCGCGCGAACACACGCACGCGCCGACCTGACGCTTCGCCGGCCGCGACCGGATAGCCGTCCGCGTATCCCACCGGCACAATGCCCAGCCGCGTCGCGCGCTCGGCGATCCACCGAGACCCATATCCCACAGGGAAGCCGGCGGGCACGCGCTTCACGTGCACAATCTCGCTCACCCAGCGCGCCACACCCTCGAGGCCCTCGCCATCGGCGACACCGTCGATGAAGCCCGTCCAGGCCAGGCCCGGGCGGACCATGGTGCGGCGGTAGTGCCGCTCGCGCATCGCGGCGTGCGAGTTCGCAGCGTGCACGAGCACGTCCTCGGGGATCAGCGGCGCGTGCGCATGGCAGAAGGCATCAAAGGTGTCCATCTGCGAGCGCGTGCGATGCGGATCGCGCGCGCTGTCACTGAAGTGCGTGAAGATGCCGGTGAGCCTCAGCCGCCGGTCCGCCGCGACGAACGAGAGCGCGAGCGCGGCCTCCTCAGGCAGCGAGCCGCCTCGGCCCATGCCGGTGTCAATCTCCACCTGAACCTGAAGTGGGCATCCGATCCAGTCGGACACTGCCGCGAGGTCGCGCGCGTGCGAAGGGCCGTGCACCACAAAGTGCGCACGCCCCGCGAGCACGAGGCGGTGCACGGCGCCGCCCGGCTCGATCCCGCGCACAGGCATCAGGATGAGCATCGGCGCCCGGATGCCCGAATCCACCAGGTCCTCGGCCTGGCTCGCGCTGTACACCGCGAGCATGTCGGCGCCCGCATCGACGAGCACCTTCGCGATCGGTCGCGCTCCAAGCCCGTACGCATCAGCCTTCACCACTGCGCACACGCGGCAGCCATCCCCGGCAAGATTCCTGATCCTGCGAAGGTT
>JBIKNS010000143.1:0-5676 GCA_044358545.1 Phycisphaerales bacterium | reverse complement strand
TGGGGCTGGCTGCGCGCAAGGAAGCGATTGGCCGCCGAAGGCGCCGGCCCGGGCGATCCCTACTCCGCCGAGTGGCTGCGCGAGCATGCCGACGCGCTTTGGGAGACGCGCCAGAGGCTTGCCGACGGCGCAAGCAAGATGCTCCTTGATGCGTATCTCGTGCTGCGGGCAGTCGGGCCGTACCGATTCCGGTTTCCTCGCGTCGACTTCGAACCGTGGCTCACGGTGCACGCAAAGGAGCCGTTCAATTCGCCCGGACTCCCGGCGGACTACACCGGGCAACCGCTCTTCGTGTTTGAGCTCTCGGTCGATGGCGCACAGGGGCGCATCCGGGTGATTGCCACAGAATTGCAGGTCAACCTCTGCAATGCCTTTCGCCAGTACGCCCCAATCCGCGATGGCAACATGCTCGGCCCGCGTCCCGCAGACGTCGTGCTTGACTGCGGCGCATGCATCGGGGAGTTCTGGATGCTCTTCGCCGCCATGACAGGAGCTACCGGCGCTGTCCACCTCTTCGATCCGGTTCCGCTTCATCTTCGATTCTGTGCGCTGCAGGCGGCCCTCAACCCAGCCCTCGGGCATGTGCTGCACCCAGTGCACGCTGCGGTCGGTGCGGTGTCCGGCCGTGCCGCCGGGGACATCGCGGACCTCGCCCACATCGCGCCCGGCGGGCTCAAGGTGGACACCTACGACACCATCACCCTTGATGGCTACGCGCAGCAGGCAGCGCTCACGCGCATCGACTTCGTCAAGATGGACATTGAGGGCGCCGAGCTTGAGGCCCTTGCCGGAGCATCGCACATCATCTCGACCCGCCGTCCGAGGCTCGCAGTATCCGCGTACCACAGTCCATCGCACATGTGGGAGATCCCGCGCGCAATGCAACTCCTCAATCCGCGCTACCGGCTCCACTTCGGGCATCACACGCCGGTCCGCTGGGAAGCTGTCTTCTACGCGGTCGACAACGGCTAGGCGTCCGGGCGCGGCCGCCCCATGCCAACCCCTTGCACCAGCGCGAGTCCCGGCGCCGCGCTCAACCGTCCTCGCACCGACCGGCGAAGTGCCGCTCGACCTCCGCGTGCTCGCTGGGCGCATGAAGGCACTCGCGCTGACCTCGGGCGGCCGCAGGCGCTCGTGCAAGAGTTCCACACCGCACGCACTGCACAGCCCCGACCGATGACCGACCTTCCGCACATGATCCGCCTTCTTGCGCTGCACCGCATCCATTTCATGGTCGTGGGTGGGATGGCGGCCATTGCGCACGGCTCTGCGAGATTCACCCTCGACCTCGACCCACACCCCGCTTCCATAAGTTCCGCGCCGAGCGATCGCGTCAAGCGTACGACGCCCGGCTGACGCATCACCTCCACCTTCCGCAAGAATCCGCGGCAGCTCGCCGCCACGCGCGCTGACGATGCCGCACATCGCGTGACGGCTACCCGTCCCCCAAAGTCACTCCGGCCACGTTGTGGCAAGCCAGTTGCTGATCGCGCGCCCGACCACCTCGGGCGCATGGTGCGCGACCATCCATGCGCGGCCCGCGCAACCCCTCGCCGCCGCACCGGCGCGATCCCGATCGATCGCTCTCAGCAACTTGGCGGCGTGGTCGACCGACGGATCGGCCCACTGCTGCCCTCGCCAGCCGAGGTACTGGCCGCGCGTCAGGGGAATCATCCGGCAGGACACCGGATAGCCAGTCTCAGGCGTGATGAAGTCCGCGGTTCCGCCGTAGTCCGTCGACACCACGGCCTTGCCCTGGACAAGAGCCTCCGCGGCGCCGAAGCCAAAGCCCTCGGAGCGGTGCAGCGACACGAACACGTCGCAGTCACGCACCAGCGCATTGACCTCATGCCACTGCAGCGTGGCATCGATGAGTTGGATGCGGCCGTCATCCCGGACCTGCGATGCCAGCCAGGTGCGGTCTGCGCCGCCACCAGCGCCTCGCACCTTTACCGTCATCCTTGCGGGATGCCCACGGGGAAACGCCGCCCTGAATGCAGTCACGGCCGCACGCACGTTCTTCCGTGCGGCGTACGAGCCAAAGTCGAGATACGTCAGCACGGAGAGCGGCTCGGGTGCGGCGCGAATTGCCGAGAGGCTCGACGCCACCGGAATCATCACCGGCTGACGCATCAGCGGCGCATCGATGCCCATCGACCCCAGCGCCGAGGCGATGATGCTTGATGGCGCCCACACTGCGTCGAACTCGCGTACCGCCGCGCGCCACTCCTCCGGCACGGAGGCGAGCTCCCAGTACGGGTACAGGACGCGACGCTCGACCGGCGCCTGCGGATACCGGCGCAGTCCCGCCCAGTCCATCCCCAGCACCCAGACGCCAACGCGCCGCATGTCGGAGGACACCTTGGTCTCGAACGCTCGCTCATTGGCGAGGCCCGGAATCGGCACATCGCGCATCGACAGCGGCACGCGGGCCATATCCATCGCGTGCGCAAGAAGCCTGGCAGACTGGCCGAGCCCGATCTCGGAATGGAAGTACCCCGACAGCAGCACACCGTCGCGGCGAGCCCGCGATGCCGCTCCGCGACGCACTCGACCGCGCGGCCTGAGCAACTCAAGATCGTCATCGCGGACCTGACCGCCCTCGACAAGCGCAAGGATCTGCAGGAGCGGATTCGCGCGTTGCAGGTTCAGGGAACTCAGCGCGGGCAGGTGCCGGAGCATCGCAAACCGGGCGCTCGGCAGTCGCCCCTCGCGCCACCCATGGATCATGTAGTGGCTGAAGGGGTCGGTCGCGGATGCCCCCACGTCCTCGTACGTACGTGCGTACCAGTGGCCGTCGAACAGCCGGAGCTGCTCCACCGCCGTCCAGCGGCGACGGTCGCGGAGCAGCCACGCCGCACGGTCCCTCATCGCGCGAAGCCGCGAAACGACCGGGCGGAGCAGGTCGCGGAGCGCGCTCATCCGGGCTCCCTCAGCATGGGCCGGTCCACATCCTCGATCGCAATGCTCGCACGCGCAAGCGGAAGGCGCAGGCCACACTGATCCCACGCGGCGGCCATGTGGCGCTGCGCATCGCGCCGCATCTGCAGAACCTGTGCCGTGTCCTGCATCCCACGCGTCGCGCGCTCGTCATGCACAACGCCTTGGGCAGGCACGCATACGACTCGCCATCCGGCGCTTCGCGCCCGAAGGCAAAAGTCAATGTCGTTCCACTCCACGGGAAGGTGACCCTCATCGAAGCCCTTGATCGCATGGAAGACCTCGCGGCGAATCGCCATCAGCGCACCGGTCACCGCCTGCAAGGACCTCGGGTGGGCATGTGCGAGGGCGTAGCCCGCCGAACCGGGCACCGCTCCGCGCATGACGTGATGCGCGGCATCGCAGCTGCGGATGAACACGCCAGCATGCTGGATGGCGCCATCGGGATAGTGCAGCGTGGTCCCGACCACGCCTACGCCATCGCGCCACACGTAATCGACAACGTGCGCGACCTGGCGCCAGCTGCCGATGCGCACGTCGCTGTTCAGGAGCATGAGTGTCGGGTGCTTCGACGCCGCCACCCCGCGGTTGACGAGCCGCGAGAAGTTGAACGGACCCGGGTACCTCAGCACCGTGGCCGCACCTTGCGTCTCAAGCTCGCGCAGCAGGTCTGCAGCATCGCGCTCGTCGCTCCCATTGTCGACGACGATCAGCTCCAGGTCCCGATCCGCGTCACCCAGGCCGCGCACGCACTCGCGCAGGAGCTCGGCATGGTTGCGCGTCGGGATGATCACGGAGACGCCTTCGCGAGCTCGCGGGTCGATCCGCGCGACGTTTCGTGGCCATGCTCCAACACGCGAACGCGACGCAGGGGACTCAGGTCCTGTGCTGCGGGGGCTGGCGGGCGCAGGCAGGTGCACGACCGGCGCAGCGACATGCACGACGTCGGGCTCGACACCTTCACTCATGAGGGCAAGCAACCACTCGCGGACATGGGTGCACGGAGGACCCCCTCTTCGCGTGATGCACTCGCGAGACACGGCGAACGAAGCGCCAACGAGGTCCTCCTCCAGCAGCTGGTCGAGTCCCCAGTGCCACAGGAGATGCGGAACGGGCGCGCCATCACCCGCGACCGCCCGGTCATGATCGATCAGCACGAGTGAGGGATCTTGCTCGAGATCGCACGAGTCCATCGTGTGGCAGATCTCCGCGAAACAGTCCGCATCGAAGGTCGTGCCCGCGGGCACGCACATCACGAAGTCGCCCCTCGTGACCGGCGCGCACGCACCCGCCAAAGCCGATGACAGCGCGTGTACCGCAGTGCGGTCAGGCTCCCAGACCAGCCCGCGAATGCGGAATCCCAGATTCGTCCAGCGGGCGAGATCGGGATGGCGCGCCTCCGTGGCGTCCCGCGCGACTCCACACAGCGTCACCTCGACATTCGCGAATGTCTGCGCGAGCAGCGATTCGACAGTGTTTGCGAGCGCACTCGAGTCGCCAGCTTCGCTGTCGACCACCACGGAAAAGAGCGGATTGCCACCCAGCGGCACAGGCGGCCGCGCCCTTGCCCGCCACTGACGATGCCGCTGCCGCCAACCGTCGTAGTCGGCCATCTCAGTCAGCACCGGCATGAGCCACAGGCTACATCCGGCTACACCGTCCAGAACCACGGTGCACGCCTCTGCCGTAGTCTGCAGTGCGAATCACGGAGCGCCGATTGCGGCCAGTCCTTCGCCATGATCCCGACTCGGTGGTACCTGCCATTCTTCCTCCCATCGACGGCGCTGATGATCGGCATCGCGCTCGCGCTGCTCATCGCATGGATCGCATCCCGCCGCGCTGGGCGGGGAACCATCACCGCCCTCCTCCCCGGCGGCGGGCCTTGGCGCATCACGGTCCGCATCGCGCACGCACTGGCCGGCGCACTTCTGGCGCTCATGCTCATCGCATCGCTTCCCGCCACCGCGATCGCGCTCACCCGCGCCACAGAGCACCCCTACGAACCCGTCGACCCCTCCACGCTGCCGCAGACCGACGCCATCGTGGTGCTCTCGGGATCAATCTGGCACACGACCGCCGCCGACGGCTACATCCATACTCGCATCGGTGCCGCGCACGACCGCTTCGACACAGGCGTCCGCGCGTGGCGCGCTGGCCGCGCACCGCTGCTGGCATTCGGCAGCGGCATGGGCCGCACACCAGACGCACCCACCGAAGGCCCGTGGAGCCACGACCGCGCGATCTCGCTCGGCGTGCCCGCCGACGCGATCGTGGTTGGAGGCGATGCCTACTACACCTCCGACGAGGCCGCCTCCGTGGCCACGCAGCTGCGCGCGCGCCGCGTGACGCGAATCATCCTTTGCACCAGCGCCTTCCACATGCAGCGCGCCATCTGGCACTACGAGCAGGAGGGATTCCATGTGACCCCGCTCCCCTGCCATTTCCTCACACGGGGCACGGCAGAGCGCTTCGACTGGCGACAGCTGATCCCCTCCGCTCGCGCGCTCGAGCAGACCGACACGTGCGTCAAGGAATGGCTCGGCCGCGCGGCGCAGACCATCCCTTGAATGACCGTCGCGCTGCAGGGTCCAACAACCGGTGTCGGTTCATTAGGATACGAGGCCAGTGAGCGCGATAGGCCTGACCTATCTCCCAGCTGACATCGTGGCGTCGCGAACGGATCTCGCCACGGAGCTCGCCAGAGTGCGAGAGCGTGATGCCATTGGCCACGCTGCG
>JBIKNS010000284.1:0-2868 GCA_044358545.1 Phycisphaerales bacterium | reverse complement strand
CAGCCCGCGCGCAAGGGCCCAGCCCACGGTCGCGCGAGCGGGATGGCGCGCATCCCGCACGATGGCCGTCACCGCCGCGGCCAGCGCCAGCGCGGCGCCGAGCGCCAGCAGCGCGACGAGGCCCATGCGCTACGACCCGGCTCCGTGGCCGCCCGCGTGTGCTGCGCCATGGGCTTCAGAGAGCGCCCTGCGCGATGCGCACTGGATCCGGATCGACTCTGCAGTCACCGAGCAGTCGAGCATTGGCACGTTGACCTCCACATTGGCGAGCGCTGCCTCCAGCGCCGTGTCGGCGAAGAGCCGTGCGATGCGCAGGTCGCTCGCCAGTAGCGCCGAAGTGCGGCCATCGAGCCGCGCAAGCATCACGATCGTGGCGCAGGCGAGGTCGGCGATTGCAGAGGGCGCAGCGATGGCCTCGTCGAGCGCGGCAGGCCACCGGGGGTCGCGCGAACGCTCCTCGCGCGGCATGCCCCACATGGCGTTGAGCGCGCGGTATGCGGATGCGTCCCGGTCCGCAAGGGCTAGCGCCTCGAGCCTCACTTGCGAAAGGAACGACGCCGCATGCGCATGCAGCGCAGCGTGCGCCGCCCACTTCGACTTGCCCTCCGTGTACGCGACCACCATCGACCCCAGCGCTGCGGCCTGCGCGAGCGTGACCGCGGCGGCCGCGCCGCCGCCTGGAGTGGGACTCTTGGACGCAAGAGCCCCCAGGAATTCGGCCACCGTCATGTCGCCGAGATGGGAACTGTGGCTCATGTCCTGACCTCCGCGCCGACGTCGGAGGTGAGCGCCGGCACAAGCAGCCGCATCGCCTCATCGACCTCCTCGCGGCGCAGCGTGCGGTCGACGGCGCGGAACAGGATCCGCATCGTGATTGACTTGCGTCCTGCGCCCACCTGTGGGCCACGGTACGTGCCCACAAAGTCCACCCGCTCGAAGTGCGGCATGCCGCACCGGGATACGCACGACTCGACCTGATGCCATGTCACGGCGTCCGCCACAAGCACGGACACGTCGCGGTCAATGGCGGGGTGCGTGGGGCTCGCCCTGACGGCGACGACCGGCGGGAACGCCGACATCAGCGGCCTCATCGCGATCTCGGCTGCGGCAATCGGCTGCTCGATGCCGAACGAGGCGGCCACGGCCGGATCGATGACGCCGAGCGTGCCAGCGTGCGTGCCTCCGATCGTCACGGAGCCCGCTTCGGCGCATGCGCCCCGCAGCGCGTCGGAGTCCGAGGGGGCCGCGATGCGCATGTCGCCGACACTGCCGTGGGCGACATGCACTGCACGCTCGATCGCGCCGCGAAGCGCACGGAAAGTCTCCTGCGCGGTCTTGGGCCCAACCACCACCATCGCCAACGCCGCATCTTCGGCATGCGTATCGCCTCGCGTGCGGAAGGTGCGCGCAATCTCGAAGAGGCGCACATCGGACGAGCCACTGTCGAGGTTTCGCGCCGAGCACTGGAGCAGGCTCGGCACGAGAGACGGCCTCAGCACGGGCTCGCCGGCCGTCCTGTCATCGGCCAGGGTGAGCGTGCCTGCGCCCGGCGGAACAAACCGCTGCGCAGAGCGGTCCGACACCAGGGTGTGCGTCACGCACTCGGTGAACCCAGCAGCCACGAGCGCGTCGCGGATGGCGCGCGGTCCGTCAACCTCTGGCTGCGCCGCAGGCACCCGGATCGCCATCGCGTCGCGCACCGGCACGCGGCTGATGCCCACGATGCGCAGCACCTCCTCGATCAGGTCCACCTCGCGGTCTAGGTCGAGGCGGTGCACCGGCGGAGTGCAGTGCAGGACCGATGCGTCGCCACGCACTGAGCACCCGAGCGACTCGAGCACACGGCGAGCCTCCTCGGCACCGATGGCGATACCCGTCAGCGCAGCAAGGCGAGCGATGCGGAGCGCGATCGGCAGGCGTGGCTGCGGACGGGGTCCCGCATGCAGCGGGCTGCGAAGCGCGCGCCCACCGGACACGGACAGGATGAGTCTCACGAGCCGTCGCGCGGCAGCGTCCACCGCCGAAGGATCGATGCCTCGCTCGAAGCGGTAGCTCGAGTCGCTTGCGATCCTCAGTGACCTGCTCGCCTGACGCACGTCGATGGCCGCGAAGCACGCACTCTCGATCGCGATATCCACGGTCGACTCGCGGACCGCGGTCTCCGCACCGCCCTTCACGCCCGCGATCGCCACCGGACGGTCCGCATCCGCAATCACAAGAGTCCGCTCGCCGAGCTCCACCGGCTTCGCGCCCTCGCCAATGGGCAGCAGCGTCTCGCGCGGCAGCGCCCGCCGAACCTGAAGCGTGCCGCCGTGGAGATGCGCCATGTCGAAGGCGTGCGTCGGCTGCCCAAGCTCGAAGAGGACGAAGTTGGTGCAGTCCACGATGGCGTTCCGGGGGATCTGGCCGATCGCCCGCAGGCGTGTCTGCATCCAGTCAGGGCTCGGGCCCAGCCGCACCCCCCGAATGACGCGGGCGGTGTAGAGGGGGCAAGCCGCTGGGTCAGCGTTGGCGACGCGAAGCGCGCTCTCGCACGGCTCGTTGTCCTCGGGATGATCGGTGGCGGGGGGTCGAAGGGTCCTGCCAGTGGCGGCGGCCACCTCGCGGGCGAGCCCCACGTGGCAGAGGCAGTCGCCTCGGTTGCTGGTGAGCTCGACGTCCAGGATCGTGTCCCCGCACGGGGAGCGCTCCCTCGACTCCACCGGCAGCCCGCACGCGGTGAGGCAGTCCGCGATCTCGTCATCGCCCGCGGGGCGATCGAGGTAGTCGTTGATCCATGCCACGCTCGCCTTCATGGCGGGAGAGGCTACTGCGCCGCACGAGGCTGGGCGCGGATAGCCTTGGGGCATGGGATTGCGAGCGTCAGTG
>JBIKNS010000037.1:0-15182 GCA_044358545.1 Phycisphaerales bacterium | reverse complement strand
CGATGCTGCCGAGCCGCCACCGGACTTTGCAGTGGATGTCACTGTGCTCACGGGGCGTGCGGCGAAGGACCTTCCTCAGGCGCATCTGCGCCAGGGCAAGTACACGCTTCTGGCCGACGGGTCGCTCCATGCGGACACGGGTGACACGCTCGACTTCGACACCAGACCCGCACGAACGCGATGGCTCTATCACGCGCAAGTCGAGCGCGTGTGGAACTTGGCGCGCGAGTGCGGGTACCTCGAGCCTGCGGAAAGTTCGCTTGAGGTGTGGCCGCAGCTGGTGAAGCCTGCGCCTGACGAGGTGGTCTTCCTCGTGTGGATCCGCGCATCCGAAGCGGATTGGTGGTACGTGCGGCGGTGCCGAACAAGCGGAGTGCCGGATGCGCAGGTAACGCGGTTCGTCCGTGCGATGTGCGGCTTGGCGTGGATTACGGACGTTCCGCCGGACCGCGTGCTGCCGCAGCGCTATGACTTCGGGCCGGACCCGTACGCGGGCTTTGAGCCGGAGCCGCCGATCAAGGGCACCGCGATCCTGCGATGATCTGGCGCGCCGTTGCCTGTGGAGCGATGTGCGCAGTCGGTGGATGCCGCGCGCTGCCGGATGCCCCGACCGACATGGGGCCGTGCGGTGTCGCGCTGGCCGTGTGGGTCCGCGATGTCGCCCAAGCCAAGTACCTGTACTACACCGTGGAGGATGGTGAACTGGCGGTGGGTGGCGGTGTGGATGGCCTGAACCGATCCACACGTTGGCGGATGGCGCTCGACGATGCGCAGTGCGCCCGCATAGCCGCAATTGTGAGGGATTCGCAGTGGTCAGCCAGTCCCCCGGCGCCTCCCGAGGCGAGCGCCGTCCGCGTGGATATCTCGTACAGGCTGCCGGACGGTCGAGGGGAGCTTGTGACGAGCGACGCCGAGCCGGGGGTGACCCAGCTTGTGGCCGTGCTGGATGAGCTCGCCGCAAAGCGTTTTGAGCCTGCCCTCGACCGTCTTCCCGAGGCCGGCCCGCAAAAGGGTCGCTAGTCGCCCGAAGGGCTTGAACTGCGGTTGAACTTGTGTCTCGCGCACCACCGGGGTGCGTTCGCTCAACTCAACCAACACGAGATGTACGGGAGGTAGCCATGCAAGGCAATGAATCCGGGAACGATCAGTCTGTTGTGCAGTGGAGGGCGCATGTGGCGCGCGCCTACGAGTGCCATGCGTCGAGGATTGCGTCGGCGCTGTCGAGGGCCTACGGCGCCGCGCGTGCGGACGACGCCGTGCAGGAGATGTTCCTTCGCGCGCTCTCATGGAGGCGTGATGACGTGACCCGCGAACGCGTCATGGACTTCAGCTACATGACCAAGTGCACGTCACGTGTGGCGCTTCGCCACATCCGGACGGAGACGCGGCGCGCGCACTGCGAGCGTGGGCGGTCCGCGTCATCGGCGCGCGGATGCCCATGGGAGACCACGCCCGCACGCCTCGCAGAGCGCAAGGAGCGCTGCGACCTCGCGGCGCAGGCGCTCGGCGAGCTGCCGTCCTGGCAGCGGCCTGCCGTGCAGATGATGGTGGTTGACCGCCGCAGGTGCAGCGACGTGGCCCGCATCACGGGGATCCGCGCGACCACCCTCAACAACTGGCGGCACCGCTTCGCGGTGGACGCGCGGCAACGGCTCGACCCGCGGGACTAGGATTGGGGATCCATGCGCGAGCCGATCGTTGGCATTGACCTCGGGACGACCAACTCGCTTGTCGCGTGGTGCGACGAGTCGGGGCCGCGCGTGCTGAGCGATGCCTCTGGCGCGCGCATGGTGCCCAGCGTGGTGCGGTTCGTGCGGGGGCACGCGCCGGTGGTAGGGCACGTGGCGCGCAGGGAGGCGCACCTCCACCGCGCAGAGACCGTCCTGGGGGCGAAGCGGCTGATGGGCCGCGGTCATGCCGAAGCCCTTGCGGCAGCTCCCGACCTCGCGCCCTGGATTGCCGAGGGAGTGCGTGGGCTTGCGGCATTCTCGATCGGCGGACGCGCGGTGCTGCCGCAGGAGGTCGGTGCTGAGGTGCTGCGGCGGTTGCGCGCTGTGGCGGAGGCTGCGTTGGGCCGGCGTGTCGCCAAGGCGGTGATCACCGTGCCCGCGTACTTCGACGACGGCCAGCGCGAGGCGACACGCGACGCGGCCCGGCTTGCAGGCATTGAGCCGGTGCGCATCATCAATGAACCCACCGCTGCGGCGCTCGCCTACGGGCTCGGGCTGCGTGGGCGCGCCGAGACGGTCGCCGTATACGACTTCGGTGGCGGCACCTTCGACGTGTCGATCCTCGACATCTCGGCAGAGGCTGATGATGTGGTGCGCGTGGTCGCCACGGCGGGCGACACGCACCTTGGGGGAGATGACATCGACGCCGCCATTGCCGCGCATCTTGAGCGGCGTCTGCTGTCCGAGGGCCATGACCTCGCGCATGCCGCGCCGGCGTGGAGGCAGGTGCTGCTCGACGCGGCCGAGTCTGCCAAGATCGCGCTCAGCGACCGCGAGAGCGTGACGGTCGAACTCTCGCTTCCGGGCGGCGCGCCGTGGTCGTGCGCGCTGTCGCGCAGCGACTTCGAGCAGGTCATCGCGCCGATCGTGGCGCGTACGGTGACGTGCTGCCGCACCGCGCACGCCGATGCGGGCAGCCCCCGCATTGACCGCGTGGTGATGGTGGGTGGGTCGACACGCATCCCATGCGTGCGCCGCGCGGCATCCGAGGCGTTCGGCGCGGAGGCGTACACGGCGGTGGACCCCGACGAGACGGTGGCGCTTGGCGCCGCTGTGCAGGCATCGCTGCTTGAGGGCCGCCGGGCGGACATTCTGCTGCTCGACGTCATTCCGCTCTCGCTAGGCATCGAGACCGTCGGCGGCGCGGTCGCGAAGATCCTGGTGCGCAACCAGTCGATCCCGGCACGCGCCACCGAGATGTTCTCGACGAGCGTCGACGGGCAGGTCAATGTGTCCATCCATGTGCTGCAGGGCGAGCGCGAGATGGTGGCCGACTGCAGGTCGCTCGCGCGCTTCGATTTCCGGGGCATTCCGCCGATGCCGGCAGGCATTCCGCAGATCGAGGTCGAGTTCCTCGTAGACGCCAACGGCATCCTGACGGTGTCCGCGCAGGAGCGGCGCAGCGGCGTGAACGCGTCTGTGCAGGTGGTTCCCACATGGGGACTGACTCGTGACGAGATTGCGGCGATGGAGCGTGATGCGCTTGTGCACGCTCGTGACGACATGCATCGCCACCGCATCGCAGACCTGTGCGTGCACGCGTCTCTCGACCTCAAGTGGATCGGCGAGGCGCTCTCACGCGTGCGTGACACGGTGGATGCCGCCTATGTGCGGGACCTCGAGGCGAGGTCTCGCGCGCTTGCGGCGTTCGTCGAAGAGGGACGGCGCGATCCGTCCTTGTGCGATGCGGACGCGTTCCAGCGCGCAAAGGAGGACCTCGACAGGTTCAGCATGCCCCTGCACGAGGCATCCATCACGCGCACGTTGCGCGAGCACGCGTGCGAGGGCCCCAAGGTGACGGTGGGCGGTCAGTCGGTGCGAGGCATGTCGGAGGACACGTGAGCGAGTTCAGCGTCTGCGTCATCATCCCAGCCGCGGGTCGCGGCGAGCGATTCGGCGGCGAGAAGATCTCGCAGGAGATCGGCGGAAGGCCCATGCTGCTGCGCACCGTGGAGATCTTCACGCGCCGGCCGGAGGTGACGTGCGTGATCGTCGCGGCCCCGCCGGACGGCATGGAGGAGTTCGCGTCGCGCTTCGGGGCGCAGCTTGGGTTCCATGGCGTGAAGGTGGTGCCCGGTGGTCGCGCGGAGCGCTGGGAGACGGTCAGCCTGGCGATTGCGCATGTGCCCGAGGGCGTCACGCACGTTGCCGTGCACGATGCGGCGCGCCCGTGCGCGAGCGATGAGCTGGTGTCGCGCGTGTTCGACGCTGCACGCGTGGCGCCTGCGGTGATTCCTGGCGATCCCGTGCGAGCCACGCTCAAGCGCGTCTCCGCGCAGCTGGTGTCTGCCGCCGCGGACGACGCGATTGCCGATGCGATCCTCGGCGATGCCGGCCGCGAGGCTGCGCAGGGCCGTCTGGTCGAGGAGACGATCCCGCGCGACCGTGTGGTGGCCGTGCAGACACCGCAGGTCTTTGAGATCGGGCTCCTGCGCCGCGCCTATGCGCAGCCGAACCTCGCTGGAGTCACCGACGACGCGATGCTTGTGGAGCGGCTCGGCGAGCCGGTGCTTGTGGTGGACGGCGAGGTGCGCAACATCAAGGTGACGACCCGCGAGGATCTGCTTGTCGCACGTGCGTTCGCGTCGATGCCTACTTCGGGCGCACCCCGCCAATGGTGAGCGTGGCCTTGCGCGCGGCCGCATCAGGGCGCGACTGACCCGATGGGCATCCCGGGCACGACTGGGCCTTCTTCCCTGAGGGAAGCAGGGGGCGGATGATCGCCCATGCGGCCGACGCCGCGATTGCCGACGCGATCCAGAACTGCCAGTCGCCAACGGGGAAGCTCATGCGCCACCTCCGGCAATCCGATAGGCGATGAGCGCGCCGATGTACGCCACGGCAGTCATCCACGCGAACTGGGCGATGGGCCATCTCCACGAGCCGGTCTCGCGCCGCACGAGGGCGAGGGTCGGCAGGCACTGCATGGCCAGCACGTAGAACACCAGAAGGCTCCACGCTGTGGGAACCGTGAAGAGCGGCGTGCCGTCAAGACGTGTGGCACTTCGCACCTGCTCCAAGGTGCCCTCGTCATCGCCCGCATCCTCACCCGCGCCAGTCACGACGAACACCGTGGTCGTGAACACCTCGCGTGCCATGAAGCTCGTGAGCACGGCGACAGTGAGCTGGCTGTCGAGCCCGATGGGTCGGAAGAGAGGCTCCAAGGCACGACCGGCCATGCCGGCGAAGCTGCCGGCCTGCTGCGCGCGCGCGGACTCCGCCTCCGACTCCGCGGTCTGCGTGCCTGCCTGGACAGCGACGGATCCCTGCGAAGATCGGTCTGCGGCGGCCGCTGGGTGTGCGGCGGTCGCCGGCGCGTCCACCTTCGGATAGGCGCTCAGCCACCACATGACGACGGCGATCGCGAGGATCACGCTCCCCGCGTTGCGCAAGAACAGCCAGCCGCGCTCCATCGCCGTCATGAGCGCCGTCTGAAGGTGGGGAACCCTGTAGGTGGGAAGCTCGAGCACCATGGGCCGGCTCGGACCGCGCAGCACAGTCCTCCGCGCGAGCAGCGCCGTGAGCAGGCCGGCCACTGCGCCAAGCACGTAGCAGCCAACAAATGCCAGTCCGGCCATGAACGGCCTATCCGCGAAGAGAATGCCGCACAGCAGCACGTACACCGGGAGCCGCGCCGAGCAGCTCATGAAGGGCGCAGCCAGGATCGCCGCGATGCGGTCGCGCGGATCTGGGATCAGCCTCGTCGACATGATGCCAGGCAGAGCACACGCATGGCTTGAGAGCAGCGGCATGAACGCCTGGCCCGGAAGCCCGAATCGGCGCATGACGCGGTCGAGCGCGAAGGCCGCACGCGCGAGGTAGCCGGAGTCCTCCAGCAGCGCGAGCAGGAAGAAGAGGATGCAGATCTGCGGCAAGAAGACGACGGTGGCCGCGATGCCGCCCACCACGCCGTTGGCGAGCAGGTCCTGGAGCACGCCTGGTGGCATCACGTCGCGCACGAGCGTCGCCAGCGCGTCGAAGATGCTGCCGATCCACTCCATGGGCCACTTCGCGACCCAGAACAGGGCGGCAAAGAGCGCGGTCATCACCGCACCAAAGAGGGCGAGCCCAAGCACAGGGTGCGTGAATGCCGCATCGAGGCGGTCGTGCAGCGCATCGCGGTCTGATGTGCCGCTGCCGCCAATCTGCGAGAAGATCTGGCTCGCCCACCTCACCGAGGCCGCGGTGCCAGGCTCGCCATCCGGCAGCGGGTGAAGGGGCAGTGGCGCGCGCGGCCTCGATGTGACATCGGCGAGCGCATCGATGAGCGCAGGAAGTCCTGCCCCACTGCGACCCGACACTGCGACCACCGGGCACCCAAGGAGGTCGGACGCCGCGCGCGTATCCACGCTCAGTCCTCGCCGTGCCGCCTCATCGCTCATGTTGAGCGCGATGACCGAGGGCACATCGCGCCGCAGCGCGCTCGCCGCGAACTGCAGGTTGCGGACGAGGTTCGTCGAGTCAAGCACAATGAGCGCGGCGTCAGGCGTGCAGTCCCCAATCCGCCCTTCGAGGCAATCACGGCACAGTCGCGACTCAGGGAGCTCAAGCTGGAGGCTGTACACGCCTGGAAGGTCAATCAGCTCGAACTCGCGTCCACGACGGTCGCGAAACGTGCCGGTGTGATGCTCGACCGTGCTTCCGGGGAAGTTGGCCGTCTTCGCGCGCAGTCCGCAGAGCGCGTTGAACAGCGTGCTCTTGCCGACATTCGGGTTGCCAAGCAGCGCGATCCGGGTGGCGCGCACCGTCGAGGCAGTGCGCTGTGCAGGTGCCTCAGCAGGTGGCATCACGTGCGCGTCCGGCAGAATCCGGCAGCGGCGTCACGAGGATCCGTTCCGCCACATCCTGTGCGATCCCAAGTCGTGTGCCGTCCACCTGAACAATGCAGGGCGCGCCGGGGCGGCAGACGCGAAGCTCGCAGGAGTCGCCCAATCCCATGGCGGAAAGCAGGCAGCGGTGGTCATCCGGCAACCCATCAAGGGCTGCGCACTCCACAGTGGCCCGCTGGCCGCGGCGAAGCTGCGTCAGGGGGATCCGAAGGGGCGCTGGCTGGGTGGACTGTGCTGATCCGCTGTCCCGCATCGCGGAAGCATATTGAGACTCAGTCTCAATATCAACTTTTGGGACGGATGGATTGGGCGTCGACGGCGATCGCAACCTCGCAGTAGGCCCCCACGAAGGCGCTGTGCGTCGAGGAGATGCCGTCGTAGGGGCGCTCGGGGGCAAACCGCACGATTGGTGCGAGGGTGCCGGTCACCTCATACGTCGCGCTCCGGTAGTCCCCCTGAAGGAGCGCGTCGGCGTCGCTCCGCGGCACACGGACCACGAACGTCTCGCCACTTCCGCGCGAATCGCTCCGCCCAACCGAGCGCGCGATGAATCGCACCAGTCGATCCTTGGTCGAGCCCTTCTCGACCCGCACGAGACGGATGGACCATGTCACGGGCAGCCGGAGGCTGCGCTGCTGCGTTGCGCTCCACTTCACGATGTCGCCGGTGAAGGCGTCGAAGGCATCCCGCTGTGATGGATTCGGCGTCGTGGGAAACTTGGCCGCATAGGCAGAACGCATTGCGGCGAGGAGCGACACGGGGTCCGATGTTGAGTCAGCCGACACCATCGGCGGAGTCGGCGCCGGAGGTGGGGTCCACGACGGCCGTGAGTCTGAGGGGTCCTCATCCCACGATCGGCGCGGACTCGAGGACGTGGGCGCGGCGTTCGGGCGCGCGACCTGCTCCACTTGGGCACCCGATGCAGGCAGAGCGGGAGCGGCCTGAGAGTCCGCAGGCGGTGTCACGGGCCGAGCGGCAAGCTCTGCGCGAAGCTTCGACACTTGCTGGCGGAGCTCGTCAATCATGCGCTCGAGTTCAGCGGCGCGCGCGCGCGACTCCGCAAGCTCCTCTTCGAGCTGTCGCTCGCGTTCGGACTGACCGTCCCCCGTTGGGTCTTCGGGCGGCTCATCCGCTGAAGGCTCGGGGGCGGGCTCGGGCTCCGGTTCCGGCTGAGGTTCAGGATCCGGCTCCGGAGATGGTTCCGGGGCTGGCTCCGGCTGGGCAGGTGGTTCAGGCTCAGTGGGCGGCTCCGGCGCTGCGCAGATCGGCAGCGCGAGAACTGATGAGATGAGCAGGGCGTGGAGCGACAGCATGCCCGTATCCTAACTGTGCGCGACGGGGGCGGCGCCCTTCGCGCACACCATGGACGCCATCGGAGCAATCGTTCGGATCGCGCGGCGACGCATCATGATGCGGGACATGATCTCGTGCGTGGGGACTGCGTCGGTGGTCGCAGGCGGTGCCGCGCTGGCGCTGCTGGTTGGCGCGCGCCTTGCGAGCGCCTGGGTGCCGTGGCTCGGATCACCACTTGTCCTCTGGGTCGTCGCTGGATTGGCGGCCATGGGGGTCACGGTGTGGACGTTCATGCGCGTGGCGCGACCATCTGACCTCGCGGTGTCGAGCATCGTGGACGTCAGGCTAGGTTTGCACGACCGGCTGTCCACGGCCATCGCGGTGGCGTCCCGTACCGATCCCTTTGCGCGCGCGGCGGTCGAGGATGGGATGCGTGCAGCGCAGGACCGCCGGGTACGGGAGGGCGTTGCATCGGCCTGCCCGATCCACATGTCGCCGCGCTCGTTCGGCGGGCTCGGCCTGATGGCATTGGCTGTGGCGGCCTGGATGTTGCTCCCTCCAATCCCAGTGGGGGCATCGGATTCCCCCAGCACTCCGGATGACGAGGAGATTGCGGCGGCGCGCGCCGCGGCCGCAGCGCGCCTTGAGCCGGTGGTGAAGCAGATCGAGTCGAACGATGCGCTTGCCAAGGCGCTCGGCCTGAACGAGCAGCAAGAAGGCGAGCTCGCGGCCGCCGGCCGTGACGGGGAGTCTGCTGAGGCAGTGCGCAAGGAGGCCGCGCGTCGCATGACGGAGCTCACGCAACGACTCGACCAGCTCATGCGGTCGGAGCAGGCGCAGCAGCTCGACGCGCTCAAGGACGCACTGAGCCGAATCGAGCCATCGCAGGGCTCTCCGGTGCAGGCGCTTGCGGAGGCACTCAAGCGTGGCGATGCGGCCACAGCCCGCCAGAAGCTGGATGAGCTCGCAAGGCAGGCATCAGATCCTGCACTCGATGCGGCGACGCGAGAGGCGCTTGCCAAGTCGATCGAGCAGCTGGCCGCGCAGATCGAGAAGGCTGCGAAGGGCGCCGACTCGCTGCAGAAGGCGCTGCAGCAGTCGGGGCTCGATCCAGCGCTTGCTTCGAATCCCGCAGCGCTCGAGCAGGCGCTTGCGAAGGCTGAGCAGCTCAACGAGGCGCAGAAGGAGAGCGTCCGGCAAGCTGCGAGCGCGCAGCGCAGCGCCAACGAATCGCTCGAGAAGCTCGCGAAGTCCATGGGGCAGTGCGCGGGGCAGTGCCGAAACCCCTCCGCGAGCAAATCAGGCAGCGCGTCGGGTTCGTCTGGGGGTCAGTCGCCGGGCGAGCAGGGGTCCGAGGCGGCATCGAAAGCATCGTCCGTCGCGCAGGGGAGCCAGATGCTGAGCGAGATGGAGCAGCTGGCGCAGATGATGCAGGACGCGCAGGCGGCACGTTCGCAGTGCGCGGGTGGCGGGAAGGGAACGCAGCTTGCGAACGCCAGCTCGGCATCGCGCAGCGGCCAAGCTGGGCAGGGCCGCGGACCTCAGGGTGGCCCGTCGAATGGCGGCAGCACATCCACGCAGGAGACGCCCTTCGGCACCAAGAGCCGCAAGGAGCGGGTCGCGAACCAGGGCGGTGACGTGATCGCGCGCCAGCTCGTGGAGGCGCCTCCGGTCGTCGGCGAGAGCCGCGCCAAGCTCAAGCAGATCGCGCAGGAGATCTCCCGCGGTGTCGAGGAAGGCACAGGCGATGATCCGGTGCCGCCGCACCTTCGGGAGGCGCACCGCCGGTACTTCGGCGAGATGCGCCGTCGCATTGAGCAGAAGACGGGTCCCGCGACCCCGTGACGACGGCGCCTCTGACGTGTGCTGCGTGGCTGTGCGCGCTGCTGTGCGCGGTGTTGAGCGGATGCGATGGCGACCGTCGCGATGCTGGAAAGCCTGCAGTTCTGCCTCGGCGAGAGGTTGTGGTGTACGTCTCGGCGGACGAGTCGATCGCGCGCCCGATTCTTGCTGCCTTCGAGCGCGACACCGGAATCTCGGTCCGCGCCCGATTCGACACCGAGGCATCGAAGGCCACTGCACTCGCCGCGATGCTCAAGGCTGAGCGGGACGCGCCGCGGGCCGATTGCCTCTGGTCGGGTGAGGCCTTGGCGACGGCGGACCTCGCCGCCGATGGCATCCTTGCGCCGCACCGAGGCCCGCGGGCTGATCGAGTTGCGGACGGTTGCCGGGGACAGGCTGGTCGCTGGTACGCGTTCGCCGCGCGACCTCGGGTGCTCGTGTACCGCCCGTCCGTGACGGACCGCGGTGCGCTGCCGACATCGTGGGCCGATGTGGCGCACGGCGCATGGGCCGGCACGATCGCGATGGCCGATCCGCGCTTTGGAACGACGCGAGGCCACCTGATTGCGATGTCGATGCTGCCCCATGGAGTTGGCATTGCGTGGCTCGATGCGCTCGCGGCGCGTGAGCCGATGGTGCTCTCGGGAGGGAATGCAGCCGTGGTCGATGCGGTGTGGCGTGGTGAGGCCACCATCGGCATGACCGATGAGGATGACGTCCGTGCCGCGCGTGCACAAGGCGTGGACGTGGAGTGCGTAGCGCTTCCGATGACTGGCAGCGGTGATCCTGCGGAAGGCGCGGTCATGACGCCCGCGACCATCGCCTTCGTCACGGGCGCCCCGCACGCGGAGGAGGCTGTCGCGTTTGTGGAGTGGATGCTCGAGCCGCGTGTCGAGGCGTGGCTTTCCGCGAGTCGGTCTGGCAATGCGCCGATCGCCGATCCCGAGGGCGCACGCGCCGTGAACCTCGAGGCCGACTGGCCCGCTGGACTCGAGCGAGGTGACGCGTACAGGTGCACACCAGCGGAGGGCGCGGCCGCGATTGACTGGGACGCTGCTGCGCGGCACGGCGATGAGGCCGTGAAGCGATTCATGGCGGCTGTACGCAGGGAGCGCTGATGCGTGGCATTGCCCTGTACGCAGGTCCGAGTCTCCTGGTCGCATGTCCGCTGCTCTGGAGCGGCATTGCGGCGGCACAGCAGCCGGCTGACGGTTCGGATCGCCTCGGTCTCGCCGATCTGGCGGCCGGTTGGCAGGGCACGCTCGCGTGGTCGCTGCCGATCGCGATCGCTGCCGCGATTCTGGGATGGATTCCGGGACGCCTCCTGCGCGAGCGCATCGACCGCGGCCGGGGATCCCTCCTGCTGGGTGGGGTCATCTGGGTCGCGCTCATTCCGCCATACGCCACCTTCTACTGCATGTGGCGTCTCCTCAGGCCGGGCGCGTGGCTTGCCGACTGGGCTGCTGCGCACGGTCATGTCGGGACATTCCGATCGTGCGTACTTGCGGCCGCGCTCGTGGGATGGCTCTGGCCGTTGGGAGCGCTGTGCGTGGCGACGCTCGCGCCGAGGCTGATTCGGGATGAGGAAGAGGTCGCAGACCTTGATCCGCGCACGTGGACCGACCGGATGGCGGCAGCATGGAGATCAGACTGGCGGGCGATTGTCGTGGCGGCCGTCATGATGATGATGGCGCTGGTCGGTGAGACGACAGCCTTCGATGTCGCGAGGGTGGTGACGGCCTCGTCGGAACTCCGGCTGCTTGATGCGGCTGGTGCACGCACAGGCACATTGTGGAGTGTGGCGTCAGGTCCGCTCGCCGTCATGCTGCTGCTGGTCACCGGCACTGCGCTCTGGTGGCGCCATATGCATGCCCGGCGCGACGCTCAGGCACATTCGGTGCAGGTCCGTCGGTGCAGGACGTCACGGACGCCCACGCACTGGACCGGACTCATCCTCATCCTCGCGCTCGTGGTCGGCGCTGCAGCCGTCCCCGGCGCACTGATGGCGATCGATGGCATGGCATCTGGGGCATGGAGCGCCTATGCGACGCTGCATGGTCAGGCGACGCTCGGCTCGCTTGCGTCAGCAGGGATCGGTGGCGCGCTTGGCGCCGGGGTCGCTGCGGTCACGTGTGCCGCGGCACTGCATGACCGGCGCTCGCCCGCCCTCATCGCATCGGGCGCCCTGTGGGCGATCGGCGCGGCAGTGCCAGGGGTGCTTCTGGCGACAGCCTACGAATCGATGTGGAACGCGTCTTCCGCGCTCAGGTTGGTGTACGACTCCATGGTCATCGTGCCTATGGCCCAAGTCGCGCACGCCGGTCTCGTGTGCTGGATCGTTGGCGGCCTTCTGGCGAGCAGGGTGCCGCAGGAGGCGATTGACGTGGAGCGGCTTCATGGCCGCGGTCTGCGTGACCGCGTTCGCGCACACGCACCTTCGGTCTGCTGTGCGGCAATCGGTGGAGGTGCGGTCATGTCTGCCTACTGCGTGTCAGAGACCGCGATCGCATCCCGTCTGCTGCCGCCTGGAGCGGATCGAGTGGCCCCGATCCTGATGAGCGCGATTCACTACCAGGACCAGTCTGCGGTGCTGGCGTCGCTCCCGTGGATGGGTGCGGTGGCTGCGATGACGGCGGCTGCAGCGGTGATCGCGTGGTCGTGCAGCTTTCGTGGGCGACTCGCCGTGCGCGTGCCGCGTGCGGCTGCGCTGCTGATCCTTGCGGCAGGCGCGCTCGCGCTCGCTGCATGCGAGCGTGATGTCCCCCAAGACCGGGCGGCGACTGCCGACTCGGGGCTTCGCGATGGCTCGCCGCCATCGATGGACGCGCTCGATCGCGGTGGCGCAGGCTTTGCGGCGATGGCAAGCGATGTCTCGGTGTCTGGCGATGCGCCACCGCCGCTCGCGTGCGAGCAGGTTCTGGGCATGCGGGGGAGGATGCCGGGACGGCTCGACTACCCGCGTGCAGCCGACATGGCGCCCGACGGCACGGTGGCCGTGATCGACAAGTCCGGCCGCGTGCAGCGTTTCGCGTCCGACGGCACGTTCATCGCCGGTTGGCGCATGCCCCGCACCGACAACGGCATGCCGACGGGCGTCACCATTGACCGTCACGGAAGGCTATGGATCGCCGACACGCACGAGCACCGTGTCCTGGTCTGCTCGCCTGATGGCGCAGTGCTCGGATCCTTCGGCGGGTATGGGCGCGCACCTGGACAGTTCATCTATCCAACAGATGTGCTCATGCTCGATGATGCCGATGCCGGCCATTGCTCGGTGGTGGTGAGCGAGTACGGTGGCAACGACCGGCTGCAGTGGTTCGACGTGGCGATCGGTCAGGAGGGCATCGCCGCTGCGCCCGTGCGCACCGTGGGCTCGCAGGGATCCGGACCCGGCAAGTTCCTGCGCCCGCAGTCCATGTCCACAATGCCTGACGGCGCCATTGCAGTTGCCGATGCCTGCAATCACCGGATTGTCGTGCTGTCGCGAGATGGCGAGTGGCGCGGAACGATCGGATCGCCCGGACGTGAGCGTGGTCAGCTCTCCTATCCGTATGGGGTGCTTGCCACGGCATCCGGTGACGTGCTCGTGGCCGAGTTCGGAAACAACCGGATCCAGTGCCTCGATGCCGCTGGTCGCGGTGTGTGGGTGCGCGGTGGCGGCGGTCGCGACATCGGGCGGCTCGTCGCGCCGTGGGCGATCGTCGGCGATGCTGCGGCGCCGGTTGTCGTCGATGCCGGCAACTGCAGGCTGTTGCGTGTGCGTCTGCCGGATGAGGGCAAGAGGTAGCCTCCACCGCGCATGCTGCCGATCGGCTTCGAGCGACCGATTGCCTTGCTTCTGCTGCTGGCCCTGCCTGCGCTGTGGTGGGGTGCGTGGCGATGGCGGCATGCGACGGGTGTCGCGCGCGCGTGGACAGCGGCAACGGTGCGTTCTGTGCTGCTCCTGCTGCTTGCGGCGGCGATCGCGCAGCCGTCGATCATCAGGCGCGGCGAGGGCGTGACGCTGCTTGTCGTTGCCGATGTGAGCAGATCGGTGCCGCCTGCGCTCATCCAGAGGGTCGAGTCTGCACTTCAGCAGGCGGTGGCCGAGCCGCCCAGCCGCGAGGACCGTGTTGGGGTGGTGACGGTGGCGCGCGAGGCCGCAGTGGCCGAGATTCCGCGCATTGGGGGTGAGGTGCACCTCGGCGGACATGGCGGCGATGCGGAAGGCAGCGATCTTGCGGCGGGGGTACGACGCGCAGTCGCGCTGCTGCCTGCCGACACGATGAACCGCATCCTGCTCGTGTCGGACGGCAACGAGACGGCGGGAAGCCTTCAGGAGGCGGCAGACCTTGCGGCGGCCAACGGCATCCCGATCGACGTGCTGCCGCTCGAGTACTCCCATCCGCGCGAGATCGTGTTGGAGGCGCTGCGGGTGCCCGCGCGTGCACGGCTCGGGCAGGCGGCGACGATGCGGGTGCTGCTGCGAAGCCAAGGCGCATGCGAGGGCACGCTGTACATCTGGCGCAACGACCAGCCGATCGATCTTGACGCCGACTCTCCGGGTGCGGGACGACGCATCGCGCTCTCGGCGGGCCCGAACACGATCGAGGTGCCGATCGCGCTGGAGCTCGCGGGCGCGCAGCGGTTCCGCGCCGTGTTCGAGCCGGATGCTGCGTGTGGTGATGCGATTGTGGAGAACAACGCGGGAGCTGCCACGGCATTTGTCGAGGGCGACGGCCGTGTGCTCGTCGTTGATGACACGGGTGTCGAGAGCGCCTCGCTCGTGGAGGCGCTGCGTGCGGGCCGCATTGGCGTCGACGTGATCGCATCCGATGCGCTTGCGGGCGGCATCGCGGTGCTCTCCGGCTATGACGCGGTCGTGCTGAGCAACATCCCGCGGTACGCGGTCGACAACGCCACGGACCGGATGCTGAAGGCATACGTGCATGACCTCGGCGGTGGCCTGCTGATGACCGGCGGTGACCGGTCGTTCGGTGCAGGCGGATGGATCGACAGCGAGACGGCGAAGGCGATCCCGGTGAAGATGGATCCCCCGGCGACGCGTGAGCTTCCGCGCGGCGCACTGGCGCTTGTCGTGCACTCCTGCGAGATGCCGCAGGGCAACTACTGGGGTCAGCAGGTGGCGATCGCGGCCATCGAGGCGCTTTCGCGCCTGGACTACATCGGCATCGTGGTCTTCGGGTTCGGTGGCGGCGGAAACGGCGCGCAGTGGGCACACCCGATGCAGCTCGCCGGCGACAAGACTTCAGCGATCGCTGCGGCGCGTGGCATGGTGGTGGGCGACATGCAGGACTGGCAGGGTGCCCTCACGATCGCCTACGAGGGTCTGATGGGCGTACGCGCGGGCCAGCGCCACGTAATCATGATCTCCGACGGCGACCCTGCGCCGCCCACGCAGGCGCTGCTCGATTCCTTCAAGTCCGCGCGCATCACGATCACGACGGTGATGGTGTACGGCCACGGCTCGGCCGCGGACTTCCAGAAC
>JBIKNS010000027.1:0-18085 GCA_044358545.1 Phycisphaerales bacterium | reverse complement strand
CATGCACTTCTTCAACCCGGTGCCCGTGATGAAGCTCGTGGAGGTCATCCGCGGGCTCGCCACAAGCGACGAGACGCTGCAGCGCACGATCGACCTCGCCAAGGCGATGGGCAAGACGCCGGTGCCGGCGAATGACCGCGCGGGCTTCGTCTCCAACCGCGTGCTGATGCCGATGATCAACGAGGCTTTCGAGGCGTGGATGCACGGAGTTGCGCAGCCAGAGCACATCGACGAGATCATGAAGCTGGGCTGCAACCACCCGATGGGTCCGCTGCGCCTGGCCGACTTCATCGGACTTGACGTCTGCCACGACATCATGATGGTGCTCTACAGGGAGCTGGGGAACCCCAAGTACTTCCCGAACCCCAAGCTCCGCGAGCTGGTGACGGCCGGCCGCCTCGGCGACAAGACCGGGCGCGGCGTGTACGACTACTCGTCGCCGAAGGCTGGCTGAGCGAGCGCGCCGGGCGGCGCGGATGCGGCGGCGCCCGTGCGCATGGCAGGCGCCGCAAGCGGGGCCGTTCGGGCTGCGGCAGCGCGCGCCACGCGCTCCGCACGCGCTGGAGTGATGGCCCGCACGATGCCGAGCGCCTTGAGCGCGCGGATCTCCCAGTAGGTCAGGTCAAGCTCCCACCAGCGGTGCTGCACCGAGCACGCGGCCGGATCGGCGTGGTGGTTGTTGTGCCAGCCTTCGCCGGCGGCAAGCAGCGCCACAAGCCAGTTGTTGCGGCTGTTCTCGCCGGTGTCGTCGTGGTTGCGGTAGCCGAAGAGGTGCGTGAGCGAGTTCACGCTCCATGTGATGTGCCAGACCAGCACGGTGCGCACGAGCACGCCCCACACAACCATGCTTGCCGCCATCATCCACGCGTCAGCGGCGGGACCCGTGAGCGCGCCGATCGCCCATCCGGCTGCGGCGAAGAGCGCAGCCTGCAGCGCATAGACGAGCAGGGGGCTCCAGGGCCTCTTCTCGAGCGACATGTACCAGCGGTCCCGCAGAACATCGCGCGCGTATCGGTCGTAGCTCGGCAGCCCGTGAAGGTCGCGGTTGACGAGCATCAGCCATCCCATGTGACCCCAGGCGAACGTGACCAGCGGGCTGTGCGGGTCATCCTCCTCGTCGCTGTGGGCGTGGTGCATGCGGTGCGTGGCGACCCACCGTGCGGGCGTGTCCTCCATGCAGCAGAGCGCCATCAGCACAAGGCCATGCTCGAACCAGCGCGGCACGTCAAAGCTGCGGTGCGCGAGGAGCCGGTGGTAGCCCATCGTGATCGCCTGGCCGAAGATGTGCACACCGAGCAGGCAGGCGATGAGGCCCGTCCACGAGAAGAATGCAGGCACGAAGGCGAGAAGCGCCAGCAGATGAATCAGCGCAATCGGCAGCGCGTAGCGCCAAAACAGCACCACCGGTTTGGTGGCGCGTGGGGCGGGGATGGACGCGTGAGGCGCGATTCGGTCGTCCTGATGCGGAGTCCGACTCCACTGCTGCATCCCTGCAGCGTGCGTGCAGGCTAGTGCGCGAGGCAGTTCCTGAGGGGCGCACGCACGCATTTATTGACATTTCATGGTGGGATCCGCGGATTCCCGACTACAGTGACTGATTCGGTTCGTCGGCACGCGCGTGGCGCGAGCAACGCGCCATCACCAGACCGGCCGCCAACGCGCCCGGCGGAGTCTCTCTCTCAATGTCGTTTGCCGACCTGTCTCTTTCTGCTTCCCTGCTTCGCGCCCTTGCTGACGAGGGCTACACCACGCCGACGCCGATACAGGCGAAGGCCATCCCCTCCGCGGTCAAGGGCCACGACCTTCTCGGCTGTGCCCAGACGGGCACCGGCAAGACCGCCGCGTTTGCGCTCCCGATCCTGCACCGCCTCGAGTCGATGGGCGCGCCGTCGCGCAACCCTCGGGCGCTGGTCCTCTCGCCGACGCGCGAGCTCGCGACCCAGATCGCGGACAGCCTGCGCGCGTACGGACGTCATCTCCGGCTTCGCACTGAGGTGGTCTTCGGCGGCGTGAGCCAGTACCACCAGGAGCGCGCGCTGCGCCGCGGCTGCGACATCCTCGTGGCGACTCCAGGCCGCCTCATCGACCTGATGGAGCAGGGGGTGCTGACCCTCAAGGACGTCCGCATCCTGGTGCTTGACGAGGCCGACCGGATGCTCGACATGGGCTTCATCCAGCCGATCCGCCGGATCGCCAAGTCGGTGCCCGCGACGCGGCAGACGCTGCTCTTCTCGGCGACGATGCCCAAGGAGGTGGCGCACCTCGCCGAGAGCCTGCTGCGCGATCCTGTGCGTGTGGCGGTGGCGCCGGTGGCATCCGCGGCCCCGAAGATCGAGCAGCGCATCGTGCGCTGCGAGCGCGAGGCCAAGCAGGGCACGCTGCACGCGCTGCTGCGCGACGCGTCAGTGACGCGCACGCTCGTGTTCACGCGGACCAAGCACGGCGCCGACAAGGTGGTGCGCCGTCTCGAGGGCGCCGGCATCTCTGCCGCCGCCATTCACGGCAACAAGGCCCAGAACCAGAGGCAGCGTGCGCTTGACGCGTTCCGCTCAGGAGGCGTGCGTGTGCTCGTCGCGACCGACGTGGCGTCGCGCGGCATCGACGTTGACGGCGTCTCGCACGTCATCAACTTCGATGTGCCAGTCGAGCCCGAGGCCTACGTGCACCGCATCGGCCGCACCGGCCGTGCCGGCGCGACCGGCATCTCGATCACCCTTTGCAGCAGGGACGAGAACTCGCTCATGCGCCAGATCGAGAAGCTCATCGGCACCAGACCCGCAGAGATGGCCGTGACGGCCGAGGCTGTCGGGGCTGACGCACCGGTGAAGCGGGCCTCGCCCAAGCCGGCGCATGCCAAGGGTCGTGGCGGGCGAGGACCTGGTGCACGTCACGAGTCGGCCCATAGGGATGGCGGCCGCAGGGGCGGCGCCCGCACCGAGGGTCCGCGTCATGGCAGCGAGGGGTCGCGCCACGGGGGCTCGCATGGCGATGGCGGACACCGTGGTGGTGGCAGCCATGGCGGGACAGTCCCGGCAGGTGCAGGTGGCGGGAAGCGGCGATCGCTGTTCTCGTCGCACCGGTCTACCGGACGCTGATCAGACGCCCGAGAGGCATGTGCCGAACGCCGATCTCAAGGCCTCCGTGAGGCCTGGAGGTCGCCTGTGCCCGATGTGCATCTGCGACCGTGGCTATGTCGATACCATCAGGAACCTGCGGTTTCTTGCGGTCATTCTGCGCCACAGGCATCCCCGCGGGCCTACCAAGAGGCACCTCAAAGGCACTTCATGAATCCCCCATCGACCCACTCGGCAGATTCCATCCGGAGCGATTCGACCGGCACGGTGACCACGACAGCCGGACAGTCCGGCGCGGCTGCATCCGGCTCCGTCCGCACCGGCAAGGTGGCGGCGGGACGCTCCTCAGGCGTTGACCCGGAGACCGTGACACTGTCGGGGTACGTGGTCGATGAGCGCTACGGACCTGATGCGGTGGGCACGACGGATCCTCACGACTCGTCGAAGCCGCACCCGCGCATCGGCGAGCCGGGCCAGTTCCCCTTCACGCGCGGAGTGCACAAGACGATGTACCGCTCCCGCCTCTGGACGATGCGCCAGTTCGCGGGCTTCGGCAGCGCCGACGACACGAACCGCCGCTTCAAGTACCTGCTCGAGAACGCCAAGGGCACGAAGGCCAACACGGGCCTCTCGACCGCGTTCGACCTTCCGACGCTCATGGGTCGCGACTCCGACGACCCGCTGTCGGTCGGCGAGGTTGGCCGCTGCGGCGTGGCGATCTCGACGATCGACGACATGGCGCGCCTCTACGCCGACATCCCCATCGGCGACGTGACAGTGAGCCAGACGATCAACGCGCCTGCGGCCATCATCTGGGCGATGTACATCGCGATGGCCGAGGAGCGGGGGATCCCGGTCGCGAGCCTCGGCGGCACGCTGCAGAACGACATCCTCAAGGAGTTCCACGCGCAGAACGAGTTCATCTACCCGCCGGAGCCGTCTGTGAAGCTCGTGGTGGACACGATCGAGTTCGCGGCGCAGCACATGCCCAAGTGGAACTCCGTGTCCATCTCGGGCTACCACATCCGCGAGGCGGGATCGACGGCGACGCAAGAGCTCGCATTCACGCTGCGCGACGGCATGGAGTACGTGGAGGCAGGCAAGCGGCGCGGCCTTGACGTTGACGCATTCGCCCCGCGGCTCTCGTTCTTCTTCAACAGCCACAACGAGTTCTTCGAGGAGATCTGCAAGCTCCGCGCGGCGCGCCGCATCTGGGCGACGGCGATGCGCGAGCGCTACGGCGCGAAGAGCGAGCGCTCGTGGCTCATGCGCACGCACGTGCAGACCGCCGGCTGCTCGCTCACCGAGCAGCAGCCGCTCAACAACATCGTGCGCGTGGCGTTCCAGGCGCTCGCGGGCGTGCTCGGCGGGTGCCAGAGCCTGCACACCGACTCGATGGACGAGACGCTCGGTCTCCCGACGGAGCAGGCCGTGCGCGTGGCGCTGCGCACGCAGCAGATCCTCGCGCACGAGACCGGCGTGCACCGCACCGTCGATCCGCTGGGCGGATCGTGGTACGTCGAGGGCCTCACCGACCAGATGGAGCGCGACGCCAACGGCATCATCCGCGAGATCGATGACATGGGCGGCGTGGTGTCCGGCATCCACAAGGGCTACTTCCGCCGCTCCATCGCCGAGGCGAGCTACCGCTTCGGCCAGGAGATGGAGGCGGGCGACCGCGTCGTGGTTGGCGTCAACGCCTATGCGGACGGCAACGAGGATCGGCAGGTCGAGATCCTGCAGATCCCGCACACCGTCGAGACCGAGCAGTGCGACCGTCTTGCCGAGTTCCGCCGACGCCGCGACGCGGACGGCGTGAAGCGCGCGCTCGACGCGATCCGCGGCGATGCGCGCGCGGGCAAGAACGTGATGCCGGCGCTCATCGCGGCGGCGCACGCACGCTGCACGCTCGGCGAGATGGTGCAGGCGCTCGCCGACATCTACGGCCGCTACTCGGGCGGTCCCGAGTGGTGATGCACGCCGCGGCGTGAGCGCGCCGCGACGACTCGCGCATGCCGCAGAGAACCTTCCAGGCTCCTAAGGGCACTCGGGACTTCTATCCCGCGGACCTTGCGCTGCGCCGCCACGTTGAGGCGGCGTGGAGGTCGGCGTCTGTCGACTTCGGCTTCGACGAAGTCGAGGGTCCGACCTTCGAGCATCTCGAGCTCTACACGGTCAAGAGCGGCCCGGGCATCGTGAGCGAGCTCTTCAGCTTCCGCCGCGCCGGGGGCGACGACGACTACGCGCTCAGGCCCGAGTTCACGCCGACCCTTGCTCGCATGGTGGCCGCGCGTGGCGGGTCGCTGCCTGTGCCGGTGAAGTGGTTCGCGATCCCGAACTTCTTCCGAGCGGAGCGTCCGCAGCGCGGCCGGCTGCGCGAGTTCACGCAGTGGAACGTTGACCTGCTCGGGCTCGACACGCCTGACGCGGATGCAGAGGTGATCGCGGTGGCCGCGCTGGCGCTCGAGCGACTGGGCCTTCGGCCGGCGGATGTGCGCATCAAGCTCTCGCACCGCGGTGCTATGGGCGCCGCGCTCGGCGCGATGGGCGTGAAGCCTGAGCAGGTGAGCGGCGCGTTCGAGCTGCTTGACCGGCGCGACCGGCTCGACGATGCGGCGATCAAGCTGCGTGCGTCCGAGATCGGGCTCAGTGACGCGGCGCTCGAGTCGCTGATGTCCGCGGCCGCGACACGCATCCCGCTCGACGGCGGGGCAGCGGCGATCGCGAAGGCGCTCGGCATCGACGCATCTGGCCTTGAGGCGATCGATGCGCTTCGCGCGGCGATTGAGGCGCGCGGGATCGCCGAGTGGTGCGAGTGGGACCTTGGCATCGTGCGCGGTCTGGCCTACTACACGGGTAGCGTCTTCGAGATCCACGAGGCCTCAGGTGCAGAGCGCGCCATTGCTGGCGGCGGCCGCTACGACGGTCTCGTCGAGCTTGTCGGCGGGCCGAAGACGAGCGCGTTCGGCTTCGGGATGGGCGACGTGGTGCTCAGCCTCGTGCTGAAGGACCGCGGGCTGCTGCCCGCAGACGGGGGCGAGTCGCTGCTCCCGCGCCCTGACGTGTTCATGATCAGCGCGGACCCGTCGGCAGACGCCACGATGCACCGGCTCGCTGCCGAACTGCGCAGGGCCGGACTGCACGTGCGCCACTCGTACAAGACCACCCGTAATGTCGGCAAGCTGCTCGGTGATGCGGGCAAGTGCCGCGCGCGGCGCGCGGTGATCCTCGATGCGGGACTCGCGAGCGGCCAAGTCTCGCTCAAGGACCTTGATGCGGGATCGCAGACAGCAGTCGCCATGACGGACCTCGTGGCGACGCTGACACGCTGACCTGCCCGGCCCAGTGGCCCTCCCACTGCAACTCCCATATCGAGTCGCTGGCCTGGCGCCAGTGCCCGCGGGCGACGGGCGTCACGTGCCCCCGACCTTCCCGCAGTGCGCGTGGCAACGCTAGAGAGAGGTAGGCCACGCGGTGCGCCGGGCCCCGCTCGATCTCGACCGGATCCCCCGGAGGCGATCTGTGAAGCGGCACGCTGACCCGCCAGGAGTCGAGCGCACGCGCATCAGGATCGGCAGGGCAGCCTGCAGGCGCGAGCATCCAGTCCCAATGGGATGCCTCGCCGCACTCGTGGCGGATCAGCACCATGGCTTGCCACTCGCGCGGCGACATCCTGAGTATGATCCCCGAAAGAAAGGAGTTCCGATGGACCGGAACCGAACTATGCGATGGATTGCTGCCTGCGCTGCAGGCCTCGTGACCTCACTGCTTGCCGGGTGCAACGGCCCGCGACCGACTGACCAGTCGATCGCCTACGGCAACCACTACCTCGAGTACGAGAAGTGGCAGGAGGCCGCGGACGAGTTCAAGCCGGTGCTCGAGCACTCGCCTGGCAACTGGCGCGCCGAGTACGGCTACGGCGTCGCGATGACCAACTTGGGCGACCTGCCCGCGGCGCGCTCGGCGCTCGAGCGCGCCAACGCGCGCATGCCGTCGAACATGGATGTTGTGTTCGCGCTCGCACAAGTCATGTACGGGCAGAAGGACTACTCGCAGCTCTACCAGCTGCTGCAGGGCTCGGCGAGCGAGTTCAGCTCGCAGGCCGCGTACCTCAAGCTTGCGGACTACGCGATGGAGCTGAAGGACAGCGACACTGCACTGATGGCGCTTCAGGGAGCGATCACGATCGATGACGGATTCACCGTCGATCGGTCGACGGAGCCGTACCTGCGCATGGCGCAGCTGCAGGAGCAGATCGGCAACCGCGACGAGGCTGTGCGTCGGCTCCGTCAGGCGTACGCGATCCAGCCTCTCGATCCGCGCGTGATCGCGGCGCTCGAGGCGCAGGGCATGCAGCCAGGACCCGGCACCGCGCTGTCGCCCGAAGCCTGATCGATGGCCTGACGCGATGGCCGCCCGCAGTTCCCGATCCACGCGGCGCAGGAGGCAATCTCCCGCCGCGGGCCTTGGGCTGCCGCGCTGGACGGCGCTCGTCGATGCGCTAGGGGATCCGGTACGCCTGCGCATGCTGCGGCTCCTCGAGAAGTCGGAGCTTGGCGTGGGCGAGCTTTCCAAGGCGCTTCAGCTTCCGCAGTCGACCGTGAGTCGGCAGCTCAAGCCGCTGCTGGACTGCGGATTCGTGGACCGTCGCACGGAGGGCACGGCGAGCCTCTGTAGGGTCGCGACGGAAGGGATGGTGCCTCCAGGGCCCGAGCTCTGGGCGCTTGCCCGCGCGCAGTTCCAGGGACTCGTCACGGCGGCCGACGATGATGCGCGTCTGGCGACTGTGCTCGCGGAGCGCCACCGTTCAGGCAGCGCGTTCTTCGGCCGCGTGGGAGGCGAGTGGGATCAGGTGCGCCGAACGCTCTTCGGCGAGCACTTCGGCGCTGATGCGCTGCTCGCTCTGCTCGACCCCTCGTGGACGGTGGCGGATCTCGGCTGCGGCACCGGCGAGGCCACTGAGCGCATCGCGCCATACGTCGCACGCGTGGTGGCGATCGACCGCGAGGCTGCGATGCTCTCGGCAGCGCGCAAGAGGCTCGCGCCGCTGCGCAACGTGGAGTTCCGCGAGGGCGACTTGAGGAAGCTGCCCGCGAAGGACCGCGAGTTCGATGCCGCAGTGGCGATGCTGGTGCTGCACCATGTCGAGAGGCCTGAGGATGCGGTGGCTGATGCGGGGCGGTGCCTTGCGCGCGGAGGGCGGCTGCTCGTGGTTGACATGACGCTGCACGACCGACGCGAGTACCTCTCGACGATGGGGCACGTGCACCTTGGGTTTGACCGGCGGTCGTGCGAGTCCTGGGCACGCACAGCGGGACTCACGCTCGCGCGCTGGACGCGCTTGCGACCCGACATCGCGGGCCGCGGGCCGGGGCTCTTCGCGGCGCTGTTCGTTCGCGCGCGCTAGCGATGCGCGCGAGTCCTGCTTCGCGGCTCATCCAGGCTTCGCAGTCGAATCGGGCTTCGCGGGTGCATTGGGCTTCGCAGTCGCATCGGGCTTCGCGGGCGCAACTGACTTTGCCTTCGCCGCGGCATCGATCTTTGCGAAGGTCGCCAGCGGATCTGCGCGCACGGCCGGTTCGCACTTGGGGCAACAGGTGCGAACGAGTCGGCTGGCGATGACGAACTCGTGGCCAGCGCCCTCGATGGGCTGACCGCTGATGGGGCAGGTGGCCAGCGGATAGTCCTTCGCCTGTGCCTTGATGATGGCGCGCTGCGTGCCTCGCACGAATCGCTCAGGATCCGCATTGACCTTGCGCACGCACTTGCCGCAGCAGACGCGGACGAGCTGGTTGCCCACGATGATGTTGTCGGCGTCCTTCGCCTCGGGCCCGCGTGGGTCAGGCAGGGTCTCATCCGACATGACGGGGCAGTTGCCGGCGGGGTAGTAGGCGAGCTGCTGCTCGACCATCGCCGCATCGATCTTCGAGAGGTAGGGCTTTGGGTCCTTCAGGAACGTGTCCGCGCAGTCCGGGCAGCAGAAGCGGATCTCGCGCCCGTCGTCGACGGGGTCCTTGGGGTTGGAGAAGACAAGGATGTGCGGCGTCGCCGGGAGTGGCTTGCCCGACACGATGCAGGTGGTCAGGGTGTACGGGGAGCCCTTGGGAGCGGGGGTGCCCTGCGACAGTGCCAGAAGGGGCAGCGGGAGAAGGGCGGCGACGACCGCGACGGCAGCGAATCTCACGTTCATGGCACGGATCCTATCGACGTCGGGTTGCCCGCCCGCCGCAGCCGGGCTATGCTCCATCCGTTCAACCGGATATACGGATAGACCATCACCGACCACCACCCATGCCCACCACCACCATGCCGTCCCAGACCAAGAACACCGCCCCCAACAGCCGCGCGCGCGTGGCGCCATCGCACCGAACCTTCATGGAGACCGGGCTGCCGCTCGACGACAGTTTCGCGTTCAAGGTGAAGGACCTCTCGCCGGAGACCGTGCGCTTTGGCCGCAAGGAGATCGAGCTCGCCGAGCACGAGATGCCGGGCCTGATGGCGCTGCGCAAGGAGTACCGCGGCAAGAACCCGCTCAAGGGAGCCCGGATCTCAGGCAGCCTGCACATGACGGTTCAGACGGCCGTGCTCATCGAGACGCTTGTCGACCTCGGCGCTGAGGTGCGCTGGGCCTCGTGCAACATTTTCTCGACGCAGGATCACGCAGCGGCGGCCGTGGCGGTGGGCCGTGGCGGCACCCCAGAGAATCCCAAGGGCATTCCGGTCTTTGCGTGGAAGGGCGAGACGCTTCCCGAGTACTGGTGGTGCACCTTCCAGGCCATGAACTGGCCGGGCGGCAAGGGACCGACGCTCATCCTTGATGACGGCGGCGACCTCACGCTGCTCGTGCACAAGGGGCTCCAGTTCGAGAAGGCCGGCAAGGTGCCGGATGCGCGCACCGCGGACACCGAGGAGTACGGCATCGTGCTCACGCTGCTCAAGGAGCTGCAGGCGGCGCACAAGGGCCTCTTCAGCCGCGTCGTGCCGGGCATCCGTGGAGTCTCCGAGGAGACGACGACGGGCGTGCACCGCCTCTACCAGATGGAGGAGCTCGGCCAGCTGCTGTTCCCCGCGATCAACGTGAACGACGCCGTCACGAAGAGCAAGTTCGACAACCTCTACGGCTGCCGCCACTCGCTCGTGGACGGGGTCATGCGCGCCACGGACGTGATGCTTTCGGGCAAGGTCGCGGTGGTCTGCGGCTACGGGGACGTCGGCAAGGGCTGCGCGCAGAGCCTGCGCGGCCAGGGCTGCCGCGTGAAGATCACCGAGATCGATCCGATCTGCGCGCTGCAGGCGGCGATGGAGGGCTTCGAGGTCGTGCGCCTCGAGGACGAGATCGCCACGGCTGACCTCTTCATCACGGCCACCGGCAACTGCGACATCATCACCGCCGACCACATGCGCCGCATGAAGGACAAGGCGATCATCGGCAACATCGGCCACTTCGACAACGAGATCGACATGCTCGGACTGTCGAAGCTCAAGGGCGTGCGCCGCGTGAACATCAAGCCGCAGGTCGACGAGTGGGTGTTCCCGGGCGGCAGGTCGATCATCGTGCTCGCTGAGGGCCGGCTCCTGAACCTCGGCTGCGCCACGGGCCACCCGAGCTTCGTGATGAGCGCGAGCTTCACGAACCAGGTGATCGCCCAGATCGAGCTGCACCGCAACGCCCCCCGCTACGGCAAGAAGGTCGTGACGCTGCCGAAGCACCTCGACGAGAAGGTCGCCCGGCTGCACCTCGACAAGCTAGGCGTGCGCCTCACGAAGCTCTCGCGCAAGCAGGCGTCGTACATCGGCGTGGATGCGGAGGGCCCGTACAAGCCCACGCACTACCGGTACTGATCGCGGCGGCCATCAGGGCGCGGCGATAGGATCCGCCCCCTCATATGGCATCCAGCACGCGAAAGGGACGTGGTCGTGCGCGCCGCGGATGGCGCACGGCACGCACGAGCGACCGGCACGAGCTCTACGAGAACTCCGTCCAGGATCCGCAGAGCGAGTGCTCGTACATCGAGCGCATCTACCGCGGACTGCGCGGGCGCGGTCCGGTCTCGCTGCGCGAGGACTTCTGCGGCACCGCGCTCGTGAGCCGCACGTGGGTGCGCAAGCGCGGGCGCGTGGCCCATGGCGTCGACCTCGACGCCGAGGTGCTCGCCTGGGCGAAGTCGCGCATCGGCGCGCAGCTGGGTGCCGACGCGCGGTCGAGGCTCTCGCTGGTGCGGGGCGACGTGCGCACGGCGCAGACGCCGCCCGTCGACGTGCTGGTGGCGATGAACTTCAGCACGTTCATCTTCCACACGAGGGCCGCACTGCTCGAGTACTACCGCTGCGCGAGGACTCGGCTCAAGCGCGACGGGGTGATCATTGTGGATGCCTATGGCGGCTCCGGTTCGTGGACCGAGCAGGAGGAGGAGCGCGACCTCGACGGCTTCACCTACGTGTGGGACCAGGCCATGGTGAATCCGGTGACGGGTCGCGTGCGCAACCACATCCACTACCGCTTTCCTGACGGCACGAGCGTGCGCCGCGCCTTCACCTACGACTGGCGCCTGTGGACGTTGCCCGAAATCCAGGAGGTGATGCTCGAGGCGGGATTCCGCCGGCCCGTCGTGTACTGGGAGGGCACCACGCGCGATGGCGAGGGCAATGGCGTCTTCCGGCCAAGCGTGCGCGGCGAGGCGTGCGAGGCGTGGGTGGCGTACATCGCCGCCGAGGCGTGACCGGATCCGCGGACTGGTCGGCGAAATGCGCGATCGCGCGCCCGGGTCCGCCCTACGATCGTGCGGTGCCGCCTGCCGCAGGAATCGCAGACCATCCGCTCGGACCGCTCTTGGCGGATCGCCTTGAGTCCGTCGGGCGCATCTTCGAGACGGCGCTTGCGAGCGACGTGCCCGTGGTGAACTCGCTGTGCCGGCACGTGGAGCGATACCGCGGCAAGATGCTGCGCCCCACGCTGGTCATCGTGTCTGGCCTTGCGTCACGTGGCGCAGGTGGCGACGCATCGGAGGCCGAGTGCCCCGAGCGCCATGACACGCTTGCGGCCGTGGTCGAGATGATCCACATGGCAACCCTCGTGCACGACGACGTGCTCGACGAGGCGGACCTTCGCCGCGGCGGCGCCACGATCAACAGCCTGCGCGGCAACGAGACCGCCGTCATGCTTGGCGACTACCTCATCTCGAGCGCGTTCCGCCTCTGCTCGACGCTTGGCGACTCGAGCCTCAACCTCGCGCTTGGCGAGACGACCAACGCGCTGTGCGAGGGCGAGATCCTCCAGCTCTCGCACCGCGGCGACATGGCGCTGGGCGAGTCGACCTACTTCGACATCGTGCGCGGCAAGACGGCCGTGCTCGTCGGATCCTCGTGCCGCCTCGGTGCGCGCCTGAGCGGCGCTCCCGAGCGCGTGTGCATGTCGCTCGGCTCATTCGGCGAGGAGCTCGGCATCGCCTTCCAGATCCAGGACGACGTGCTCGACCTTGTCGGCGACCAGCAGGTGGTCGGCAAGACCCTCGGCATCGACCTGCGCAAGGGCAAGCTCACGCTTCCGCTCGTGATGCACCTTGCCGACTGCGATGCCGTGGCGCGCACGCGGACGCTCGAGCTGATCCGGCACGCGGACGCGATCGGCGTGCGTGATCTCATGGAGACTTCAGGCGCGATCGAGCGCGCGCGTCGGCGCGCAATGCAGATGGTGTCCTCGGCCAAGGTCCGGCTTGATGCGCTGCCGAGCTCGCCGGCACGCGACCTCTTGCACCTCATGGCCGACGCGGTGGTCGACCGCAGCAGCTGACAGGCGGCGCCGCGCTGCAATGCGGCGGTGCCGTGCCCCGGCTCCAATCCGCACGCGAATGCCGATGTTGCGGCAAGGCCGGCAGGTGCTCTGGTGTGTCAGCCCGCGGTGGTCCAGCCGCGCTTGGCCGTTGTGCCCGACGTGGGCTTGGCTGGCGATGCCGACCCGCTGCGAAGCCCCGATGCCCTGTTGGCGGCGACGAGCGAGTCGACCACGGCGGCGTTGAGCTGGATCGGATGCCCCTGCCAGCGCACGATGCCGTCAGCGGACACAACCGCGACATGCGGGATGGCGGTGACGCCGAATCCCTTCTTCATGCGCGCGTTGGGGTCGACGCCAATCGGATACCTGAAGGAGTTGACGGGGTAACCCGCGCGTCCGAGCCCGGTGCGGAGCGTGCCTGCCTGCTCGTCGGATATGCCCACGACGACAAGATCCTGCTCATGCCGTGCAGCCATGTCGCTCATGTGGGGCACCGCGTTCATGCACGGTCCGCACCACGATGCGAAGAAGTCCACGACAACGAGCCGCCCGTCGAGCCGTGGAGGACCGTTGAGCCACTGCGCCACGTTCATCGCAGGCGCAGACTTTCCGCGCAGGTCGCGCGCCTTCGAGGGATCGATCGCGTTTGCGTATGGAGGCCACTCTGCCTTGGGTTCTGACGGCGCAGCGACATCCGTGGATGCCTCCACCGGACGCCTGGACGGCTTCGCAGGATTGCGGTCGGCGAGCGCCTCCTTGACCGCGTCAGCGAGTCCCTTGCGGTTGAGCCCTGCGGCGCGCACGGTGCCGGCCCGGTCCACCACGATATTGACTGGCTTCTTCCACACGCCGAGCGCGTCGCACCAGGCTCCGCCCTGATCCACGGCGAGGATCGCCGACATCTTGCTCGCCTGCACGCGCTTCGCGGCATCTGCGGCGCCATCAGGGGTGTGCAGCGCGATGATCACCAGATCGGGATCCTTGAGCTGCTGTGCGAGTGCCTGCTCGGCCGAACGCACGGCTTGCATGCCTGCGCGCGTGGTGAATGACTGGATGACCACAACCTTGCCCGGGAACACCGACGCGCCATCCGCGAGCGGAGTGACTCCGGTGGGTGCGGGCAGTGCCCATCCGATGAGCGCATCGAGCGCATCGCGATCCGCAGCGTCGAGCCGCTCGAGGTTTGCGGCGGGGGCGGGCGGAACATCGATGCGCTTCGCGGGAGGCGCGGGGGGTGGTGCAGCCGGTGTCTTTGAAGGCGAGTCTGCCTTGCCTGCGGGTGTCGCCCCTGCTGGAGGTGCGGCGATGGGCGGCTTCCTTGGCGCGGATGGATCCCGCTCCGGATCGGGACCCTCCGGAACTGCGGGCGGTGCTGGTGCGGCCGGGGGCTGGGGCGCCGCTGGCGGCGCTGCGGGATCTGCTGGCGGCGAAGACTGCCACGCCGCAGCAAGCGACACGACAGATGCCAGTGATGCGAGAGCGGCGATCCGCGTCATCGACCTGCAGCGGAGGCCTGGTCGTGTCATGCCGCAGAGTCTACGTGGGTGACACCGCTCTAACGCCAGATCGGGCACGCCATGTTGTCGATGAGGCGCACCGAGCCGAGGCGGGCTGCAATGAGTGCGCGCGTGGGCTCGTGGAAGTCCGTCGCCGGCATCAGGTCACTGGCGCGGCGCACGGTGGCGTACTCAACCTCGAGCCCATGCTCCTCAAGCGTGCCGCGCATCAGGAGCTCGGCGGTGGCGATGCGCTGGGCCGCCATGCATGACTGGAGCGCCCGGTAGAGGCCGAGCGCCTGGTCGCGCTGCTCTGGGGCGAGATAGCGGTTGCGGCTGCTCATCGCCAGCCCATCGTGCTCGCGTACCGTCGTGCCGCGAACGATCTCGATGCCGCTGGGACAGCCCGGCGCGATTGCCGGCCGCGCTGCCAGCTCCTCAATCAGCCTGAGCTGCTGGAAGTCCTTCTCGCCGAAGCAGGCGGCGCGCGGTCGGGTGAGCTCGAAGAGCCGGGCGACGACCTGACAGACGCCGCCAAAGTGCCCGGGTCTGCACGAGTCCTCGAGGCCGGGGGTGCGGGCCACGCCAGGCAGGTTGATAAGGGCTGCCTCTGTACGGGCGGTCTCGATACCGCGCGGGTAGATCTCCTCAGGGGCCGGCGCGAACACCGCATGGGCGCCCGAGGCCTCGGCGACTGCCCCATCGGCATCGAAGGTCCTGGGGTAGCGGTCATAGTCCTCACCCGCCCCGAACTGGGTCGGGTTGACGAAGATCGTCACGACTACGGGACCGCCCAACGTCGCGGCTCGCCGGATCAGTGATGCGTGGCCGGCGTGGAGGGCGCCCATGGTGGGCACCAGAATGCCGCCGTGGAACGGTGTGCACTCGCTCCCTGACCGCAGGATCTGCATGGGGCAGAAGTTAGCCCCGGCGGAAACGGCCGACCCGGTGGTGATCCCTGAATCCAGACCTTGATTCGTGGCGATAGTGACTTTGAGCGCTCAGGCAGCTACACTCGCCTGACTTGAGACTCAGTCTCAACTAGGTCGGCAGGGGGCTCCCGCAGGCGTTGGGGGCTCTGGGTCGGTCTGAGACCAGAGTCCGAGCGGAACGACCGTTGTGGCGCAGACCACCTAGAGGACCACGAATCATGCCCCCCACCCTCCCGATCTACCTCGACAACGCGGCCACCACCCGATGCGACCCGCGGGTCGTCGAGGCCATGATTCCCTACTTCACCGAGATGTACGGCAACGCAGGGAGCAGGAACCACCGCTTTGGCTGGGATGCAGAGGAGGGCATCGAGCAGGCGCGCGAGCACGCCGCAAAGTTGATCGGCGCCCAGCCCAAGGAGATCGTGTTCACGTCAGGCGCGACGGAGTCCAACAACCTCGCGATCCGCGGGGCGGCACACATGTACGCGCGTGCTCCGGAAGGGTCGACCGGCCGCGGGCACATCATCACCTGCTCGATCGAGCACAAGGCAGTGCTCGATCCCTGCAAGCGGCTCGCGCAGGAGGGCTTCGACGTCACGTTCCTCAGTCCGCCCAAGGATGGCATCATCACGGCGGCGATGATCGAGGGGGCGATGCGGCCTGACACGATTCTCGTGTCAATCATGTGGGCCAACAACGAGATCGGCACCATCAACGAGGTTCCTGAGATCGGCCGGCTGTGCCACTCGCGCGAAGTCGTCTTGCACACCGATGCGACGCAGTGGGTCGGCAAGATGCCCACTGATGTCGAGCGAGACAACATTGACCTGCTCTCCTGGAGCGGCCACAAGATCTACGGCCCAAAGGGGGTTGGCGCGCTGTACGTGCGCCGCCGCAAGCCGCGCATCAGGATCGAGCCGCAGATCGACGGTGGAGGGCAGGAGCGTGGCATGCGCTCGGGCACGCAGAACGTGACGGGCATCGTCGGCTTCGGCAAGGCGTGCGAACTGATGGCGCTCGAGGGCGCTGCAGAGCGCGACCGGCTGCTGGCGCTGCGCAAGCGGCTCGAGCAGGGCCTCCTGGCCTCGATGGAGGTGGTGCAGCTCAACGGCCACGCGGAGCGCCGCCTCCCGCACATCTCGAACATCTCCTTCGGATTCGTCGAGGGCGAGAGCCTCATGATGGGCATCAAGGACATCGCGTGCTCGAGCGGCTCGGCGTGCACGAGCGCGAGCCTCGAGCCTTCCTACGTGCTCAAGGGACTCGGTGTCGGCGATGACCTTGCGCACAGCTCGCTTCGCCTCTCGCTCGGTCGCTGGACGACCGAGGCGGAGGTCGACTACGCGGTGGCGTCGATCGCCAAGGCGGTACTGCATCTTCGCAAGATGAGCCCGCTCTACGACCTGTACAAGGAAGGCATCGATCTCTCGACGATCCAGTGGCAGGCGCATTGACGCGAGCGATGCGCCGCTGATCCTGAACCTGACCACGCACTTTCACACGGACACGAACCCATGGCATACTCGGAAAAGGTCGTCGATCACTACCAGAACCCCCGCAACGTCGGCGCATTCGGCACGTCAAAGGACGTGAAGGACCGCAAGGATGTCGGCGTGGGCATCGTCGGCGCGCCGGAGTGCGGCGACGTCATGCAGCTGCAGATCAAGGTGCGCGATGATGGCGTCATCGAGGACGCCAAGTTCAAGTGCTTCGGCTGCGGCTCCGCGATCGCGAGCAGCTCGCTGGCCACCGAGTGGATCAAGGGCCGCACCGTCGACGACGCGCTGAAGATCAAGAACACGCAGATTGTCGAGGAGCTCGCGCTGCCGCCGGTGAAGATCCACTGCTCGGTGCTCGCCGAGGACTCGATCCGTTCGGCGATCGCCGACTGGAAGCGCAAGAACGGCGTCGCGGACGCTGCGGCCGAGGCCGCCGCTGCGGGACATCACTGAGCCGCCTATCCTTCCCCGCCCCTCCCCGACCCACTTCGACAGGAACGACCCATGCCAGTGCACGTGACCGAGACGGCAGCCCGCGAGATCGACACCATCATCCGCCAGCAGGGACTGGATGCGCAGAAGATCCGCCTCCGCGTGGGCGTGAAAGGCGGCGGGTGCTCTGGTTTCTCCTACCTGCTTGACCTGACGGAGGTGCAGAAGGAGACCGACGAGAGTTGGGACTTCAGCTACACGCGGCGGCCAGTGGCGGCGGCTGCGGCGGCGGGTGCGGCCGGTGAAGGCGGTGGCACAGCAGTAGCGACCGGTCCTGAGGGTGGGGAGTCGTTCACCGTGCGCGTGATCTGCGATCCCAAGTCGTACCTCTACCTCAACGGCACGACCATCGACTTCAAGGACGAGATCATGGGCCGCGGGTTTGTCTTCAACAACCCCAATGCGACGAGCTCGTGCGGGTGCGGCTCCAGCTTCTCGGCCTAGATCCGAACTCACGTCGGTCAAGATTGAATCGGGTTATCGGCACACTCGAGGGTGGGATGCGGTGCAGGCACGGGGTGTCGAGCTCGCAAAGTTATGACGTCCTTATGGTCTGTAACTGGTCCAACTGGGGCGACTTGGGAAATCTGACCATTGCGGCGGGAACTACTTGCGTCGAGTGCGCTGTGACTTACGTTCCTTCTGTCGGAGTGCACCCATTTCAGCCTGATTTCGAGAGGAACGGACCTATATGAATCACTCATCCTTCGCTGCGGTCGCGGCATTGGCGTCCGCCGCGGCGCTTCTCGCGCCGTGCTCCGCGTCGGCGCATGACCTCATCGGTCTTGATCTCAGGCCGACGGTCTCGAATGTGCAG
>JBIKNS010000141.1:0-5841 GCA_044358545.1 Phycisphaerales bacterium | reverse complement strand
CGCGCACGCCGCTGTCGGCATTGAACATGTCCGCGAAGTAGAAGTGCCCGGACAGCTCGCCGCCGATGGGCGCGCCAGTCTCCGCAACCTTCGCCTTCATGAAGACGTGTCCGACGCGGCTCTCGACCGGCACGCCGCCTGCCTCCTGGATCGCCTCGGCGACGGACCTTGACGAGCGCAGGTCGTACACGACCGCCGCGCCGGGATTGGACTTGAGCGCGTCGCCCACCAGCATCGCGAGGATGAGGTCGCATCCGACGGGCTCGCCCCGCTCGTCCACGATCACACAGCGGTCCGCATCGCCGTCGAAGCAGACACCGAAGTCCGCCTTTCCCCGCCGCACGGCCTCGCGCACCTGCGCGAGGTTCGCCTCCACGAGCGGGTTCGGCTCGTGCACGAACTCCCCTGTCGAGTTGTCGAAGTTGATGCGCTCGATCGCCAGACCAGGCACATCCCCGAAGATCTTCGGCACCGCGGTGCCTGCCATGCCGTTGCTCGCGTCGACCGCGATGCGGAGGGTGCGCGAGCCCTCAAGCAGCGAGGGAGCCATCAGCCTCATCAGGTGGTCGCGGTACTCGCGCCACAGGTCGCGAGACTCCTCGCGCCCGCCAGCCGGCGCCGCGGCGGGTCGCTGCGCCGCAACGGCCCACTCCTTGATCCGCTCGAGGCCGGATCCCATGCCGACCGGCTTCGCATGCACACGGCTGATCTTGAATCCGTTGTAGCGCGAGGGATTGTGGCTGGCAGTGACCTGCACCGCACCGGCGCAGCCGATGTGGTTGACCGCGAAGTACGTCATGGGCGTGTCGACCATTCCGACGTCAATCACATGCGCGCCGTAGTCGCGCATTCCCTGCTTGAGCGATGCCGCAAGCGACGGCGAGTGGGTGCGCATGTCACGGCCCACCACGATGTGCCGCATCATGGGATGGTCGTGGCCGTCGGCCATGGCGCGCTCGAGCAGGTAGCGCGCCGTCGCGAAGCCAACCCGCCAGGCCACGTCCTCGTTAAGCGGATCCGGATACGTGGCCCGGATGTCGTATGCCTTGAACACGCTCTCGATCATGGCGTCGATCCTAAGGAAGGCTGACACGGCGCGGTGCCGTAGTTTCCCGCGCAGCGCGCCCCAATCCGCATCCAAACCGAGTGCCGCTGAGGACTTGCGGATTGGCCGGAGGCCTAGGTACATTGCTCGGCTCGCGTGAGCGGGGCTGCGCTGTGCCGCACCGCCCCCGCGAGACCCGACCGGCACGATGGGCCGATCGGGAGAACAGGCCGCGGCGCGTGCCGCAGCCAACCAATCGGGACGGGCCCCATGTGGGGCACGCCCACCCCCAAGCGCCCTCAAGGACGAGCGCGTCGGCCGAGGCCCAAAGCCCGGCCCCATCGGTCGCGCCCGTCGGTGTCGCTCCCCGCCCACGCGGGGCCGAAAGGAAAGTCCATGTCACTTGTCAATGAACTCGTCGAAGCCGGAATCCACTTTGGGCAGCGCCGCTCCAACTGGAACCCGAAGATGGCGCCGTACATCCACGGCATCAAGAACCAGATCCACATCATCGACATCCGCGAGACGGTGAAGGGCGTCCTGCTGGCGAAGAAGTTCATCAGCCGCACGGTCGGCTCGGGCAAGGACGTGCTCTTCGTGGGCACCAAGCGGCAGGCGCGCGGCGCGATCGAGCAGCACTGCGCGGCCGTCGGCATGCCCTACATCACCGAGCGCTGGCTCGGTGGCCTCCTCACCAATTTCCGCACCGTGCGTGACCGCCTCAAGAGGCTCGAGGAGCTCGAGGGCCTGGTCGCCACCGGCGAGATCAAGACCTACTCCAAGAAGATGGAGTCGCAGCTCGCGCGTGAGCTCAAGAAGATCCACCGCAACCTCAACGGCGTGCGCTCGATGACGCGCCTGCCCGGCGCAATTGTCGCGATCGACACGACCCGCGAGACCAATGCGCTGCGTGAGGCGAAGAACCTCGGCATCCCCACCGTGTGCCTCATCGACACCGACGGCGACCCCGACTACGCGGACATCCCGATCCCCGGCAACGACGACTCGATGCGCTCCATCGACATCGTGGTGCGCGAGCTGTGCTCCGCCGTGAACGAGGGCAAGACCCAGCGCCAGACCTCGGGTGGACCTGAGGCGGCGGCTGAGGCCGATGCCTCGGCATCCCCTGCTCCGCGCAAGCGCTCGATGCGCTCGCGGTTCCGCATGGATGAGCCTGTCGCCGCAGGCGAGACCGCAGGCGATGCAGCGCCAGGCACCGAGCCCACCGCGAGCTGACCCTCGCACCCCGCACCACACGATCCGAGGACTCCACATGACCACCGCTCACATTGATGCGAAGACCGTGATGGCACTGCGCCAGAAGACTGGCCTTGGCTTCGGCGACTGCCGCAGCGCGCTTGCCGAGACCGGCGGCGACATGGCCAAGGCGGAGGCGCTGCTGCGCGAGAAGCTCAAGGACAAGATGGACTCGCGCTCGGACCGTGCTGCCGGCCAGGGTGCCGTCGCAGTCGCGATGGAGGGCGCCAAGGCTGCCATCGTCGAGGTTCGTGCCGAGACCGACTTCACCGCGCGCAACGACGAGTTCGTCGCGATGGTGAAGGACGTGGCCAAGCTCGCGCTCGCGCTTCCCGCGGGCGACGCCGCCGCCAGCGCCGAGATGACCAAGCGCATTGACGACATCCGCATCAAGACCGGGGAGAACATCTCCTTCGGCCGCGGCGTCGTCTACCAGGGCGGCAAGTTTGGCCATTACGTGCACCATGACGGCAAGCTCGGCGTGCTCATGCAGTACGAAGGCGAGCTCGACGCCGAGACCGCCAAGGGCATCAGCCAGCACATCGCCGGCGCACTCGAGCTTCCCCAGGCCGTTGACGAGAGCGGGCTCCCCGCCGCGCTCGTCGCCGAGAAGAAGGCGCAGGCCCGTGCCGAGGCCGAGGCCACCGGAAAGCCCGCCCAAATCGTCGAGAAGATGGCCGAGGGCAAGGTGCGCAAGATGATCGATGAGCTGACGCTCGTGGGCCAGCCCTACTGCTGGGACGAGAAGAAGCGCATCGGCGAGCTGCTCCCCAAGGGCACCCGCATTCTCGCCTTCGCGCGCGTGCGCGTCGGCGGCGGAAGCTGATCTCCCCACCCCCACGACGTGGACTTCAGGTCGCGCCGAGGCGCGCGGGGCGTGCTGTGCCCGAATGGCTTCAGCCGCCCATGGCGGCGCGTGGAGCGCTATCCCGAAGCTCGTCCGCCAGGATGCGCGCAACCCGGTCCTGAAGCTGCTTGGCCTTCGACACTGCGGCCGGCTCCGTGAGTCCGTTTGCAAGCACGCTAAACGCGTAGCGGCGACCGTCAGGCGCGGTGACGTAGCCCGACAGGCAACTCGTGCCGTCGATGTACCCGGTCTTGCACTGCACCACGGCGTGCGCAGGATCGATGTCGTTCATGCGCTTGCGCACGGTGCCGGTGCGGCCGTTCACGGCGAGGCTGTCCGCGAAGACCCGGCCCGTTGCCGGATCCTCCGCAAGCGCCACGAGCCAGCGAGTCATGCCATCTGCTGTCACCCGGTTGGCCCGCGAGAGACCGGACCCATCGCTGACCGCGAAGGGCATTGCCGGCTGCACGCCAATGACGCGTGCGACTGTCTCGTGGACCGCACGTGCGCCATCGGTCCAGTTGCCGGGCTTGCCTGTGCGCGCAAAGGCGATGCGCTTGAGCAGCGCCTCTGCGTACATGTTCTGGCTGTCGACGTTGCACCGGGTGATGACTGTCGAGAGCGGACTCTCGATGACCGGGCCGATCGTCCGCCCGGCCGGCGCGGGATCGCTGGCGATGGCCGAGCGCGCGCCACCCACCGCGACCCCCGCCTCCTTCAGGCGCTCCGCGAGCAGGAGCGCGAGGCTCGATGCTGGATCGGCAAGCGCAACCTCGACCGGCTCCACGTAGGACTGCTTCACGTTGCCGTGCGCCGTGAGGGACCCATCTACGGGATCGATGGCGAACCAGATGGAGTTCCTGTCGTTCTTGCGGTTGCGCGACGAAGCCTTGTTGCGGATGCCAAGACCTGGAATCGCCGGCTCCATCCGCGAAAGATCCGGGGCGCCGCCTCCCACGTGCTTGGGCCAGATGCGCAGCGCGTTCAGGTGGAAGTTGATCCCGCTTGGCGGCGTGCAGTAGGACTCGCTGAGCTGGTCGCGCGGCCACACGGGATGGTGACCCTCGCGCGCAAAGATGCGGTCATCGGCAATGACCTCGCGTACCGATGTGATGCCCGACGCGGCCACGGCACGCACCCACGCACCCACAAGGTCATCGACGGCGATCCCCTGCTTGACGGTGCCGTTCGGCAGGGTCATGACGGACTCGGCGAGCAGCGTCGGGTCGGCAAACGCCGGATCCCCATCGCCCACAATGACGAGGCGGTCACCTGCCAGCACCAGCCGGGTGCGGAACGAGAAGTCGGCGCCAAGCGTCAGCAGCGCCGCACCCGTCGTCATGAGCTTCATGTTGCTCGCCGGGACAAGCGGCTCGCTGGCGAGGATCGAGACCGACGCCGCCGAGCGCGCGCCCGAGTCGCCTGCCGCATCCACCCGGCGGACGCTGACGGCAATGCGCGCCTTCTTGAGGCCTGTCGCCGAGACGGCTCGGGCGATCTCTGCGCCGAGGTCGGCGTGGGCAAGAGGCACGCTGCTGAACAGGGCAACCACCGCCATCGCGGCAACGAGCGCCATCCTGGCGCGACTTGATCTGGTCATCATGACTCGTCTGTATCGGACAGGTCCTGCAGCTCGGTTTGGGAATTCGCGTCGGCGCCGAGCGGGATCTCGCGCAGCGCAATCTCGACCGATGCTTCCGGATCGTCCTGCCGGATCTCCACCTGCTGATTGCGGGCGAGCTCGAGCAGAGCCAGGAAGAGGCCGATCATCTCGCCGCGCGTCCGCCCCTCCATCACCTGCTGCAGGGTCAGGCTCCTGCGCTCGGCGCGGCCGAGCCTGTCCACAATGTCCGCCTGGTGCAGGCTGATGGGAGTGTCGTCGTATTCGACGCGGTGGTCGCCGAGCCGCGTGAGGTCGACCGCCGCGATGATGCGCTCGAACGCCTCGACGAGGTCAAGGATGTGGGCGTCCTCGATCTCGATCGAGGCCTCTTCCTCGGCGTCGTCCGGCACCTCGCCGCCGTGACCGCCGGCTGGCCACCGACGAGCGCTCTCGCGGCGCAGCGCATCGAGCGACTCGGCGGCAGTGCGGTAGCGCTGGTACGAGAGCAGCTGCCGGACGAGCTCGAAGCGCGGGTCAGCAGCATCGAGCGCATCGGTCGAAGAGTCGTCCGTGCCCTCACCCGCCTGCCGCGGCGCGAGAGTGCGGCTCTTGATCTCAACAAGTGTCGCGGCCATCACCAGGAACTCGCCCGCGAGGTCGACGTCGATGCGGTCGATCTGCTTGAGGAACGCGAAGTACTGCTCTGCGATCGTGTGAATCGGGATGTCGCGGATATCCACCTCGGCGCGCCGCACCAGAAAGAGCAGCAGGTCCAGCGGACCCTGGAAGCTCGACAGGCGCACCTCGTAGTCATCCTGCAGGGGCATCGCCGGAAGGTATCCGGTACCCTCCCTCGCATGCCCGTCGCGGCCAACGAGGAGACCCGCTTCATCGCAGAGGCTCTCGAGGCTGAGGCATCGAGCATCCGCTCGATCGCCGAACGCGTTCGCCATGATGCCCGCACCGCCGAGGACTGGACCCGGGCCGTGGAGCTGCTCAGCGGCTGCACCGGGCTGGTGGTGGTCGCCGGCATGGGCAAGAGCGGGCTTGTGGGCGCCAAGATCTCGGCGACCATGGCCAGCCTTGGGC
>JBIKNS010000140.1:0-5916 GCA_044358545.1 Phycisphaerales bacterium | reverse complement strand
CGCCCTGCTGATTGCCGGCACGCTCCTGTCAGCGCTCTCGGTGGCTGCTTGGGCTCACGCATTCGGGCTGGCGGCCGGAGCCGGGGCAGGCAAAGCCGCACTCCTTGCCATCGTCGCGATTGCAGTCGGCCAGTCTTGGGTTGCGCTTCTCGCGAGGCGCCGGGCCTCCCGCTCCGCAACGGTGACGCGGGCGTGTGCCGCGCTCGCGTTCTCCGCCACTGCACCAGCGCTTGCGTGCGCGCTCTATGCAGGGGCGACGTGGTGGCTTGGCACGCCGCTGATCGGCAGCGGAGCATTCCGAGGCACGTCAGCTTGGATCGCTGCAGGCCTTCCTGTCATCGCGATCACTGCGCTTGCCGCCATTCACGCCGCAATGCCCGCGTTGGAGAGGGCCGGGCCCGGATCCCGCATGCGCATCCACGCACTGAGCGGCTTCTACATCGGCATCGCAGCGCATCGCGCCATCGACCGCATCCACGAGCTCTTCCGCACCACCATCAATGGAGTGACCCGTGCCTGAGATCTTGCGCAATCCAACCCTCGCCCGCCCCGCTGTCCCCGTCACGGAGGACATCGCCCGAGCATGCCTCCTGATTCCACCCTGCTGGAGCCTCGACTCCTTTGTTGCCGTGAACCCGTTCCTGGGACATGCAGCCACCCCCATCGATGCCGCTGCGCGGGTGCTGCGGGAGAGCCTCGGCGCATCCCTGCTTCCGCCGCTCGCCCACTACCGAGCGCGATGGATCGACGGCGGATTCAGCAGTTCGGATATCGCAGGAGCCGCCACGCGCATGGGCATGTCTTCATGGTCACTCGAGGGCATGCTGGAGGGCCGTGTCGCGCCACCGGCGCGCGCGGATGTTCCCACTTGGACGGCTGCCGAATGGATCGACTGGCGCGAGGGCGCGCGCTGGCACCAGACTGTGTGCGACGCGCTTGCACGTTGGTGCGAGATGGAGCATCAGGCCGGCCGTTCGCTCGACGCTGCCGATGGTGTCCGGCCATTCGCTCGCTGGCGCGAGTTCGCATCAGTGGATCTTTCGGTGGACGCTGCCGGCCTGCGTGGGTTCAGGGATGCGATCGCCGCCATGCCGCATGACCCGGACGCGGCGATTGAGCGCGCGCTGATCGATCTCGAAGTCGACTGCACCGAGCGTGATGCGACGCTGCTGCGTCTGCTCTCCGGGATCTACGGATGGGCCACTCATGCGCGGCGAATTGCGTGGGAACGCGACCGCAAGGACCCAGGCGCAGTGCGGGACCTGCTTGCGGCACGCGCCTGCGCGGATGCAGCGGTGCTCCGCTTGGCACGCCGGACCGGCGGGGCAGTCTCGCAGCGTGCATTGGAGGCCCCGAGCGCAGGTGACGAGCGCGTACGGCTCGCGCTGCAGGAGGCCGTCGAAGACGCCTACGCACGCAAGCTGCTCGGCTCGATCGGCGCGTGCGGAGAGCAAGAGCCCGAACTCAGGCCCGCGATGCAAGCGGTCTTCTGCATCGACGTGAGGTCCGAGCCGGTGCGGCGCCATCTCGAGCGACTCTCGCCCGCGATCCAGACCAAGGGATTCGCCGGCTTTTTCGGGATCGCCATGGAGTGGGACGACGCTGGCAAGAGCTCAGCGCGTTGCCCGGTGCTCTTGCGTCCGACCTGCTGCATCCGGGGCGAGGCGCCCACGGATTCGCTGACCGCAGGGCTCGCAGCCCACCTTCACAAGGCACCCGCTGCCGCCTTTGCGTCGGTGGAGGTGGCGGGACTTGCGTACGCGGCTGGCCTGGCGCTCGGCGAAGGCCGGGTACGGAGCCGGATGCGGAACGAGGAGAGGTCGCCGGTCGCGCTTGACGCCGAGCCCGACGGTTCCGGCCTAGGCCTCGACGCGCAGGTGCGCACCGCAGAGTTCATGCTGCGAGGCATGGGCATGCACGGCCACATTGCGCCACTGGTGATGCTGTGCGGCCACTCGTCGCGAAGCGCCAACAACCCGCATGCCACATCGCTCGACTGCGGCGCGTGCGGCGGGCATGGGGGTGCGGCAAATGCACGCGTCGCGTGCGCGATCCTGAACTCCCGACGCGTGCGCGATGCGCTTGAGCCACGCGGGTGGAGCATCCCCGAAGACACGCTGTTCGTCGCCGCGGTTCACGACACCTCAGACGATTCGATCCGGCTTCTCGATCCCGGCAGCTTCCCTTCCTCGCACGCGCACGAGATCCAGCGCGCTCGCGAGATGCTCGACGCCGCATGCAGGGCAGCGCGCGCCGAGCGCGCTCCATCGCTCGGCGTGCGCTCCGAGGGTGGTGCACCAGGGATCCTCGCATCGCTCCGGCGCCGCACACGAGACTGGGCGGAGGTGAGGCCCGAATGGGGACTGGCCGGCAATGCGGCGTTCATCGCGGCACGGCGCTCGCGCACGCGTGGCGTTGACCTCGGCTCGCGCGCCTTCCTGCACGACTACGACGCGCAGGCAGACAAGGACGGGATGCTCCTCGACCTGATCCTCTCGGCGCCAATGGTGGTGGCCTCATGGATCAACCTCCAGTACCTGGCGTCAACGGTCGACCACCATGTGCTGGGTGCCGGAGACAAGGTGCTCCACAACCGCATTGGTCGGGCAGGGGTGGCCCTGGGGAATGGCGGCGACCTGCGGCCCGGGCTTCCGCTGCAGTCCGTCCAGGCTGCGGATGGCTCGTGGCGCCATGAGCCGCTCCGCCTGCAGGTGATTGTCGAGGCCCCCACGTCGATGATTGACGCCGTGCTGGCGAACCAGCCCCATGTCGCCGAGCTTGTGGAGAATGGGTGGGTACGATTGTTTGCGCTCGACCCACAGGGCAGCGCACATCAGCGCTTCGTCCCGGGCGAGGGATGGGAGCCCGCCTGATTGGCAGCACGTAGGACCCGAAGCAACGCACGCCCCATCAGCAAGACCAAACGAGCGCTGGCCGCCCCCGCCGAGGATCGCCCGGGGTGGACGTTCCTGAGCAACCACGCGCATGTGCTCCTGCTCATCGCAAAGGAGCCTGAGATCCGGCTCCGGGACGTCGCGACCCAGGTGGGCATCACGGAGCGTGCGGTGCAGCGAATCATTGCGGACCTCGAAACAGGCAACTACATCGAGCGTGAGCGGGTCGGTCGGCGCAACCGCTACAAGGTGCATCGCGAGCTGCCGCTGAGGCACCCGATCGAGGCGCACCGCAAGATCTCGAGCCTCATCTCGCTGGTCGTGGATGCCTAGACCCTGTTCGCTCAACGCAACCGCACGGGTCCGTGCGTTCACGATCGTCGAGATGCTCGTGGTGATCGGGCTCATCGGAGTGCTGGTGGCGCTCATCATGCCCGGCATCTCGATGGTGCGCCGGTCGGTGTGGGCCACGAAGAGCCAGTCCAATCTCCGCGCATGGGGTGGCGCGATGTCCTCGTGGGCGAGCATGAACAAGGAACGCGTGCCGTGGGAGGGCAAGAAGGACGCCGGTCCGATGGCGGAGAACCTCGCAAACCCCAACTTCTGGCCCAACGCCCTGCCGCCAATGATCGGCCTCGAGCCCTACAGCGACATGTGCGACCGTGCGTTTGCCGACCAGCGCGTCATTGACACGTGGAATGCGCGCGACGCAGTCTGGAACGACCCTGCCGCGGTGCCGGACCGCGATACCCCGTGGACCTTTGGGGATGCGGGCAAGGGCGGCATCACGCGGCAGTTCTGGTTCAGCTACGCGATGAACATCCGGCTTAACCAAACGCTGCTCTCGAGCGGTGGGCTGCCGGACTTCTCGCATGACTGCCTCGTGCGGCTCTCGAACATCCCCTACCCAAGCCGTACGGTGTTCATGCTGGAGCTCCGCGCGACGCCGAACGAGCTGCCGCCCGACGATCCCCACCGCATCCGGAACCTTGATCGTGCGTCGTGCAGCTGGAAGCGCTTTGCGTGCCGCCACCAGAGGGGCGGGCACCTGGTCTTCATCGATGGCAGCGTGAAGTGGATGACGAACGCAGACGCCACAACCAACGCGCAGGGCAGCCGGGATCCGTCCACGCCGCAAGGCGACTGGAACACTGACGAGCTCATCTGGGACCCGCTCGGTCCGGCCCGTCACTGACGCCACCACGGGACGCGTACATAGGCGCCCGTGCGACACTCGGCTCTGCACGGCATCGTGCGCCTGAGGGGCGCGTCTCACGTGCCGCAGAACGTTCGGTAGCCGCAGAACGATGGCGGCGGTGGCGCAGCGAACTTGGACCGGTCCGCAGCGTCATCGAATGGGTGCGCGAGGGCATCGAGAAGCTCGTGAAGAGGAGCGCAGTCGTCGCGCTCCTCCGCCGCCTCAAGCGCCTCCTCCACACGGTAGTTGCGCGGGATGACTGCAGGACTGGCATGGCGCATCCGGTAGAGGCGCTCTTCCGCCGTTGATGCGGGCTCGTCCCGGAGTCGGGCCTGCCAACGCGCACGCCACGCCGCAATCGTCTCGTCCTCGCAGCGCAGGTCGCCGATGTTGCGGAGCGTCAGCGTGTAGTCCCCTTCCGACTCCTGCATCCAGTCGAGCAGGGACTGGACAAGCGCAGCGTCGCCCGGCTGCTCGGTGCGCAGGTCCAGCCGCGCGCGCATGTGCGCGAGCCAGTGACGCTCGTACGTCGCGGAGAACCTCTGCAGCGCCTCGGTCGCAGCCGCGATCGCCTTGGCCTCGTCCCCGCTGATCAGCGGCAGCAGCGTCTCGGCGAACCGCGCCAGATTCCACCGTGCAACCGAGGGCTGGTTGCCGTACGCGTACCTGCCGTGATGATCAATCGAGCTGAACACGGTGCCCGGGTGGTACGCATCCATGAAGGCGCAAGGCCCGTAGTCGATCGTCTCGCCCGAGATGGCCATGTTGTCGGTGTTCATCACGCCGTGGATGAAGCCCACCGACTGCCAGCGTGCGATGAGTGACGCCTGCCGGGCGATGACTGCATGCAGGAACTCAAGGTAGCGGCCGTCTCGCGCCCCAATCTCCGGGTAGTGGCGGCCGATGGCGTAGTCCGCGAGCGCCTTGAGCGCGTCGTGGTCACCTACGGCAGCCGCGTACTGGAAGGTGCCGACGCGAATGTGGCTCGACGCCACTCGCACCAGGATCGCGCCTCGCCTCACTGACTCCCGCAGCACGGGCTCGCCGGTCGTCACGACCGCGAGGCTTCTGCTCGTCGGTATCCCGAGCGCATGCATCGCCTCGCCCATGATGTGCTCGCGAAGCATCGGGCCGAGCACGGCAAGCCCGTCGCCGCGGCGCGAGTACGGCGTCTGGCCCGATCCCTTGAGCTGGACGTCGACCCGCTTCCGCTGAGGGGTGATGTGCTCACCGAGCAGTACGGCGCGGCCATCTCCCAGCATGGTGAAGCCGCCGAACTGATGTCCTGCGTAGGCCTGCGCGATAGGGTCGGCGCCCTCGGGAAGCACCTGGCCCGCAAGCGCACTCGCGAGCTGCTGCTCCGTCACGGCGCGCAAGTCCAGGCCGAGCTCCTCGGCGAGCGCATGGTTGGCGATCACGCATCGCGGATCGCGGACCTTCGCCGGCATCACACGGGAGAAGAGCCGATCGGGAAGCCGGGCATACGTATTGTCGAGCCTCCACCGCAGCATGGCGCAAGCGTAGGAGCGCGGCCGCACAGGCAGTGCGCGCTTGCGCGGCTGCGCGGCGAGGCTGCGCTTGCGCGGCTGCGAGGCGAGGCTGCGCTTGCGTGGCTGCGAGGCGAGGCTGCGCAAAGGCGGCGCGACCATCGCAACCCGCGTGCAGTTACCGTACCGCCGTGCACTGGACCGACACACTTTCGGCTGCCGCTTCCGCAGCCAAGCCGCTGGCGACGAGTGACTACCTCACGGTCGGCGGCCTGTCGCTCGCGGCGGTGATCGGCATCGCCAGCATCCGCGACAAGGCCCGGCCGCGCGCAGGACT
>JBIKNS010000139.1:0-5923 GCA_044358545.1 Phycisphaerales bacterium | reverse complement strand
AGCCACCGGCACCAGCCCCGCCGATGCATTCGTGACCAGCAGTCGCGCCGACGCAGGCGACCATGCGGCGATCTCGCACGCCGATGCGTTGGGCGGACCCGTGCGGCACGTATCGGCGACGCGCAGCCGGATCGGGTCTGAGGGGCGTGCCCCTGCCAACGGAGGCCCAGCCGAGTCGGCGCGCAGTGCCAGAAGCAGAAGGGTGGCGCCGACGTCCAAGGCAGTGGGGAGGCTAGTGCGCGGCGCACGCTTCACACAATCCTTGCACAACGTGAACACGACCTTGTGAGGGGTTCGGTGCCATGCGTGCTTCGTTGCGTTTGCGTAAAGCCGGTGCCTTTGCCTGGCTCGCGTCCGCCGAACACCTGAGGTCTCACGCCATGCGCCGATCCGCCCATCAGACGTTCCCGATCCTGGTCGCCGCGAGCGTCGCAGCAGTTGCCGCGCGAGGCACCAATGCCACGGCGGCGGACCTCATCCTGAACGAGTGGAACTGCGTGGGCAGCACCAAGTGGCTGAACAATCCCGACGCTGCCACGCCCACGTGCCCAACGCCAGATGGCCCGGGCGGAGCAAGCTGCGCCACCGACGAGGATTCGTTCTTCGGCCGCGCGCTCGGCAACGGCGGTGACTGGATCGAGCTTGTCGTCACCGTCGACCACGCGGACATCCGGGGCTGGAAGGTCCAGTGGATCGAACTGCAGGCTACGGATGCCGACGGCACCAACATCTGGTGGGGCAACGGCAACACGCCCCAGGGCGAGATCACCTTCTCGCAGTCGCCCCTATGGGCCGACGTCCGTGCGGGCACGATCATCACCATCTCGGAACAGCCGACAGCCCTAGGCGGCCTCGACACGGACACGTCCTTCAATCCGTGCCTTGGCGACTGGTGGATCAATGTCAACTGCTTCGATGCGTCGCTCGTGACCTGCGTCGCCAACGTCTCCGACCCGACGATGCCGAACTACGACGACCCGCTTGATGTCGGCAACGACAACTGGCGGGCACGCATCATCGACGAGACGGGTGCGATCGTGGTCGGCCTCGTTGGCGAGAATGCACCGGGGTGGGCGGGCACGGGCATCAACAGCAAGGAGGTCGGGAAGCTCGAGGAGGACCCGCGGCCCACGGTCACCCCAAGCTCCAACTACCAGGACGCGAACAACTCGACCTTCGGGCAGCCCAACAGCTGGAACAACGACTTCACCGGATGCCGCACCTACCAGGACTTCGAGCCGCTGCGCGCGGCGGTGCGCGCCGAGCTGTGCCAGTCGTGCATGCCGCTCGTGCTGAACGAGTACAACGCGGTGAGCTCCACGGGATGGCTGAACGGGGGCACGGAGACAGCTGATGCGGAAGGCGGGGCGGCGTCGGACTCGTTCCTTGGGCGCCGGATCGGCAACGGCGGCAACTGGATGGAGCTCGTCGTGCAGCGGTCGGGGACGGATCTGCGCGGTTGGACGATCGATTGGGAGGAGGTGTCCGACGGCACAAGCGGGTCGATCCGGCTCTCGTCGAATGTGGCGCTCGCGAGCCTGCCGGCGGGGACGATTGTCACGATCATCGAGCGCGACACCGCTGCAGGGGGGCTCGACACGGACTTCACGCTCAACGCCTCGGCGGGCGACCGCTGGATCAACCTCAACTCCCGCGACCCGTTGGCGGTGGCGTTCACCACCGGCAGCGCGCAAGGCCACGTGAGCGGCTCCTTCACGACCAGCAACGACGACTGGCGCATGCGCGTGCGAAATGCGGCTGGCGAGGTGGTGTTCGGATGGGCCGGCGAGGGCAGCATCTACTACAACCACGGCGCGGTGGGCAGCGGGGACGTATGCAGGCTTCGACGCGATGTCGATGGCACAGTGACGTCATCGAGCCAGTACGACGACACGGCCTCGCAGAGCACGTTCGGTGCCCCGAACACGTGGACCCCATGCCCGCTCGTGGATTGCACGGGTGACGGCATCCCGGATCCGCCAGGCACATGCCCGCCGCCCCAGCCCGTGACGCAGACCCTCGGCGGCTGCAGCGCGCCCGCGCTGCCTGGTGACATCACCGGTGACAACCGCGTGAACGGCCTTGACCTTGCGGCGCTGCTGAGTGCGTGGGGATCGTCACAGTCGAGCGCCGACCTCAACCGTGACGGCATCGTCAACGGACTCGACCTCACTGTGGTGCTCGGAGGCTGGACCGGATGACTTCTGCGAGATTCGGTGCAGGGAAGCGGGGCTTCACCATCGTCGAGATGCTCGTGGTTGTGGGTCTGATCGCGGTGCTCGTCGGGCTGCTGTTCCCGGCGATCTCGTCGGTGCAGCGCAACAGCCGAGCCACGGTGAGCAAGTCGAACCTGCAGCAGTGGGGCCGGGGCACGGTGCAGTACACGACCGCCAACAAGGAGCGCCTCCCGTGGGAAGGCCTCAAGGATGCGTCGCAGATGCAGGCAAACCTGGCGCAGCCCACGTACTGGGCGAACGCCATCCCCGAGTTCGCTGACCAGTTGCCCTACACGCGGATCGTGGAGGATGCCTTTGCGGCCCAGCGGTTCGCGCCGATCCCGCCGGAGCGCAACATCTTCCTTGATCCGTCCGCGAAGGCGCAGGAGGGCGCGCCGTGGGAGTTCGGCCCTGCAGGCGCCAATGGCATACGCCGGTCATTCTTCTTCTGCTACGTGCCCAACTCGCAGCTCAACAACACGTTCCAGGCCAGTGGCGGCATTGCGGACTTCTCTCCCAACCGCACGCTCAGCATGTCGATGATCAAGAGTGCGTCCGAGACGGTGTTCATGCTGGAGATGCGCACGACACCCGAGGAGCTGCCCGCGAGCGACGTGCACTTCGGGCGCGACCTTCGCCGGCACCGCAGCGACTGGAAGCGATTTGCGGCGCGGCACTTCGACGGGGGGCACATCTGCTTCGCGGACGGGCACATCGCGCTCGTCAAGAATGCGGATGCGACGACGAGTGTCCAGGAGTCACGCGACCCCTCGCAGCCCAACGGCGACTGGAACAAGCCCGGTCTCATCTGGGACCCGCTCGGTCCCGCGCTCGACGACAACTGAGCCCGGCGTCACTTTCGCCCGAAGTCGGCCGGGTTCTCGCCTTCGCGCTTCGTGTCCCAGAGCGTGACGCGTACGGCGCATGATTGCCGCGCGGGCGATGCGAGCCACGACTGCGCGCGGCGCACGGCCGCCGCGAACTCCGGGTCGCACACCGCATCCACGTCCAGCGTGGTCTTGATGATCCGCTTGGTGAACCAGCTGATGGCCGTGCGGCTGTCGGAGCGGATTCCGGCGCATGCAAGTCGCCCATCCGAGATCCGTTCGCACGCATCGACGATCGCGAGCAGCTCGCCGAGATTGTTGTGTCCGCGCGCGTAGCGCCCGCTGTGAAAGACCTCGACGAATGCGCCACCGGCCGAGCGCTGCACGCCGCGCCACTCGGTAGGGCCGATGAGGTGCTTGCCGAACTTCGAGCAGTCGACGATGACGGGCGCGCGCGGGTCGGGCGGCGCGCTCGGCGCCGCAGCCGCGGCACGGTTCGACGAGGACCCGTTCGCAGCCTTCGTGCCGGCGCTGGAGACGCTTCGCGTGGCGCCCGGTCCGGAGTTGCGGCCCGAGGGGGCGCATGAGGGAGTTGGTGGGGATGCGTTGGCCCCCGCTCGCACCTTCACCGGCAGGCCTAGCGCGTTCGCGATGCCCGCTGCCGCCGCGCCCTGCGGCACGACGCTCACCGCTCCCTTGCTCGACAGGTGAATCTGGATCTTTCCGCCGCTCGACTGGCCTTCGACCGCTGCGTCGAGGCGTCCCCAAGTGCCCTCGTCGACCACATCGATGGCGCTGACGAGAAACCCGCCTGACGCGAGACCCGACTCGAGCCGGGCAAGCTCGTCGCGGAGCCGCCGTGCGACGTGACCATCCCGGCTCACGGTCGCGCGCTCTCCCGCGGCTCCCGTGTCGCGCCGGACGGTGCCGGTCCAAGCATGATCGCGAGCCAGCGCAGGTCGTCGGCGTTGTTGAGCAGGATCTTGGCGAGCATCGTGAGCGGCACGGAGAGGAACATGCCCACCGGACCGAGCAGGAATCCCCAGAACACCAGCGACAGGAAGACGACCAGCGCGGAGAGCCCGAGCCGCTCGCCCATCATCCGAGGCTCGAGCACGCTCCCGATCGACATGTTGATGGCGCCATAGACCGCGGCCACCACCAGCGCGAAGATCGGGCCCGATGCGATGAGCCCCAGCAGCACGGCAGGCACGGCGGCGACGATCGACCCGACCACGGGAACGAAGTTCAGGATGAACGCGAGCAAGCCGAGCGCGATGGGGTAGTCGACGCCGAGCAGCCACATGCCGATCGTCACCAGCACGGCAGTGAGCAGGCTTGTCTTGGTCTTGACGACGAGGTATCCGGTCATGTCGTCGAGGATGCGCCGCCAGGGGCCGAGCGTGGCATCGTCGATGCGGAATGCGAGCTTGATCTTGGCGGGAAGGCCGGCAGCCTCAGCGAGCAGGAATCCCACCATGACCACCACGAACACGCCGTCCCGCAGCACCCCGATCACGCCTGCGAGACCGCCCTTGACCACGGACAGCAGGCGCCCGGGATCGAGGAGGTCGCCGAGGTGCTCCTGCGACAGGTCGACGCCACGCGCTGCGAACCATGTCTCAATCTGCGTCACCTGGGACTGCAGCGTGGCGCGGTACTCGTTGAAGTTCTCGCCAAAGCTTGCCGCCGTGCGCGCGAGCACGGTGCCCGTGAGGAAGAGCGCTCCCGCGACGATGGCGAGGACAATCGTGACCGCGAGCCATGCCGGCGCCCCCCTCGCACGCAGCGCGACGATCGGCGGCAGTGCCACCGCGGCCACGAAGATCGCTGCGAGCGCCGGCACCACGACGCTCGACGCCGCCGAGATGCCTGCGCACACCACCACCAGCGATGCCATCGTGAGCAGGATGTCGGCGCCGCGGGACCGCTGCTGGGGCGGCGCGGGCGCTGGCGCATCCATCACGGGCTCTCCTTGATCCGGATCTTGCGGAACAGCACGCGGTCGCCGTGGCCGAGGAAGCCAATGTGCCCGCTGGTGCGGCGCAGCCCGGGATGCGGCTGGCCGTCGAGCGTGCCGTCATGCGCCTGTCGGTACAGGTCTGCATCCACGATCACCGTGCCGTTGAGCGTGACGCGGATGCGGGTTCCCTGAAGGTCGATCTCCTGCTCGTTCCACTCGCCTGGCGGCTTCAGCGCTCCGCGCTTGGCTGGCACGACTCCATACACCGAACCATGCGCCTGCCACGACTTGATGGACGCGTACTTCGGGTGCGCATCATCAAGCACCTGCACCTCGATGCCCTCGTACGAGGCGTTTCCGCTTGGCGGTGCGCGGAGGGCGATGCCGTTGTTCGCGCCCGGCGTCAGCATGAACTCGAGCCTGAGGGTGAAGTCGCCGAACTCCCGCGCGGTGAACAGGTCGCGACCTGATGGCGCGCACGCGATCGCGCCATCCTCCACGGCGTATCCCGAGGTGTCGCCCGTCCACCCGTTGAGCGTGGTGCCGTCGAACAGCCACACGAAGCCCTGCTCCGGTTGCGCCTGCTGCGGCACCGGCGGCGCTTGCGGACCACCTGCAGCGCTCGCTGCGCCTGAAGATGCCGGTGGGGATGGCGGCGGTGATGGCGGTACCTGGACCGTGCCATCGGGGACCCCAAGCGCCACGGCATGCAGCGCCATCAGCGCGGCTGCGGCAGTGCAGCCTGCGACCCCGACCGATGCCAGGCCCCGCACGGTCGCATACGGGCGGTTGCCATGTCGCGTTCCCATCGAATGTCAGGATAACGCCGCAGCGCACCTGAAGTGACCACTGGATTTGAGGTGATGCGTGTGCGCCGCCGACCGTACAACACACGCATGGCGCGTGCACCGTCATTC
>JBIKNS010000138.1:0-5975 GCA_044358545.1 Phycisphaerales bacterium | reverse complement strand
CTGCCAGCGCCGCGATCGGCTACCTGCCGTTGCAGGTCGTGGGCACGCAGGTGTTCGGGCTCACGGGCATCTCGCCGACGAGCGTCGTGTGCATCGGGTTCGAGCCGCGCCCGTTCCTGGCGATGAACCGGCTCGAGTGGATCGCCGGCGACCCTGAACGTGCGACGAGCCGGCTCCTTGAGGGCGACGCGGTGCTCGTGGCGCAGGAGTTCCTGGTGGCGCGCGGGCTCGGCGTCGGCAGCACCATCACGATCGGCTCGGCATCCAGCAGCGTGCCCGTGGAGATCGTGGGCGTGGTGGGCGCCGCAGGTCTCGACGTCGCCACGCAGTTCTTCGGCATTCGCAGCCTTTACTCGGAACATGCCGTGAGCTGCATCTTCATGGACTTCGATGCCGCGGCGCGCCACTTCGGCTCGCGGGAGTCCTACATCGTGCAGATGCAGCTTCCGGACAGCGTCACCGACGAGCAGGAGGCCACGCTCGCGACCGCGGTCGAGGACGCGGTGCCGGGCGCGGTGTTCGCGTCGGGCCGGCAGATCCGGCGCGAGATCTCGCGGATTGGGAACATCATGCTCGGCGTCTCGAGCGGCGTCGCATGCGGCGCGCTCGGGCTCGCGTGCATCGCCGCCGCGAGCGTCATCGCCGCTGGTGTCGCAGGGCGCGCACAGGAGTTCGGCGTGCTGCAGGCGGTAGGCGGTTCGAGGTCGGTGGTGGTGCGGATGGTCTGCGGCGAGGCCGTGCTGATCGGCGTCACGGCGGCCATCGTCGGCGCCGGGTTCGGCATGCACCTTGCATGGATGGGCACCCGCATGTACCGCGAGCTCGCCGGCCTCGAGCTTGTGTACGCGGTGCAGCCTGACATCATCGCGCTCGGCGCGGTGGCAGTCACCGTGGCGGCAATCGCGGCATCGTGGCCGGCGGCCAGGCGAACCGTGTCGCGCCCGATCCGGGAACTGCTGGCCACGGCGAAGGCGTGATGCCCCCTACCCTTCAGGGTCCGTGAGCGCGACCTTCGAGCTCTGCAGCCCATTCAAGCCGGCCGGCGACCAGCCGGAGGCGATCGACCAGCTCGTGCGCGGCATCGAGTCGGGAGACCGCTGGCAGACCCTGCTGGGCGCCACGGGCACCGGAAAGACGTTCACGATGGCGAGCGTCATCGCGCGCACCGGCCGTCCCGCGCTCATCATGAGCCACAACAAGACGCTCGCCGCGCAGCTCTTCGAGGAGATGCGCGAGCTCTTCCCGCGCCATGCGGTGAGCTACTTCGTCTCCTACTACGACTACTACCAGCCTGAGGCGTACATCCCGCAGCGCGACATCTACATCGAGAAGGACGCGTCGCGGAACCAGGACCTCGACCGCCTTCGCCTTGCGGCGACGAGCAACCTCCTCAGCCGGCCCGACACCATCGTGGTCGCGAGCGTCTCCTGCATCTATGGCCTCGGATCTCCTGAGGAGTACCGCAACCGGGTGGCCGTCATCGAGCGCGGCGCGCCGCTGGAGCGCAGGCGGTTCCTGCTCGCCCTCGCGGGCATGCAGTACACGCGCAACGAGACCGCGCCCGAGCGAGGCCGCTACCGGATCCGCGGCGACTGCATCGAGGTGTGGCCGGCATCGGAGTCGCACGCGATCCGCATCGAGCTCTTCGGGAGCGAGGTCGAGCGCATCGAGCGCTTCGACCCCATCTCAGGCGAGGTGCTTGCGTCGGAGTCGCGCGTCTACATCTTCCCGGCAGTGCACCACATGATGCCCGAGGACCAGATGCAGTGCGCGCTCGAGTCGATCCGCGCAGAGCTCAAGGCACAGGTGCTCGCGCTGCAGTCGCAGGGCAAGCTGCTCGAGGCGCAGCGCCTGCTCGGCCGCACCAACTACGACCTCGAGCTGCTCGCCGAGACTGGCACATGCCCGGGCATCGAGAACTACTCGCGGCATATGGACGGGCGACCCGCGGGCGCGCGCGGCTACTGCCTGATGGACTACTTCCGCCAGGTGCCGGGGAGCGACCCGGACAGGTGGATCCTCTTCGTCGACGAGAGCCATGTGACGATCCCGCAGATCCGCGGCATGCACCACGGGGACCGCCGCCGCAAGGAGACGCTGATCGAGCACGGATTCCGCCTGCCGAGCGCGCTCGACAACCGTCCGCTGCGCTTCGACGAGTGGGAGGAGATCGCGCCGCAGGTTGTCTTCGTGAGCGCAACGCCCGGTCCCTACGAGCTCGACCGCTGCGGCGGCGTGATTGCCGAGCAGGTGATCCGGCCGACGGGACTCGTCGATCCGCCGGTGATCGTGCGGCCCGCGCGCGGACAGGTGCCGGACCTCGTGCAGGAGGTCAAGGATGTGGCCGCGGGCGGCCAGCGCATCCTCGTGACCGCACTGACGAAGCGGCTGTGCGAGGAGCTCACCAACTACCTGCACAAGGCCGGCGTGCGCGTGCGCTACCTGCACAGCGAGATCGAGACCCTCGAGAGGCTCGAGATCCTGCGCGACCTGCGCGAGGGCACGTTCGACTGTCTCGTGGGCGTCAACCTGCTGCGCGAGGGACTTGACCTTCCTGAGGTGGCGCTCGTCGCGATCCTGGACGCGGACAGCCAAGGCTTCCTTCGCAGCCGGTCAAGCCTCATCCAGACCATGGGGCGCGCGGCGCGCAATGCGGCCTCACGCTGCATCCTCTACGCCGACACGATGACGCCCGAGATGCAGGCTGCGATCGAGGAAGTCGAGCGCCGGCGTGAGAAGCAGATCGCCTACAACGCAGAGCACGGCATCACGCCCCGCACCGTGGTGCGTGCGGTGCGGCGCGGCATCGAGGACGAGATTGCGGCAGGACAGGTGCCCCGGAGCGAGCGCATCGCGAGCGCGCCAGCGCCGAACCCCGTCGGGCGCGACGAGCTTGCGGACGCGCTCGAGGCGGAGATGCTCGACGCTGCGTCTGCGCTCGAGTTCGAGAAGGCAGCCAAGCTGCGCGACGAGCTGAAGCGCGTGAGGGCGATGCCGGAGGGACCAGTGATGCCCGCGAGGCCCAAGCGCGGCGAGCGCGAGACCGCACCGCCCGGATCACCGGGCACGCGCGCGCGGCGCGGCAAGGGCAAGCGGAAGCAGGGTTAGCACTCGAGATGTTCGGATCGGACGCAGAGGCGCGCATCCCGGCGAGGATGCCTCACAACTCAGCGGGTGCGCAGGCGGATGCGGCGGCTCATGGCGGCGACCGACCTGTCGTCGTCGATCGTGACTGAGCCATCCTGACCGCCACGCCACCAGCCCACGCGAACCTGGTCGACGGAACGCCCCTGTGGCACCGAGGGACGAACCCGAGCGACCGATGCCACTGCCGCGCGCGGGGGCGCGGTCAGGGTCTGGGTGTCAAACGCACTCGCAAGCGGCATCGGGGCGATCTCGGAAGAAACATTCGGACGGGACGCCCGTCTGGACGCACATTTCGCGGGTCCGAAGAGACTCATTGTCCCCGCGGACCGGACGCATTTCCATGCATTTATGGGGGGAACTGGTCGGGAACCCGCCCCACGGCGCCTGATTTGCCCAATAATCGTGGTCTATGCCCCCGACCAGGTCCGCCAAGCCGCGCAAACCTTCCGGCACCCGCGCGACCAAGGTTGCCAAGGCCACGGTGCCAAAGGCATCGCCCCAGGCTCGCGCGGATCCGTCCCGCGCGGATCCGTCTCGCGCGGATCCGTCTCGCGCGATCCGAGTGCGCGGCGCTCGCGAGCACAACCTCAAGTCGGTGAATGTCGACATCCCGCGCGACGAGCTGGTCGTCATCACAGGCGTGTCGGGCAGCGGCAAGAGCTCGCTCGCGTTCGACACGATCTTCGCCGAGGGACAGCGCAAGTACATGGAGAGCCTCTCCGCGTACGCGCGCCAGTTCCTCGACCAGATGAAGAAGCCGGACATCGACTCCGTCGACGGCCTCCCGCCCACGATCGCAATCGAGCAGCGCGGCGGCGGCCACACGCCGCGGTCGACCGTCGCCACCACCACCGAGATCTACGACTACCTGCGACTGATGTGGGCGCGCTGCGGGCAGCCCCGGTGCTGGCACCGCGACGAGTCGGGGCATGTGTGCGGGAGACCGATCGCGGCCACTCCCCCGTCCCAGATTGTCGATGCGCTTGTGACGGGTGCAGCCGGCAAGCGCGCGATGATCTGCGCGCCCATCGTGCGCGGCAAGAAGGGATTCCACAAGGATGTGCTCGAGGACCTTCAGCGCGGAGGCTTCGTGCGCGCGCGCGTCAACGGCAACGTGATCGACCTTCGCGATGCGCTCAAGGCGGGAGGCGAGAACCCGCTCGGCCTCGGCCGCTACGAGATGCACGACATCGAGGCGGTCGTCGACCGAATCGCGATTGAGCCCGAGGACAGGCAGCGCATTGCCGAGAGCGTGGAGACTGCACTGAAGGCGGGTCACGGATCGATGCTTGCGCTGATCGAACAGGATGCCGGCGCGTGGGAGGAGCGCAGGTTCAGCGAACGCTTCGCATGCCCAGACCACCCGCAGTGCGCGATCGACGAGCTCGAGCCGCGCCTCTTCTCGTTCAATAGCCCGCACGGTGCCTGCCCCGCATGCGGCGGCCTGGGCAGCATCGACGCGTTCGACGAGGCTCTCGTGGTGCCCGACCCGTCGCTTGGGGTGGCCGAGGGCGCGATCGAGCCGTGGCGCCGCAACGGACGGCGCATGAACATCTGGTACGCGCGGCAGCTGCGTAACTTCTGCGCGGCCACCGGCACGGACCCGGCGACGCCCTTCAAGTCGCTTCCGCCCAAGCTGCGCCGCATCCTGATGCAGGGCACTGACGACGAGGGACTGAGGGTCGGCACGAAGAGGTTTGCGTTTGAGGGCGTGATGCCGAACCTGCGTCGGCGCTTCGACGAGACGGAGTCGCAGCTTGTGAAGGAGCGCCTGCACGGCTACATGAGCAACGCACCGTGCACCGCGTGCCACGGCGCGAGGCTGAGGCCGGAATCGCTCGCGGTCGTGGTGCGCGGCGCCGGGCGCGACATCAGCATCGCGGAGGCCACGCGGCTCCCGATCGAGCGCGCCGCGGAGTTCTTCGGCGCACTCGAGCTCGGCACCGAACAGCGCATGATCGCGGCACCGATCATGAAGGAGATAGATGCGCGGCTGGGGTTCCTGTCCTCGGTAGGACTTGGCTACCTCACGCTTGACCGGCAGAGCGGCACGCTCTCGGGCGGCGAGGCGCAGCGGATCAGGCTCGCGACGCAGGTCGGCTCGGGCCTTGTGGGAACCTGCTACGTGCTCGACGAGCCCACGATCGGGCTCCACCAGCGCGACAACGACCGACTTGTCGCGACGCTGCGGCGGCTCGCCGACATCGGGAACACGGTGCTCGTCGTCGAGCACGACGAGGACATGATCCGGGCCGCCGACCACGTGGTCGACGTCGGGCCGGGACCCGGTCGGCACGGCGGCACCATCGTGGCGCAGGGCACCGTGCCGGAGCTGTGCGCGAATCCCGCGTCGCTCACCGGGCGCTACCTCTCCGGCGCCGCGCGGATCGACATCCCGGGCTCGCGGCGCCCGATGAGCGCGTCACGCGCGATCACGGTGAAGGGCGCGCGCGAGAACAACCTCAAGGGCATCGACGTCGCATTCCCGCTCGGCGGGCTGGTCTGCGTGACTGGCGTGTCGGGTAGCGGCAAGAGCACACTCGTCACCGAGATCCTGCTCAAGGGTGCGCAGCGCGAGGTCAGCGGCATGCGCACGTCGCCCGGCACGCACGACCGGATCCTCGGGCTCAAGTCGATCGACCGCGTGATCGAGGTGGACCAGTCCCCGATCGGACGGACCCCCCGCTCCAACCCAGCCACGTACACGGGCATCTTCGACGAGATCCGCGCCGTGTACGCGAAGGTGCCCGAGTCGCGCATCCGCGGCTACGAGCCCGGCCGGTTCTCGTTCAACGTCAAGGGCGGACGGTGCGAGAACTGCCAGGGCA
>JBIKNS010000026.1:0-18703 GCA_044358545.1 Phycisphaerales bacterium | reverse complement strand
GTGTCAAAGATCGCCTGCCGCAGCTCCGCCTCGTCATCTGTCTCGATGAGGACGATCGAGTGCGTCCCATCGAGCTCCCTTCGCAAGAGCTCGTGAATGGTGGGCGGTGCCGCGGTCACAGGTGCGTTGGAGGGTACTGCACCTACACCGCGTGTGCGGCGGGGGCCAGCGCCACGGCCGGGACCGATCGCAGAGTGCTTCTATCATCGCTGTGCTCCGCGCAGCGGCGCACCGCATGCTCCTTGTTGCCACCGATCTCGCGAAGTCACACGGCATGCGCGAGCTCTTTCGCGGCGTCTCGGTGGGTATCGCCGCCGATGATCGGGTGGGGCTGATCGGCCCCAACGGCGCTGGCAAGTCCACGCTGCTGCGGATGCTCGCGGGTGCTGAGGAACCCGACTCTGGCTCGGTGCGCTCGCCGCGCGATACGGTGGTGGTGTATGTGGCGCAGCGAGACGACTTCGCGCCGGGAACTACGCCGCGCACGGCCGCCACGGAGGCGGCGCTGGCATCGGCGAGCGTGCATGGCGACCGCCACGAGGCGGAGGTGCTCGCGGGCACCATCCTCGGAAAGATCGGTTTTCCCGAGGCAACGATGGATGAGCCCACCGACCGGCTCTCGGGCGGATGGCGCAAGCGGCTGTCGATCGCGTGCGGGCTCTGCTCGGCAGGCGGCACGCCCGACCTGCTGCTCCTTGACGAGCCGACGAATCACCTGGATGTCGAGGGGATCCGCTGGCTCGAGCAGTTCCTTACGCGGCCCACCAATGACCTGCGCGCTCGCACGAGCATCTTCGTGACGCACGACCGCGCGTTCCTCGAGCGCGTCGCGACGCGCATCATCGAGTTGAGCCGCGCCTATCCGCAGGGCACGCTCTCCATCGACGGCAACTATGGGGAGTTCGTGCGTCGGCGCGGGGAGTTCCTCGAGGCCCAGGCACGTGGCGAGGCCACGCTCGCAAACGAAGTTCGTATTGACAATGCGTGGCTCGGCCGCGGCGCGCAGGCGCGGCGCACGAAGGCAAAGGGACGGATCGAAGACAGTGCAGAGCGGCGCGAGGAGCTCGCCGCAATCGCAGCCCGCAATGCCGCTGCAGCATCTGGTGGCGCGCACATCGACTTCTCGGCGAGCGGCCGTCGCACGCGCCAGCTGATCCAGGCCGCCGGTATCGCAAAGGGATTCGGAGGCCGCACACTGTTCAGCGGACTCGACCTTGAGCTCGGTCCTGGCGACCGACTCGGCCTCATGGGCCCCAACGGCAGCGGCAAGAGCACGCTGCTCGCGGTGCTATGCGGGGGGCTTGCGCCGGATGCCGGCGCCGTGCGCCTGGCGGATCCTGCACCGCGCGTCGTGGTGCTCCGCCAGCAGCGCGCGGAGATCCCGGCCAGCACCCTGCTGCGCGACGCCATCTGCCCGCTCGGGGATTTCGTCGACTTCCAGGGCAGGACCATGCACATCACTGCGTGGTCGAGGCAGTTCCTCTTTGCCGATGCGCAGCTGCTGCAGCCGGTCGGCAGCCTCTCGGGCGGCGAGCGCGCGCGCGCGCACATCGCGCGCATGATGCTCGAGCCCGCTGACATCCTGGTGCTCGACGAGCCCACCAACGACCTCGACATTCCCACACTCGAGGTGCTTGAGCGATCGATTGAGTCTTTCCCGGGAGCGGTCGTGCTGGTCACCCACGACCGTGCCATGCTCGGAGCGGTGGCGCGGCAGATCGTGGTGCTTGGTGCACCCGATGGCCAGGTGAGCGTGGTGGCCAGCCTCGACCAGGCGCTCGCCTCGCTCGAACGCGCAGAGCAGGCGAGCACCCGCGCGCTACGCGCATCGGCGACTGCTTCCGCACAGGCTCTGGCGAGCGCATCGATACCTGCGATGCAAGCATCATCTGCATCGCGCCGCAAGCTTGGCTACATGGAGCAGCGCGAGCTGGACGGCATGGAGGCAGCAATCAATGCTGCCGAGCGTGCGTGTGCCGAAGCGGAGGCTGCCGTCGCGGATCCGAAAGTCGCCGCGAATCACGCCCGCATGGCCGAAGCCTGCCAGAGGCTTGAGGCCGCACAGGTGTCCGTCGCTGCGCTCTACGCACGCTGGCAGGATCTGGAGGCACGGCGTGGCGGGTAGGCCAGCCCCCACACGCAGTACGGGTTCAGGCGGGTTCTGCGCTCCATCGATCCCGACGGGCAGTTGGATCTCCGCAGCGGGCCATTGCGTGACTTGCGCGGATCCATGACGATGCGCCGCATGACTCACGCACCTTTGGGTCGGACTCCAGCGTGCACCCTGTCGATCAGTGGTGCACTGCTGACCATGGCGTCTGCGCCCTCGCACGCCGCGATCTCCCTCGACACACCCTTCCGCGATCACGCCGTGATTCAGCGCGACCGCGAGATCCGGGTCACCGGCCACGCCGAGCCGAATGAGGCAATTGTCCTCTCCTTTGGCGACCGACGCATCACGGGGAGCGCACGCGCTGATGGACGCTTCTCGATCGCGATGCCGCCCATGGAGGCCTCGCTTGAGCCGCGCGAGCTGGCAGTCGAGGGACCGAGCGGCCGCGCTTCGGCGAGCGACATCGTCGTAGGCGAGGTCTGGTTCTGCTCCGGGCAGTCAAACATGGAGTGGCCCGTCGATGGAGCGCTGGAGGCGGACCGAGCCAAGTCGATGGCTAGCGCGATGCCCATCCGCTCCTTCAAGGCATCACATGCAACCGCCAATCGGCCCTCAGACCGCGTAGATGGAGACTGGCGCCTGGCGACACCGGACACCGTCGGCACCTTCACCGCTGTTGGATGGTGGTTTGGCGTCGCGCTCGCGCGCTCATTCGACATGAAGGTGCCGATTGGGCTGGTCGACATCTCGTGGGGCGGCACGCGCATCGAGCCGTGGATTCCGCTCGACTCACTCTCGAAGTCGGCGTTCAGCACGGCCGCTGAGCAGCTTGCGGCGCGCATCGCTCAGTTCGACGCAGACCCCAAGAGCGGCGCCAAGGCACCCGGTACCGAGAGATGGGAGCCAGCGGCGATCTACAACGGCATGGTGGCTCCATGGATTGCGTATCCCGTGCGTGGCACGCTCTGGTACCAGGGCGAGGCGAACGCGGACGAGCCTGAGAGCTATCGCGTGCTGCTTCCGCTGCTCATCCGATCGTGGCGCGAGAAGTCGGGCAATTCGGAAATGGCCTGGGGCGTCGTGCAGCTCGCTGCTTTCAAGGCATTCGCAGAGGGCGACCCTGCCCAAGGCGGGTGGGCCCTTCTACGAGATGCCCAGTTCCGCGGCGCACGCGAGGCGGGCAATGCCGGGATGATCAGCGCGATCGACCTCGGAGATGCGGATGACATCCACCCGCGGCGAAAGCGCGAGATCGGCGAGCGCCTCGCCGCTTGGGCCCGCAGTGCCGTGTACGGCCATTCGTCGGTAGCGTGGCAGGGACCTGAACTTGCGAGTGCTGCGCGGGAGAACGGATCAATGGTGCGCGTTCGACTCGCGCATGCCGATGGATTGCACACGGTCGGCGGCACACCAGGCGGATTCGCGCTCGCAGGCGCAGACGGAAAGTTCGTGTGGGCCAATGCCATGATCATGGACCAGGGCCGGGATGGCATCGTGCTGTCCGCACCAGGCGTCAGCGACCCCGTGGAGGTCGCGTACGGATGGCAGGACAATCCCCGGCGCGCAAACATCGTGAACGGTGCAGGGCTGCCGCTCGTTCCGTTCAGGGTGAGGATTCCGCATACGAGGTCCCCATGAGTCGACATGCTCCCCGACGTGGTCGGGAGATGCGGCTCCAGTCACTGAAAGCGAGCAGACCAGATGGACACGGCGCAGCGCCACCTTCCTGACGGATATGTCATCCGCCTCATGCGCGAGGAGGACCACCCGCAGATCTCCGCGATCTGCGCCGCGGTCTACCCGACCGAGCGCCCCTACACCGATGCGGAACTGAGGGCGCATCATGCGCTGTATCCGGAGGGGCAGTTTGTGGTGGAGCATTCGCCCTCGGCCGCCGTCGCGGGCGCGCACTTCACGCTGCGCGTGAACATGATGCACTTCCATGTCGACGACTCGTGGGATGCGCTCACGGCTGGCGGCACCTTCTCCGACCACGATCCCGAGGGGCACACCCTCTACGGGGCCGACCTCTTCGTGCATCCAGGGCACCAGCACCATGGGCTGGGCCGATCGCTCACCGAGGCCACGCGCGGGCTTGTGCGCGCCCAGCGGCTGTGGCGCATGGTCGGAGGCAGCCGCATGCCCGGGTATGGACGTGTTGCAGGCGCCGTAGCGCCCGACGACTACATCAGCCGCGTCAAGCGCGCTGAAGTGAGCGATCCCGTCCTCACCGCGCATCTGCATGATGGGTGGGATGCGATCACGGCGATCCGCGGCTACCTGCCGCACGACGAGGAGAGCGCTGGATGGGCCGCCGTGATCCAGTGGGTCAACCCCGACTGTCCCCCACCGCCCGCGTTCGACCTCTCGCGCGTGCCGCGAAGGGCGTGAGTCAGGATCGGCGGCGCGCGCGCCAGTCCAGCCGAACCTCGAGCTGAGTCGCCAGCCGATCGGCGGCTGCTTTCGCGAACCTCATGGTCTGCGTGCGCGATGCGCCATCTTCCTCCCATGCGCGATCGACGCGAAGGACTCCTGCGGCGCGGTCCGTCGTGAGATCGAGCCTGCCCACGAGCCTCTCGCCGACAAGCACCGGCATCGTGTAGTAGCCGTACGTGCGCTTTGGCGCAGGCACGTAAGCCTCAAATCGGTAGTCGAACCCGAAGAGCTCGAGCAGGCGCGCGCGGTCGCGGATCAGCGGATCGAAGGGCGAGAGCAGCCGCGGCGTCGAGTCAACCCGCACGCGCTCGGCGCGCTGCTTCCATCCGTTGACAGCGAAACCCGGGCGCGCAGCCCGGCCGGGCCTCTCCAGAAGCACGGCGTCGATCTGGCCTTGGGCAGCAGCGCGCGCACACCAGGCCGTCGCATCGGCCGGACTTACGGCACCTAGGAACCCTGCAATCTCGCGCGGTGTGGCGGCACCCAAGCGCTGAAGTGCCTCGCTGCCGGCCCACTCGATGTGCGCGTCACGGGAGGGTGCTGCCGGCATTCGCCCATGCACGCGGTGCGCCAGGTCATACACCTTCTCGAACCCGCGCCGCGAGTGGACCGCCACCTCTCCCACTCTCCACAGGTACTCGAGCGCCGCCTTGCACGGTGACCACTCCCACCATCCCGCGCTTTGCGCGCGCCGTGCGGGCATCAAATCATGGATGTCGCGCACGCTCATCGGCCCCGATGCGCCGATCGCGTCAGTCACGTTCCGCACAGTCCGCGACCAGTTCCGTCCAAGCCGCTGGCGCATCCACGCGCTCTTGAGGAAGCGCGCTCGATCGCGCTCGAACCGGTGCGTCCACCATGGCAGCCAGTCCGAACGGATCAGGCTCGCATCATGCGTCCAGTGCTCGAACACGGCCCGGGATGTCTCCGTGTGGTTCGTCAGATGCCGAGGCTTGTATCCATCCAACCTCGAATGCATGACGAGATGGTGCGCCCGTTCCACCGCGCTGATGCTGTCGACCTGAACAAAGCCAAGCGCATACACGAGCTTGAGCACGCTCTTGGAGGTGGCCTTCGACGGTGCGGAGTCCAGGGCGCAGCCTGCGATGAGGAGCCTTTGTGCAGCCGCGGCTGGCACGAGTTCGCGATGCGGCAGAGTGTCGATACCGGACTATCGTATGGACGCTGCCCATGGACTTCACGACCTTCGACCTGATGCCCGAGTGGCTTTTCACCGTGCTGGGCTGGGTGCCAGCGGTCATCTTCCCTACCGCATCGGGGCTCCAGCTGCTGGCGATCCTGCATCGGCGCAGCGCGCAGGGCGTGTCGATACCGGCGTGGGGCCTCTTCGCGGTCGCCAACCTCTGCCTCTTTGTCTATACCGAGAAGTACGACGAGGTCGAATCGATCGTTGGCGCGCTTGGCACTTCCGTGCTCAACGTGTGCATCGTGATCGCGGCGCTCAAGTTCCGCGCCCACACGAAGACTGCGAACGTGACTACGCCGAGCGCATGCCTCGCCTTTGTGGCGGCCATCGCCGCTCTCCTCATGGCCGGCTGCTCACCGCAGAAGGAGTCACCCGCCATCGCAAAGGGCGCACCACCCACCCCGGGCGCACAGGGCGCTCAAGCGACTCCACCTCCTGCGGTGCAGGCCTGGATGGACCGGCTCACGGTGCCGCACGACTACGACCCGAAGACCGGCTTCATCGTGGCGCGGGAGGTCACTCCCCTACCTCCGATCCTTGCGGGCGCGCCGCCGCTTGATAGGGCGATCGCCGAGGCAGGATCGACACGCACGGTCATCGTCTTTGTGACGGCAGACCGCTGCGCGCCGTGCCAGCAGTACAAGAAGGATGCGCTCAACGATGCCGCCGTCATCGCGCAGCTCTCCGACGACCGGTTCCTTCCCACTCACCTTGAGGTCGACCGCTCGCCGAAGCTTGCAGAGACCTACCTCGGTACGACATCGATCCCGATGACATATGCGCTCCGCGGCGGCACCGTGGTGGCGCAGCTCCGCGGTCAACGGTCCGCGGCTGACCTGCTCGCGTGGGTCGATGCGCTGCCTTAGGGAGCCGGGACAGAAGCGTTCGAAGACCCGCTGCGAGCGCACGATTCCGCCGGCTTGTGCGATTCCGCCTGCTCCCACGCAAGGATGCCCCCCGCCAGGTTCGTGCACCGGTATCCGTGCCTCATGAGCAGCGAGCACGCGCGCGCCGAGCGCGCCCCGCCGCGGCAGTTCACGAGGATGTGCCGGTCCTTGGGCACCTGCGCGAGATGCGCGAGCAGGCGAGTGTGCGCAATGCTCGTGGCACCTGCAATGTGACCCTCGGCGAACTCCGCGGCCCGCCGCACGTCCAGCACAAATGGCGCTGCCGTGTCGAGCATCGCGCGAGCCTCACCAACGGACTTCTCGTCCACCTGCGCAAGTGCGCCTCCTGCCGTGCGGTACGCGCCCATCTGCGCCACGTCGAACCACCCCGCGAAGTTGTCGTATCCAACTCGGATCAGGTCGCGCACGGCCTCGTCCACCTGTCCTGGCTCGGCAATGATCACAATCGGCTCATGCTCGCCGATCAGCGAACCGCCGTCAGTGTTGAAGCTCCTGTTCAGCGGCAGGTGCAGAGCCCCAGGCACGTGCCCGGCCTTGAAGGCATCCCACGGTCGCGTGTCGACGATCGCGCTGTGTGTGCCGTCGATTCGCTTGAGCTGGTCGACCGCGAGCTGCGCAGGCTTGGGCACTCCGCCGAGCACCTTCGGGCCCATCTTGTTGTCTCGCTTCATGCGCGCGAAGTAGAGCGGCGGTTCTGGCTGCGCCTCGAGGATGAAGTCCACGAATCCCTGCTCGGTCTTTGCCGCCAGCACCGAGGGGTTGAACATCTTCTCGTAGCCGACGGTTGACGTCGGCACCGCACCTAGCGCCTTGCCGCATGCGCTTCCTGCACCGTGCGCGGGCCACACCTGCAGGTAGTCAGGCCAAGCCATGAACTTGCGCACCGATCCATAAAGGATGTGCGCCGAGGGGTCGGCCTTGCCCTTGAATCCAGCAGCTGACTCAAGCAGGTCAGGTCGGCCAAGGTCGCCGACAAACACGAAGTCACCCGTCGCCACCCCCATGGGCTTGTTGGCGCCGCCGCCCCGATCCGTCACCATGAAGCAGAGGTGCTCGGGCGTGTGACCAGGCGTGTGGATGGCGGCGAACTCGATGTTTCCCACGGTGAACGTGTCACCATCCTTGAGGAGCCGGTAGCGGTAGCTGCCGCCCACGAGCTTGGCGTCGAGCCAGTGGTACTTCCAGTCTGCGTCGCCCTCGTCGGAGAGGTACATGGTCGCCCCCTTCTCCGCGAGCTCGCGCCCGCCGGACACAAAGTCGGCGTGTATGTGCGTCTCGGCAACGGCAACGATCCGAAGCCCATTCTCCGCCGCGAGCTTCTCATAGCGGTCCACATCGCGCTCCGGATCGATCACGATGGCCTCACCCGTGCGCTGGCATCCGATGAGGTAGGCGGCGGCGGCAAGCTTCTCGTCGTAGATCATTCGGAGTAACATGGGGGGATCTCCTGTGCTGTTCGGATTCGGGGCCGGTGTCAGACTAGCCCAGCGCACGCTGGAGCCGCCGAGGAACCTGCACACCGACATCCGATGAGAGTCGCCTCAGGGCGGCCAGGTTCCACAGTGCGGGTCCGGTCGCGCGCGCCATATCCCTCGCTGGACCGGGCTACCTGCACCGGAGACTCCTGGTCCGGCAACTGCTGCACCCCGTTCGCATCGAGGAACACCAGCGACGACATGACACTGATGCGCTTGTTGCCATCTTTGAACGGGTGCCTGCAGCGCAGGTGGAAGGGATGCGCCGCAGCCTGATCCGCAAGCGTGCGGTGGAGGTACGCACCGCCGAACTGCTGCCTCCGCATCATGACCGCGACACAGCGCGGCGCCTACGGCGCCCACTCGGGGCCGAACGCGAACTCGTAGTTGCGCCAGCGACCGATCGAAGACGTGTTGATCGACTTCCTCACCTGCTCGTGGCTGAGCGTGAGCACCGTGCGCACGTTCGCCTCAGGGGCGAGCACCGCATCGTGCCACGGCAGTCCGAGCAGCGACAGCACCCGCTCCATATGACCCCGAGGATCCTGCACCAGATCCTCGTAGCGGATGTTCTCGTGGGGGATTCCAAGCGCATTCATCGCCATCGGCGCAAGCGTGCGTTCTGCGGAGATCACTCGTCGGATCGCCTCCAGCGACCGCGTCCACCCAAATGACTGCGGATGGAAGTTGGAGAGGTACAGGCTGATCGCCGTGTCCCGCGGATCGCGCTCGATGCGGATACATGCGGCGCCCGGCAGCACCGCAGCCACGGCCGGAAGCCAGCGCCACGTGTGCAGGGACTTGTCGAAGGTAAAGCGCGTCCCGGGCCGCCTCGTCAGGGATGCGCCGTCGCAGTACTCGCGCTGGAGCTCCTGCGCCGCTGCAGTGTCGAGCGACGACAGGTCGCGAGGCCACAGCCCCATGCCCACGATCGCCGTACCCATTGTGCTGACCCCGTCGAACTCGCCGATGCCCGTGATGTCCGGGTGCCGATCGAGCATCTGCTCGAGCAGCGTCGTGCCGCTGCGGGGCATGCCGACCACAAGCGCCACCCCCGCCACGGGGCGTGCACGCGCGGCCGGCGGCTTCCCGAGCCGCTCCAGCATGGCCGCCTGCCCCACTGCATCGGCCAGCATCCCCTCCACATCGAACGCCGCACCAGTCGTCTCGTGTACATGGCGCGCCAGGTCGAACGCGCGCTGGTACTGCGCATCCGCATCGAGCATCCGCACTGCGTCGAAGCCAGCCACTCGCCGGACCATCGCCGGCAGCCCGCCGCGCGCAATCTCCTCAAGTCGATCCATGGCTCCGGCGCGGTCAGCGCGCGAGATCACTCGCGACGAGAAGATCGCAGATCGCGGATCGTCTAGCCAAGCGCCACCTGCAGTTACGAGCGCCTGCAGGTCCGCCACCCTGTTCGCGCGGTGCAGGACCTCCGCGAGCGCCATCGTCGCATCGACCGCATTGGGCGACCGGCGGTCCACGAGTTCCCGGAGCCGCCGGATCGCGGCATCACTGCGGCCCAGTCGATGGTCGACGATGGCCCGAATCAGCTGAACCTCTGGACCATCCGTCCCAAGCCTGATGGCACGGTCCACGGCCTCATCCGCCGCACGGAGCCGGCCAAGACCGAATGTCGCGCGCGCAAGAGCGAACCACGCGGCGCCGTGCCGCGGGGTCCGTTGCGTGAGCCTCGTGGCGAGCATCAGCGCCGGTCCGAAAGACCTTGCCGACAGCAGGGCGTTGATCTGCTCCATGTCTGCAGGCTGCGCCATACCCGCCACTCTATCGCGATCTCACGGTCAGCGACCGCGTTGCCGTTGCTCACCGAGCCGACGCAGCGAGTGACCGCATCCCGCGCGCCCACTCCTCGAGCATCAGCGCGGGCATGAGCAGCTCGTGGGGCCGGCCAAAGGCATCGATGGGCTTTGGCGTAGGTGGCAGCTCCTTCAGGATGCCTGCCTCATGAAGTGCGCCGCGCGAGAGGTGCTCGCCGAACCGCGAGAAGATCGCGTTGCTCCAGCTTCTCCAAGGCGGCGTGAATCCGCGCTTGCGGCGCGCGAACACGTGCTCCGGCACCATCGCGCGAGCGCTGTCCAGGAGCCACTGCTTGCGCGGCAGTTTCCAGTCCTCAATGCGCTTGCGCAGGCCGATCGCGATCTCGACGAGCCGGTAGTCCACAAGCGGCAGCCTTCCCTCCACGCTCGCCGCCATCGACAGCCGATCGCACTGGTCGATGCCGTTGCCGAGCAGGTACGTCCGCAGCAGCAGGTTCGTGATGGAGAGGTCGGGCCGGGCCGCCAGTCCGTCGCCCGTGAAGATCCGTGCGGGGTCCGAGTGCCGCGTGCGCTCCAGGAAGCTTGGGGTCGCGAGCTGCCGCATCGCGTCTTCAGCGCGCCACCACCCTTCGCGGTGATCCCAGAACACCAGCCTGTTCGGCGGCGGCAACCTGTCCCGGCGCAATTCGCGCATGCCTGCAGCGATGCCGAATCCGCCGAGGATCCAGTTCGCCAACCCGGTGTAGGACATGGGCGGGCGCGAAAGCCCGACGTAGTCAAAGACACCAGCGCGCCCCTCCAGCAGTCGCATCTTGCGCTGGTTCTGTCGGATCGCGTCAATGGTCCACGGGTACCCCCAGAACAGCTCGTCACCGCCCTGCCCCATGAGCAGCACCGGCACCCCCTGCTGCCTCGACAGCCTCATCAGCGCGAGGTATCCGGGACCGCTGATGTCCGAGATGGGCTCGTCGCGCAAGATGCACATCGAGCCGAACTCCGCAGCGACATCTGCGGGATCAAGCTGGATGCAGTGATGCTCGATGCCAAGCCGTGTGGCGCACTCGCGCGCCATCTCAGTTTCGTCGTGACGGTCCCGCCCCTTGTAGCCCACCGTGAACCCGTGGACAGGGCCCTTGGTGTGCCGCACCGCCATCGCCGCCACTAGGTTGGAGTCCACCCCGCCCGACAGCGCGACACCCACCGGCACATCCGATCGAATCACGAGGCGCCCGATGTCCTCGAGCACGCTGCCGATGAGATCGGCAGGATTCCCCTCAATCGCCGGCGCATCGAGCGCATTCCACCACTCGCGCTCCTGGCGCTCGCCCGTATCAAGATCGATCTCGATCAGGCAGCCAGGACCGAGTTTGCGCGTGCCCGCCACGGCGGATGCGGGCTCGGGCACGAACCCCCACATGAAGTAGTCGCGGATCGCCTCGTCGCTCATGACGAAGGGCACTACGCCGGAAGCCACAAGGGCACGCAGCTCGCTCGCGAACACGAGGCGGCTGCCTCGCTCCGCGAGGTACAGCGGCTTCTCGCCAAGCCGGTCCCTCGCGACGAGCACCCGCCGGCGGTCGATGTCCACAAGGGCGAATGCGAACATGCCGCGGAGGAACTCAACGCATCCCGCACCGTGCTCCTCGTAGAGGTGGATGATGGTCTCGCAGTCGCTGCCCGTGGAGAAACGGTGGCCCCGCCGCTCGAGGTCGGCCCTCAGCTCCACGAAGTTGTAGACCTCGCCGTTGGCGACGAGCACGATGTTGCGGCGCTCGTTCCACAGCGGTTGCATGCCGTGCGCAAGGTCGATGATCGACAGCCGGCGCATGCCGATCTCAACGCCTGCTCCCGAGTAGGAGCCGCCCCCGTCCGGACCCCGGTGGAACAGCGCGTCGGAGAGCGCCTGCAACGTGCGCCGGTCGCCATCACGTATCCCCGAAGGATCAACGATGCCGTAGATGCCGCACACGCGGCGCGGATGCTATCGAACGCCTCCCCCGCCCCCCGGCGTACCTTCCGCCAAGGCATTCATGACACGCATTGACGCCACCCCCGACTGGCAGCCCACCCTTCATGGCGCCAAGGTCATGCTCCGACCCATGAAGCATGGTGACCTCGATTCGCTCCACGCTGCCGCAAGCGATCCGCTGATCTGGGCTCAGCACTCGGTGCGCAACCGGCACGAGCGCGCCGTCTTCGAGCGGTACTTCTCGGGCGGCATGGCGTGCGGCGGCAGCCTCGTCGCAGTCGACCGGCCATCCGGACGCCTCATCGGGGCAAGCCGCTACTACGGGTGGGACGCCGGCGAGCGGAGCGTGATCATCGGCTACACATTCCTGGAGCGCGCGCACTGGGGCGCCGGCACCAACCGCGAGATGAAGCGGCTGATGCTTGATCATGCGTTCCGATGGGCGAGTGTCGTGTGGTTCCACGTGAGCCCGGAGAACCGTCCCTCGCAGCGGGCGCTTGAGCGCATCGGCGCGTCACTCCATGCACGTCAGGAGATCGACGTCGACGGCACGCCATCCACGCGGCTGGTCTACGCGATGCGCCCCGGCGAGTTCAGGCCATGAGGGCGACCTCGAGGGTGCGCCTGCCGATCCAAGCGGGGCAGCATCCGCGGCACGTCCGCGTCACCCCCAGGCCGCGAGCATTGAGCTCAGGTCAAGGCCATCCACGACTCCGCTTCCATCGAGGTCGGCCGGCGTGCCTGAATGACCCCATGCCGCCAGCAGGATGCTCAAGTCCGTGCCATCCACATGACCATCGGAATTGAGATCCGCCACCATGACCGGTACGAGACGTACCGTCTCCATGACCGCAAATGAGGGCCCGCGCCGAGCCGTGGCAAGGACCATTCGCCGGCTGTTGATCTCCAATGCGCCCGTGACCGCCCACGTTCCGTCGGCAGCATCGATCAGCGTGTCGAGCGACAGGTTCGGCTCGCCGACAAACGACACCCAGTTGCCGCCGTTGTAGACGTACGCCACAGCATCCCCCTGATCGTTGATCGATGTCGCCGATGTGGTCGTGGCACATCCCCCGATGAAGTCCCATCCGTGGCCTGGCCTGTAGCGCACGGGAAATGTGCTGCACCCGGAGAAGCCGAGGATGTAGCCGCAGAATGCGCCGGAGTTCGAGAAGTCGGTGCTCACCACCCCTTGCCAATTGCCGGGCGGCAAAGGAATCGTTGTCGAGACCATCGTGTCGAGGTTGAGCAGCGTGTTCCACGCAAGCACGACCCGATCGTCATTTACGCCGGCCGGCAAGGAGAGATCCGGCAGCAGCTGCGCGCCAGTCGCGGTGAACCGCACCGCACGCGAGTACATCCCGAGACCTATTCCGCCAGATCCGCCAACGATGTCTCCATGGGAGTTGACGCCCGTCGCCGTGGAGTACTGGTCGCCGGGCCAATGCTGCAGGAGCTCGAACTGCCAACCCGATCCCGTGTGCCGCCACGCAGCAGCCTGTGACCCGATCGATGCGATAGAGCCCATCGACACCGCACCGACCACCAGCCCCGCCCCGTTCAGCTGATACGCGTCCGAACTCACCCACGGTGCGGGTACGGGAAGCGGCTCAATCGCACCTCCTCGCGGAGCGAAGAACGCGTGCCCGACGGATTGCCCGGAGAGTTGGCGACCCACGACATCGCCTCGCTCGTTCATCGCCGCCGCCTGCAATCCGGTGCCGATCGACTCAACACGGTAGGACGGAGGCATGGCGAGCGCCCGGACCGCCACGCAGGCCGCACAAGCTCCGGCGCATCCGGCTTGCAGCCATCTGAGCTTGTCCGTCGAAGCAGCCATCTGCCTGCCAGTATCAGCCTGCCTTGCGGCTCAGGCAACCGAATCTCACGTCAAACGGGCACTTTCTGGGCTGCCGTACCGATGCCCCTGAACATGAACCACGCGGCTGCGACGAGGCAGAGTGCCGCCCAGAGGAAGTCGAGGGTGATCCGCTCCTTCATGTACCACGCGGCGAATGCCGCGAACACAGCCATCGTGATCACCTCCTGCATTACCTTCAGCTGCGCGAGCGAGTAGCCGGCCTGCTGGAAGCCGATTCGGTTCGCGGGCACCTGGAAGCAGTACTCCAGTAGCGCCACACCCCAACTGAGGCCAATCGCAATCCACAGCGGAGCATTCTTCGCGTCACGCAGGTGGCCGTACCACGCATAGGTCATGAACAGGTTGGAGAGCACCAGGAGCGCGGGCGTGGTGATGCGCGCCGCAACAGGCGAGAGCGTGATCATGGCGCGACAAGGTAGGCGCTGATGCACTCAGAGGGCGCTCTGCACGAGGCGCGGTACACCGTGCCGGGCGCGGTGGCACGAGTCAGCCGCTCGGAGCACCAGCCCCGCGTCCTGGCTAGCCCTGCCCCTCGAACAGCCACCACCGCGGCTTCGGCGGCACACCCCGGCGCAGCCCGAACTTGCGCTGTGACATCTCTGTCACAAACGCAGCCGCCTCCTTGGGGTCGTCTGTCACCCGCAGCAGGTCGATGTCGCCGGGCGAGATGGTCCCGTCGGGGATCATCCGGTTACGGATGAAGTCATCGAGCTCGTCCCAGTACGAGCGTCCCATCATCACGATGGGGAATCCTGCCATCTTCGCGGTCTGCACGAGTGTGAGCGTTTCGAAGAGTTCGTCCATCGTGCCGTAGCCACCGGGCAGCACCACGAAACCGTACGAGTACTTCAGCAGCATCACCTTGCGCACGAAGAAGTAGTGGAACTCGATGCACCGGTCGCAGTACGGATTGGGCTCCTGCTCCATCGGCAGCACGATGTTGCATCCGATGCTTGGGGCACCCGCCTCGCGCGCGCCACGGTTGGCCGCCTCCATGATGCCGGGCCCACCGCCGGTCATCACCGTGAACCCGCCGCGGCCGAGCTCGGCGCCCACCTGCCGTCCCATCTCGTACCACGGGTTTCCGGGAGCGAAACGCGCGCTGCCGAAGACGGTCACGCAAGGCCCCACGAAGTGCAGCTGACGGAAACCGCGGATGAACTCCGCCGCGATCCGCATCGTGCGCCACAGCTCCTCAAGTCGCGGCCGCGTGCCCGCGAGCATGAGCCGCTCCGGTGGCGCGCCTGCCGCGTGCTGCGCCTCAGCGGACGCGGACTTGCTGACCTTGATGGGCGGCGGGCTGCTCATGGCATCCAATCCTAGGAAGGCAGCCGACCACCGGATGTCGCGTCATCCGCTCGTCCCAGCGAGCGCGTTGGCCTACGACGCCAGGTCGAAGCGGTCGAGGTTCATCACCTTGTGCCACGCCGCGACGAAGTCGTGCACGAACTTCTCCTTTGCGTCGTCGCAGGCGTAGACCTCGGCGAGCGCCCGGAGCTCGGAGTTCGATCCGAACAGCAGGTCGACACGCGTCGCGGTCCACTTCGCCTTGCCCGTGGCTCGGTCGCGCCCCTCGAACATCTCGTCGCCCGTGCCCACAGGCGCCCAGACGGTGCCCATGTCCACGAGGTTGACGAAGAAGTCATTGCTCAGCGTGCCCATACGGCTTGTGAGCACGCCGTGCGCGGAGCCGTCGAAGTTCGCGCCCATTGCGCGCATGCCGCCCACGAGCGCGGTCATCTCTGGCGCAGTCAGCGTGAGCAGGTCCGCCTTGTCGACGAGCAGCTGCTCCGCTCGGCGCGCATGTCCACCCGCGAGGTAGTTGCGGAATCCGTCAGCGGTCGGCTCGAGCACACCGAACGATGCCGCATCGGTGTGCTCTGCGGTGGCGTCGGTGCGGCCGGGCGCGAACGGCACCGTCACGGCGACCCCTGCTGCCTTCGCGGCATGCTCCACAGCCGCGCATCCTGCAAGCACGATGAGGTCCGCGAGCGACACCTGCTTCCTGGCGCTGGCGTTTGCCGCGTTGAACTCCGCCTGGATCGCCTCGAGCGACTTCAGGACCTTCGCGAGCTCGGCAGGGTTGTTCGCCGCCCAGTCCTTCTGCGGCGCAAGGCGAACGCGCGCGCCGTTCGCGCCGCCGCGCTTGTCGGTGCCTCGGAAGGTGGATGCCGATGCCCATGCGGTGCGCACAAGCTGCGCCACCGTCAGCCCCGATGCCATCACCCTGGCCTTGAGCGCCGCAATGTCCTTCGCATCGGCAAGCGCGTGCGTGACTGCCGGAACCGGATCCTGCCAGACCAGCGTCTCCTTCGGCACCATCGTGCCGAGGTACCGCGACTTCGGCCCCATGTCGCGGTGGGTGAGCTTGAACCACGCGCGCGCAAATGCATCGGCGAACTGTGCAGGGTTCTTGTGGAAGCGCCGCGAGATCGGCTCGTAGGCGGGATCCATGCGCAGCGACAGGTCCGTCGTCAGCATGACTGGCGCGTGCCGGCGCTTGGGATCATGCGCATCAGGCACCGCGCTCTTCGCGGACTCATCCGTGGGGATCCACTGGTGCGCGCCCGCGGGGCTCTTGGTGAGCTTCCACTCGTAACGGAAGAGCGTGTCGAAGTAGCTGTTGTCCCACTGCGTCGGCGTGGGGGTCCATGCGCCCTCGAGTCCGCTGGTGATGGTGTCGCTGCCATGGCCGGTGCCGAAGCTGCTCTTCCATCCGAGGCCCATCTGATGAATGGGTGCGGCCTCGGGATCCGGGCCGAGGTTCGACGCTGGCGCAGCGCCATGGTTCTTGCCGAAGGTGTGGCCGCCTGCGATCAAAGCCACGGTCTCCTCGTCGTTCATGGCCATGCGGCCAAAGGTCTCGCGGATGTCGTGTGCCGCAAGCAGCGGGTCGGGATTGCCGTTGGGTCCCTCGGGGTTCACGTAGATGAGTCCCATCTGCACGGCCGCGAGCGGATTCTCGAGCTCACGGTTGCCGCGGTAGCGCTTGTCGCCAAGCCAGGTGCCCTCGACGCCCCAGTAGGTCCCATCCGGCTCCCACACATCGGCACGGCCGCCGCCGAAGCCGAAGGTCTTGAATCCCATCGATTCGAGCGCCACGTTCCCGGTGAGCACCATCAGATCCGCCCACGAAAGCTTGCGGCCGTACTTGCGCTTGATGGGCCACAGCAGGCGGCGCGCCTTGTCCAGGTTCACGTTGTCCGGCCAGCTGTCGAGCGGCGCGAAGCGCTGCATCCCCGTGCCCGCGCCACCGCGGCCATCGCTGATGCGGTAGGTGCCAGCGGCGTGCCACGCCATCCGGATGAAGAGAGGCCCGTAGTGGCCGTAGTCGGCAGGCCACCACGGTTTCGAGTCGGTCATCAGCGCACGAAGGTCGGCGCAGACCGCGGCGAGGTCAAGCGACTTGAACTCGGAGGAGTAGTCGAACCCGCGCCCCATCGGATCGGCCTTCTCGGAGTTGCGCCGAAGCACGGTGAGATCGATCTGATCCGGCCACCAGTCGCGGTTGGTCATTCCCTCGGACGTGTTCTGCTGGAATCCGCTCATGAAGGGGCAGCGGCTGGTCGCTGGGGTCATCGTGGCGCTCATGGGGTCTCTCCTGTGTGTGCGGCTGCGAACTGAAGGGAGAGATACGATATCCGCCCGGACGTCGCGAGGCACGCTGCACCGCGACTCACCCACATCAACTCAGGGTTTCCACGATGCTCGACCGACTGCTCGATCCGATTGCGTCTGCGCAGCTGCTGACCGCCGTGCTTCTGGCGATCCTCTTCCTCCAGTCCGGGATCGACAAGGTGGTGGACTTCCGCGGAAACCTCCAGTGGCTCACAGGGCACTTCGCCAAGAGCCCGCTCAAGTCGATGGTGACGCCGATGCTGGCGACGATCCTCGTCACCGAGTGCGCTGCGGGCGCGATCTGCGCCGCGGGCGCAGCGCAGATCGCAAGCTCCAGCGACACCGCGTGGGCCCTGCGCGGCGCACAGCTCGCGGCCCTCAACATCGTCATGCTCTTCTTCGGGCAGCGGCTCGCGAAGGATTACGCGGGCGCTGCAGCCCTGATCCCCTACTTCATCCTGTCGGTTGGCGCGGCGATCCTGCTCGGCATCACGCCAGGCACGTGACCGTCATTGCACATGACCGCTTCAGCGGCGGCCCTGCGGCACGGCGTCCCCAACGACGGCGGCCCATGTTGGAAGGCCGACAAACACCACCACGCCGAAGGTCATCGCGGTGCCCATTCCGAGCGTGGGCAAGTCCAGCACCAGTGCCGCGACCACAAGGGCCATCGCCAAGGTCCCGATGACGAGCGTTGACAGAATGCGCGCGCCGATCCGTTCGCGCTCCACGAGCATCGCGTGGGTGTTCGGTCGCGGTCCATGCACCGAGCCGTCCCGGAGCGCACGCGATCGGGACTCTGCCATCTCGATGGACGCGTACATCAGATAGAGGATCCCGATGATGCACGAAGGCGCCCACGCCCATGCCCACCAACGGATCACGACGAGCACGGCAACTGAGATCATCAGGCACACGACCGCATGCCTGATCCAGTTCGCGCGGTGCGCAGCACGAACGGCCGTCCGTGGCGCGGCCTGGATCTCGCCGACTGTCGCTCGTTGCATGTGGTGCATGTAGGGGTGATCCTCGCCCGCGCACACAGGCAGCGAGCCTGATCCCATTGGCGGGGGCAACGCGAGGCGACCCAGAAATCCGCAGATTTGCCGGGCGCCGCCCCCAATGGGCAAGCCCCCACCGGCTCTGTCCGGGTGCCATGCCTTGCATCCAGCTGTCGTCCCGAGGTCGTGGGCTGTGCGTGCGCGCGTGCCTCCTCGCGCTCGCCGCCGCCTTCCCAGCCCGAGCCGATGTCACCGTCATCGCCTGGGGACTCAACAACTACGGCCAGTGCGATGATCCGCCATCCTTGGCGGCCGT
>JBIKNS010000137.1:0-6012 GCA_044358545.1 Phycisphaerales bacterium | reverse complement strand
GTTGGAGATGGCTCGCCCTCACGCTGGCAGTCCACGAGCACCTCCCATCCGGCCGGACGGCGCCGGACCTGTGCGGAAGTCGCGAAGGACGTTGGAGCGGCGCGAACGGCGCCAGCACGCAGCTCGGCGAGGCTTGCGCGCGGAAGGAATGTGCCAAGCGCGAGCGCTGGCGGGCGCGCGGCCACGCGTCCGCTGCCGATCGGCACGGGCATCGACCATCTGCCGGACTCGACGCGCACTACCGGGATGGCGCGCGCACTCCGCTCCACCGCACGACGCACCGCGTCACGGTCCGCGTCCACCTGTGGCGGTGCAAGATGACCCAGATCCTGCTCCTCGAGCGCACGCACGACATCGTCCGGCAACGAAGGCGTCTCGACAGCGTCTCGCAAGATCCGCGCGAGATGCACGGTCTCTGGCTCGAGCGTCAGGCTCACCGAGGCATCCTTGCGGTCAGGCCATCTCAGTGCGATGTCGATGGTGACCGGCCGGGGGTTCGCAATGCGGAGGATCACGCCCTCCTCATCCTCCCCTTCGACCCACGCCACGACCGGTGCACGCGACTCCATCCACTGCCGCGCCGACTCCACGATCCCTAGGCCATCCTTCGACGGGTCCAGAAGCGACTCGAGCAGCTCGTTGAGCTCCCTGAGGTCGGTCGCCCACGCCGCGATGCAGTCACCGTCGGGAACGCACGCGCGTCCAGTCAGGTCCGCGAGCAGGTCGCGCGCGACATCGGGATCCGCCTGGCGCAGCCGCTCGATGGCGCCGCTCCACAGCGACGCGAGGTGCCGCGCGTAGAGAGCGTCATGCGCGGTGCCACGAGGCTCGGGCACAGGCTCGCCAACTCGCGCAGCGAGAAGATGCCACCTGAAGTGCTCGCTCGGCGCATCGATGTCGGGCAGGTGCGACTCTCCCTCGGCCGGCGCAACAGGCTCGAACGCGCGCGCCGCAGGAAGCGGATCAATCCAGTCGGGGTCGATGCGCTGTGCCCCCAACTGGATGTGGTCCTCGCCATCCTGCGGCAACGCGACCAGCAGCACTACATCCTCAGCGCTCGATGCGCGCGATGCGGGATCCGCACCCATGCTCACCTGCGGGGTTGTCCACTGATGGGCGATCCCCGCCAAGCGCGGCCTGACGACTGCCGTGATCCCCCGCAGCGAGCGTCCGTCGCCGAGCGTGAGTGCGACAGTCTCGGGCCAGGCCGCTGCGGCATCCCTTCGCACCATCGGCAGCAGCATCACGCCGCCACGCACCGCGATCGGCTGCACATCGGTGCTGGCGAGCGACTGCTCGGGCGGCAGCGTCAGGAACGGATCGGCGGTCTCCGGCTTTCGCGGCGCCAGTCCAAGGCTGACCTGGGGCACGCCGAGCGCGACGCTCGAGGGCATGACGACTGCGGCCATCGCCGTGAGCGCGACGCCCGCACAGCAGCGGATAGCTCGCGTCATTGCTCGGCCCGTGCGCGTTCACCGGAGCGCGCATGGCTTGACGCGGTCCGCATGAGCGCAGCGATGCGCTCTCGCCGGTACGCGCTGTCGCCGACAATCCGCGGCCACAGTGTGCCGTCGCGGTCCACCACGACAAGATCGCGTGCGACTCCGGCCGGCAGGACACCGGCGAGCGCCGCCGCATCGGGCGCGTGCGGCGCTGCGGCATCCCGCTCGCGCTCCTCCACCGTTCGCTTCGCCAGCGCAGCGCGCCCGGGATCGAGCGGTTCCGGTGCGGCGCCGACCGCACCAAAGCCGATCTGATGGCCAGGCACACGCCCGAGCTCGCCACCCACATCGGCGCGACGCACCGGCACGCGCCCATCGGCACGCAGCCGCTCAGGGCTCTGCCCGGGCGGGTCGACTTCCGCATCGACTTGCGCCTGCAGTGGAGCGACCGCACTCCCGCCGGCAGGTTGCACTCCGCCCGGATCGGGCTCGTCCGAGTCGGCTCCACGGAACCACGGAGCCGGGATGGTGCTCCAATCGGGCTTACCGACATAGAAGACGGCGCCCGGCGGGATCGTCACGTATCGGGTTCCCTTGTAGAAGCGGTAGGTCGCCTCGTCGAAGACCATGTAGAGCGCGCCTTGCGCCCTGAAGAAGAGCCCAGGCCTGCCTGGCACGGGATACACATTCTCAAACGCCCCGGGCACACGCAGCGTGATCGGCATCTCGCGAAGGCTCGCGGCCAGCGCGCCACGGTCAGCAACACCTGGTTCGACAGGCTGCATGACTGTCGTGTCTTGGCCTGAGGGAGGCATCGGCAGGTCGCGCGAGTTGCCGGGACCGCGCGGACTGCGATCGCCGGCGGCTACCGATTGCGATTCGCGAGTCGCGGGCGAAGCAGCTGACGAAGGCTGCGCTCCGCGACCCATGATCCGGTCCGACGTCAGCTGACCAGCGTCAGCGGGACCACCATCCGCTGATGACCGAGGCGCGCACGCCGCTGCCAGCGCGATCGCCACGGATGTCCATTTCAGCGCCGCCATACCGCCACACCATATCAGACCGCATCCCCCAGATCCCGCGGGTCGCCCCCGCGCATGCACGTCACGCGGACGCTCGGTCAAGCGACGCGAGCACACTCGTGCTGGCGGCCGGGAGCGTGCGGTCACCCGAGCTGGTGCGGATGCGCATGCCCATCCGCGGATCGCAGCTGAGCACGAGCCCCTCCACGACACCATCGGGCGTCGCAAGGCTGCATCGCGTGCCGGCCAGCGCATCTCGGGACGCGTACTCCTGGACCATGCGCTCGGGATCGGCAGAGACCCATGCATCGATCCGCTGCACGACGTGGCACGCCAGATCAAGGCGGTCGACGGCGAATCCGTGGATCGCAAGGCTCGTCGCCGTCTTCTCGATCGACTCCGGGAACGCCCGCTGCAGCACGTTGATGCCAATGCCGACCGTCGCCCGCACGGCGTCTTGCTCGATGAGGATGCCCCCAAGCTTGCGGCCCTCGAGCCAAAGGTCATTGGGCCACTTGATCCGTACCGGCGGCATGCCGCGCCCCGCATCGAGCGTGGCCTGCTCCACGGCCTCGCATGCGGCAACCGCGGCGCATCCGGCAAGCCTGTCGGTCAACCATGCCGGCAGGTTCATGCTGATCGCAAGGCCGTCCGTGCCTGTGTCCGCCCATGTGCGTCCGAGCCGACCCCGACCATGCGTCTGGCGCCACGCGATGACGACCGTGCCGGCGGGAAGCCCGCGCGCATGATCCTGTGTCGATCCCGTCTCGCGCAGCACGACGACCCTGCCGAGCGTCGCGCAACCGGCCACCGCTGCCTCAAGCCGGTCTGGCCAGACCTCGATTGGCGCCGGCGCGGGCGTCACGGCGTGTCAAGCCCGAAGTCCACGGATCTCACGCTGTGCGTGAGGGCGCCCACCGAGATTCGGTCCACACCCGTGCGCGCCACGTCGGCCACAGTCTCAAGCGTGATGCCGCCGCTCGCCTCGAGCCTCAGGTGCGGCGCACGCCGGTTGCGCCGCGCCACCGCCTCGCAGAGCGCGTCGCAGGCGAAGTTGTCGAGCAGCGCGATGTCGAGGATGCCCTCCTCGAGCGAGAGAAGGGCGTCGAGCTGCTCGAGCGAGTCCACCTCGCACTCGACGAATCGCGCTCCCCGTGCGCGGGCCGGTGCAGCGCAATGCAGGACCAGCGACGCGATGCCTGCGGGATCGAGTCCCGCAAGGTGGTTGTCCTTCGCCAGAAACGCGTCGTGCAGGCCCATGCGGTGCGGCGTGCCGCCCCCACACAGCACCGCGTACTTCTGCAGCGCGCGCATGCCCGGCACGGTCTTGCGGGTGTCCATGACGGATGCCCGCGTGCCGGTCACGCAGTCGACAAAGGCACGGGTCAGCGTCGCGGTGCCCGACAGGAGGCCGAGGATGTTGAGCAGCGTGCGCTCTGCGGCGAGTGCCGCACCAGGCGGGCCATGCACACGCGCGACAGTGGTGCCTTCACGGATGGCCACACCATCGCTGCATGCGGCCTCGAACGATGCACCCAGCTGCGTGCAGGCGAACTCGGCTGCGCGGATCCCGCAGACGGTGCACGTCTCGCGCGCCACGATTCGCGCATCAGTTCGGAACTCGATGCCGCGCACCTGCGCCACGGTCTCGGTCGTGACGTCTCCGCCCTCGCCAAGGTCCTCCGCGAGCGCTGACCGGACCATCGCTGCGCATGCTGCCGCGCAGTGCGCATCCCAGAATGCACGTGCACCGGCAAGGTCGCTCATCATGACGTCATCCGGCGAGGCGGTCCACGAAGTGGCGCTCAGCTTCCAAGCGCCGCCGCGATGCGCGCGGCGAGCGCCGCGCCGTCCGCAGCATCGAGGGATCGGGATTCCCATCGGATGCCAAGGCCGGAGCCGTCGGGAAACCGGGGGATGACGTGAAAGTGCACATGCGGAACGGCCTGATGGGCAAGCGCCCCGTTGTTCTGCAGGATGTTGTAGTGGCTCGCGCCCGTGGCTGCCATCACGGCTCGCGCCACACGCGGCAGCGCCCGGCCCAGCGCCGCAGCCGAGGCATCGCTGAGCTCGTGCAGCATCGCGCACTCCTCGCGCGGCACCACCAGCGCATGGCCGCGCGAGAGCGGCGCGATGTCCAGGAACGCGAACACGTGCTCGTCGGCATGGATGCGGTGGCACGGGATCTCGCCGTTGATGATCCTGGTGAAGATCGTTGGCACAGTCGGTCCTCCAAGTGCGCAGGGGGCGCCTGCGCTCAGGTTCACGGAAAGATGCCGCGCAGCTCGTACACGCGCGAAAGGTGCTCAAGAGCTGCGGCATACGCAGCCGTTCGCCAGTCGCACTCGTGGCGGATCGCCGCCAGCTTCATGCGGCGCACAGCGAGCACCACAAGCTGCTCGAGCCGCTCCTCGTACTCGGCAGGCGTCCACGGGATGTACGTGCGGTTCTGGGTCCACTCGAGCCAGCTGCCGGCGACTGCACCGGAGTTGCACACGATCGCGGGCAGCACATCGATGCCACGGCGCAGCATCACGTCATCGCCCTCGGGAGTCCACGGCAGATTCGCTGCCTCGGCGACGATCGGGGAGGCGATCCACTCCGCGCGCTGCGCGTCGATCATGCGCTCGCGCGCCGCCAGCACGAGCAGGTCCGTGCGCGTCCGGTAGAAGCCCTCCTCGTCCACCGCGGTGGTCCCGGCGATCCCTGCGACGGTGCCATGCTGGCGCATGTGCTCGTTGAGCGCTGCAGGGTCGATGCCCTCCGAGGACACGCAGCCCCCGCGCCTCTCGTGCACCGCCACGATCCGCGCACCCTCCGCCGACAGCATGCGCGCGATCTGCGAGCCGATGCGGCCGAACCCGGCCACCGAGACCGTCAGCCCATCAAGCGAAAGTCCAAAGTCCGGCAGCATCTCCCGCACCGCATGCACGAATCCCTGGCCCACCGCCGACGAGCGCCCCACGATGCCGCCGATCTCGGGCGGCTTGCCGGTCACCACTGGCGACATCCCCTGCCGCGCACGGTCTGGCGTCATCTGCGCCGCCGTGTCGACGAACCACGCCATCATCTGCGCATCGGTGCCCATCTCGGGACCGGGAATGTCGTAGTCGGGACCGAGCTGGTGCGAGATCGCCACCGAGTACCGCCGGACAATGCGCTTGACCTCCTCGCGAGAGAGCACGCGCGGGTCGCAGTCAACGCCGCCGCATGCGCCACCGAAGGGCAGTCGCAGCAGCGCGCACTTGAGTGTCATCATCATCGAGAGGCCCTTGAGCTCCTCGACCGAGAGCCGGGGCGTAAACCGGAGTCCTCCCTTGTAGGGACCGAGCGCGTCGTTGTGCTGCACGCGGAATCCCGTGAACATCCGATGGTGGCCGTCATCCATCAGTACCGGAAAGCGCACCACGATCTCGTTCTTGGGCTGCGCGAGGATCATCTGGTGGGACTCACGCATGCCTGCAAGGCTCGCGGCCGCGAGCATGCGCTGGAGCATCTGGTGGTGGAGGCTCGTGGGGTCCGGGGCGATCCCCAGGGACTCCATCACC
>JBIKNS010000136.1:0-6049 GCA_044358545.1 Phycisphaerales bacterium | reverse complement strand
GACCGCTTGCGGACATCGACTCGCTCATCTGCGGGTTCGGCTGCACATGACCCTGCACGATCCACACGTCAACGGCCACATCCGGGTCGAGCGGCTGTGCGGCATCCGTCTGGATGGAGCCCCGCGCCGAGACGAGTCCGCGCAGTCCCAGCGCGTCGAGCACCTTGCCACCTTCGCTCAGCCGCTCGCCGGGCCATCCTGCCGCGTCGTTGTCGCCCCTCGGCGGGATTGCGGCGAGGAGCAGCGGACCGATGGGCTCCTCCGCGAGGGTGAAATCGATGTCAGCGGCGAACTGGCGAGTCGTGCCGCACTTGATCACGTCCACATGCCCCTGAATCAGCCCGCTGCCGCCCGAGATGGTGCGGAAGCGGATGCCTGGTGCATCGATCGAGATGCGCTCCGGCACGAGCGTGATGCGCGCAGGCGGGACCGGACCTCCAACGGATGCGCCCGCACCAACCATCGCCGGCAACGGAAATGCCGACGGCAACAGGCGCACATCCTTGAGGTCAATCGAGCCGGCGATATCGGCAAGCGAGTCGGCGCCGCCGTCATACGTCACATTCACCGTGAAGTCGACGATGCCCCCGGGCGAGAAGGCGCCGAGCTCCAATTGCCGGCGCAGACTCGCCGCGCGACCGGCCGCCTCCGCGATGTCGGCTGCCGAGGCCTGGCTCTCAGGCGACTGCATCCGCGTGACCTCCGCCTCCGCAGCGATCTGGGCGGCTCGGAGCGCATCGCGCTGGCTGCGCGCATGGAGCATGTCTGCACGCTGCAGGCCGAGGAAACTCGCTGTCGAGAACAGCGAGCGGGACAGTGCCGCCGCCGACTCGTCGAAGGACGCGATCAGCCTGTCGTCAATGGGGACGTTCACGCCAGTGATCTTCAGGTCCACCGCGGCGGAATCCCGCGCAGGCGTGATCAGGCCGGTGATGGTCACGTTCGAACCGTCGCTGCCTAGCCCGGAGAGCTGCTCGACACGCGCCTCGAGGTCGTTGAACACGACCCGGCCCTGCACGCCCTCGAGCAGGTAGGGGAACTCCGAGAACGCCCCGACCGTATCACGCAGGAACAGTGCTGCCTGCGTGGAGACACTGCCCGGCTGCGGCGTCCCGTCGGCGCTCACCGTCGGATGGCCGCGCTTCACCGTCGCCGACACGTCGAAGTTGCACTGGCGGAGGTTGAAGTACTCGAAAAACTCGGCAACAGCGCGCGGCAGCTCCACCGACTGGGACGCGCTCGTGACGCCAACGCGAAACCCGTCGATCCGCATGCCCAGCTCGAAGGGAGCCACATTTAGGACCTCCTCGATCCACTGGGTCCTGCTCTCCCACTCAAACGGCTTGAGCACGCCCTTGCCGAAGTCGATGGACAGCGACGCGGTGACCGGCATGCGCGGTCCCCCGAGCGCTGCCTTCGACGAGAGAACGCTCCCAGAAAGGTCGCGCACCGTCAGCGTGTCCCTGTTGAGCGCGATGCTTGCGGTGTCAATCTGCAGCCGTGGCGCGCCAGTCGCGGGCACCGCGCGGCCAAGCTCCAATCGCATCCAGAAGTCCTCGATGCCGAGGTCCGGTGCCGTGGCTTCGAAGTTCGAGACTTGGGCCGATGCACTGAATCCTGAGGCGGGCGACCACCCGAGCTGCGCATGATTCAGCGTGCCGCGGGGGTCGATCTGCTCGGCCATCACGCGCGCCTCGAGCGGCAGGCACACCAGCAGGTCGTCACTGAGCGAAAATCCTGTCAGGGTCGCGTTGAAGGCACGCGTGCGCTGGTCGATCGTGCCGGTGAGGCGGATATCCGAGTCAAGTCCGGCGAGCACAAGGTTGGAGATGCCGGGAGCCTCTGGTGCTGGCTCGATGCTGGCGGTGAAGCGGAAGTTCGCCACGGGCACTGGCATGTCCCCAAGCATCCGCTGCACGCTTGCCTGCGCATCGGTCAGCGTGGCCCGCTCCACGCGAAGCGCACCGATACCGAGCGCACCGTCGCCGCCAGCCGTGGGGGCGAGCGCAAAGACGCTCAGCTCCCCGTTTGTGGGGTGCTCCGAAGGGCGAAGACGAAGGCCTGTGGCATCAAGATCCCTGATGATGACCCGACCGGCGAGCAGCGGAAGCACATCGACGTCCACGTCCATCGAGTCCAGCGCCGCAATCTCCCCGGCGGGCCCATCCCATCCCGGGGCTCGCAGCCGAATGCCGGTGAGGCGTGCGCTACCCCAGCCGGTCCATCGGAAAGTCGAGATGGTGAACGAGCCCCCGACGGCGGAGGAGAAGACCGACTCGAGAGCTACGCGCACCACGCGGCCGTCGGCGAGAAGGCCTGCGGTGGTCAGAACCGCTGCCATCAGCGCGATGGCGATGCGGCGGCGTCCCAGCAGCAGCCGCCGAAGGTGGCGCTTGAGGTGCAGGCGCGCCACAACCCGTTCCTCAAGGGACAGTTGGGGGCGGGGATCCGGAGCCATCGCGGTCGGGCGATGGTAATACTGCGCATGGTGTCCCACCTGCGCATGCTGCTTGCCACCGCGCCGCCGTCGGGCGCCGACGTCAGTTTTGGCGTCAGCGCCGTCGCGATGGCGGTCATCCTGATGATCGCGGTGGTCGGTGCGATCATGCTCGCCATTGCGGCGCGCCGCACAGCGATAGGTGGGCGCGACTCACGTGCGCACCTGCGGACTTCCCTCGACCGCCTGGGCAAGGCGGGCGAGGCGCCTGCCGACGCATGGAGCGAGGCTGGTCGGCGCATGCCGGTGCCGCCGCGCGAGGAGGACCGCACATGAGCGCCCGGCGTCCGCATGCGGTGGTCACAGGCGGTTCTGGTCGTGTGGGTCGTGCGATTGCACGGTCACTTGCGCGTGCAGGCCTTGAGGTGGTGGTCACCTGGCGGTCGGACGAGTCTGGTGCCGCGCAGACCATCGCCATGTGCGGAGATGATTCTGCAGCGTCGCCGCATGGCCATTCGGCGGCACACCGTTCGGTTGCACTGGACCTCGTGGATCTTGACGCGGTGCAGCGGGTAGGCAAGGAGCTCAACGAATGGGGCGTTGACGTACTGGTGCACAACGCGAGCCTGTACGAGCCACAGCCGCTTGGCGAGATCACTGCTGAGCGCGTCGAGCGCCACCTGCGCGTGCACGTCACCGCGCCCTTGCTGCTGACTCAGGCGACGCATCACTCGCTTCGCCAGAGCGCGTTGCGCGGGCGGGGCGCAGTGATCTGCATGACCGACATGCACCTTGAGGGACGCCCCTATGCGGCACACGCTGCGTACTTCGCGAGCAAGGCAGGCCTCGATGCGCTCGTCCGGTCCCTTGCCGTCGAGATGGCGCCTGATGTTCGGGTGAACGCAGTGGCCCCTGGGGTCGTGGCATGGCCGGATAGCGCGCCCGCGGACATGCGGCAGCGGTACGAGTCAAGGATTCCGCTTGGTCGTCCAGGCACTCCAGAAGATGCGGCTGAGTGCGTACGCTGGCTTGCCCTTGATGCGCACTACGTGACAGGCGAATCCATCAGGATCGACGGCGGACGCTGGCTGCGGTAGGTGCACTGCATGGCTGCGGCAGGTGCGCCGTCGGGCGTCCTGCGGGCGGCCGCGCGAGACCCGTCAGGGTGCGCCCGGCGGTCTGGCTGGTCGAGCCTTGCGCGGGATTCTCGCGGCCGTGTTGCGCCAGCTCCGCGCCTGCTCGGCATCTCCGGCGGTGTCCCACCAGCGGGCAGCCTCAAGCGCAGCGTGACGCATCCCAGTGGGTGACTGCGCCAGCTCCTCCCATGCGTGCGCAGCGTCAGCGGGCTGCCCTAGTGCCTCATGGCAGAGTGCGATCTCCGCGACCGCCTCGGGCGAGAGGCGCCGTGCCGGCTCGAGCGCAAGCATGAGCGAGAGCGCATCGGGCGCTCTTCCGCAGGCGCGGAGGGCTTGGCTCTCGGCCACACGTACCGACAGGTCATCCGGTCCGAGCACGCGCGCCCGCTGCGCCAGCTTGAGGGCGCGCTGCGGATCCTTCGCGCGGATGGCGCAGGCGGACAGCCCTGCGATGGGCCACGGGGAATCAGGCGCAAGCGCCGCGGCTTGTTCAAGGATGCGCTCGGCATCGGCGATGCGACCCTCGCGCGCGAGCGCGAACCCGAGGAAGACCCTCAGTTGCACCGACGCTGCGTCACACTCGAGCGCTTGGCCATAGAGCTCGATGCAAAGCGTGGACTCGCCCGCCTGATCCGTCGCCATCGCGGCGCGCGCTGCACGCGCCGCATCGCCAGGCGAGGCTGCCGCAGCACGGCGGTACGCGTCGGCAGCCGCAGCAAGCGCCACCGCCGCCACATCGTCCTGCTCGGCATCCTCGGCACGAAGCAACTCGCAGCGCGCCAGGATGTCGAGCGCCGCGGCGCTCTCGCCGCGCTCAAGCAGTCGCATCACGATGGCTCGTGCGCTGCCCGGATCGCCGGAACTGACGTACCGCTCGGCTGCCTCGAGCGCCGTGCGCTCCGCATCGGCATCCTTGCCTTCGGCCAGCGCTCTGCCCGAGCGGGGCGCAGGCGCAGCGCCAGGATCGCCGCACGCGCAGAGCGCACCCGTCACGCAGAGGCACGCGACCGCGCGCCGTCCGCCGCGTGCACGCGGCCATCGTCGGTAGACTTCGGAACCCATGGCTGAAAGGACGCTCGCCAAAGCGTACTCGCCGCGCGAGCACGAGCCCGCATGCCTCGAACGCTGGGCGGCCGAGCGCTGCTTCCACGCGGAGCCGCGCGATCCGGGCACGCCGTACTCCGTCTTCATCCCGCCGCCCAACGTGACGGCCGCGCTGCACCTCGGGCACGCCCTCAACAACACGCTGCAGGATGCGCTTGTGCGCGTCGCGCGGATGCGGGGCGCCAATGCGATGTGGATGCCCGGGACCGACCACGCGGGCATCGCCACGCAGACGGTGGTCGAGAAGCGGCTCCTCCAGCAGGGCATCCGGCGCACAGACCTCTCCCGGGAGGCGTTTGTCGCCAAGGTGCAGGAGTGGAAGGACGAGTACGAGGCAGTCATCCTCGAGCAGCTCCGGTCGATGGGTGCATCGTGCGACTACGAGCGCGTTCGCTTCACGATGGATCCTGTGTGCACCGCAGCCGTGCGCGAGGCGTTCTTCAGGCTCTTCAGCGACGGGCTGATCTACCGCGGCAAGCGCCTCGTGAACTGGGATCCGGTGAGCCAGACGGCGCTCGCCGACGACGAGGTGGAGATGGAGGATGTGGACGGCCATTTCTGGTACCTCCGCTATCCGCTCGAGGACGGGTCGGGGCACATCACGGTGGCAACGACGCGTCCCGAGACGATGCTCGGCGATACGGGCGTCGCGGTGAATCCCAAGGACCCCCGCGCCGCGGCGCTGCGCGGCAAGCGCGTACGGCTGCCGATCGTGGGCCGCGTGATCCCGATCGTCGAGGATGAGTACGTGGTGATGCCCGTGTCGCTCGGCGGCGATCCTTCCGACCCGAAGGCGCAGTTCGCGTCCGGGTTCCTCAAGGTGACGCCCGCGCACGACGCCAACGACTGGGAGATTGGCGTGCGTCACGGCCTTGCGGCGGTCAACGTGATGGCGCCCGATGCATCGATCAGCGACCGGCATGGGTGGACTGACGTGTCCGCCGATGCCCGCGCGTTCGTCGGCATGTCACGGGAGGCGGCGCGCGAGGCCATCGTCGACTGGTTCCGTGCGCACGGCCTGCTTGAGGACGCGAAGCCGTATCGCCACAGCGTCGGCCACAGCTACCGCTCGCATGTGCCCGTCGAGCCCTACCTGTCCGACCAGTGGTACGTGCGCGTCACCGACGATCGCCTCCGCGGTGCGGCGCTCCGCGCGATGGCTCCGGAGCAGATCGACGGCGCGCTGCCCCCGAGCGTGGCCGGGATGCCCGCTCGCGCTGGCGATGGCGAGCTGCGATTCTTCCCGCCGCGCTACGCGCGCACCTTCCAGCAGTGGCATGAGGGCATCCGCGACTGGTGCATCTCGAGGCAGCTGTGGTGGGGGCACCGCATTCCGGTGTGGTCAAGAACGGTGACCGTGGATGCGCAGGGG